>DATDHE010000112.1:0-27129 GCA_036521695.1 Candidatus Acidiferrum sp. | reverse complement strand
AAAATCCCTGAAGCCCGCGATCCTTCACAAGCGTATAGCGTTCGCGGAAAGTATGCGCGTCTGTAAAAAAAATCCACTCGCGCATGTCTGCCCGGTAAAAATAAAACCACGCCACGCGATCCGTGGCATCCCATTCAATATGCCCGCCATACGCTTTAGCGAGATCCACCGCGTCGTCGGTGCCGATATATTCCGCCGAAGGGTTCGGCTTGTCCCCGGATTTATCATCCGATTTGGCCGGCGTCCCCGCAAACCAGTGATAGCCGTAGAGCGGAATACCCAGCGATAGTTTTTGCGGCGGCACAAATCCAAGCGCGTAGTCCAGGTTGCCCGTGGTCCAAGTCCATCCCGCAACGGGGCCGGGCGCCGTCCACCGCGTGTGCTGATCGTAGGTCATCAAGCAGATCAGATCGACGGATTGCGCCAGCGCCTTCAGGTCATAAGCCCCGCGCCAATTCTCATAAATCCACGCCGAGAATCCGCCCTCTCCTGGCTCCCCTGGCGCATTGGGCACCGTAGCAATCGTCAGTTGCAATCCCTCGCGATGAAGCGCCGCGGCAGCATCGTGAACCATCACCGACAGCGCCTCGCGGTCTGTCCAGTGCACGTTCTCAAAATCAAATTGAAATCCCGTATAACCATTCTCTTTGCAAGCGCGAATCAGCTGCGCAAACATGCTCTCTTTCGCAGCCGCATTCTTCAGCAATTTATGAAAGTCTTCCTGCACAAAATCGCCGTTTGCCACCAGCGGCATCACCGAAACGTGGTGCAGTTTCGCGGTCTTAAGAACCAGCGGATTTGGCCCGCCAGAAACAAGTCCGTCTGCATCCACGGCATACCACGCGGGAACCAGCAGGTCGATCTTGTCCGCATGCGCCAGAAACGATCGAACCGATTTCGGCTCGCGTGTCATGTAAAAGAGTGCTTTAGGTTGCTGCGCGCGCCCAGCTGGCGCAAGGAAAGTAAACGACGCGGCAAGAAAGAAAATCGTAAGTGTTTGTTTCATGATGGCCGAAGTTTAGCTGCCCGCGCCGCTCAAACGCAACGCGTCCCTCATCAAACGCAATGGAATCGATCTATGCAGTCCCGCCTATATTCCTGCGAGGCGATGCGGTGAACATATCCGCGATACTCTTTTGATCGCTCAACTCCGTTCCGATTTTTCCCAGGATATCTTCAATCGCCCCAGCAGGGGCGCATTCCGTTTCCGGATCCAGCACCGCTCCGCCCGAATAGAACGACATCAAGTACAAATAGCTCGACAATATGTGCCAGCACAGCGGATTCGGTTGCAGCCGCACCCTCGGTGGAATCAACGTCAACGAATCCAGCAAAATCGCGTCCGTGACGTGCCGGTAGGGAAAAATTCCCGGCAACTTTGGCACCAGGTCCACGGTGTCGACGAAGCGATAGGTAGTTGCGACCGTCTGGTGATACTTCATCGCGAAGTCATGATCTCCCGCGCGCGGGCTAGCATAGGTATAGACGGTGGGATTGTTGAATGGAACCGGTGCGTTCGCTGCCACATCCAATGCAAGCAAAGTCGCAATCGCGCCTCCAAGGCTGTGCCCACAGATCGTAAATGAACTTACGTCTCGTTTCCACCCAACCGTCCCTAGCGTTCTCACAACAGACAAGGCGCCGAGCCCCTCCTCGACAGACATCGATCTATACATGTCTGTGAAACCGTCCTCCGTTCGGCCCCCTCCGGAGACAAATGTGAACGCTTCATCCAAAAATTGCGCGTCTTGCACCCATTCCTTGATTCCCTCCGTTCCGCGGATCGTCACAACCGCTTCTCCGCTATCCTGTGCTTGCAGGATCAAACCCATCTTCACTCGCGTGTTGCCACGCTCCGGATTCGAGTCAGTTGCCAAATCGTTCGCATAGATCGTAGCGAGCAGGTCATAGCCGGGCGTAACAGGGGCTTTCCCCGCGAACACGTCATACGCCGCGTTCACCAATTGCGCGTACTGGATCGCTTTGTTCCAGTCCATAATCTCTTTCCTTCCCCGCGAATTCCCTGTAGGGCGCGGCATGCCGTGCCCGATCTACCTCGGCCTAATCGGGCCCTCCTATCGCGGCCTATCTCCACCTCTTCACTTGCGGCCAAATCTTTTCCAATGATCCGAATTTCGCGCCCCGGCAAATATAAACAGGAATCAACCGCTCGAGCGCATAAGGATTGTCCGCCGAAGTTCCCACATATTCCACATGCTCGAACAACTGTTCAAGCCGTTCCCTGGAATCATCCAGCACCACCAGACAATTGCCTGAATAACCGTGGGGCCCCCAAAGATAATACGTCTGGTGCCCGCTGAGCGCCGGAGGCAATCCGTAGCGCGGACCAAAAAAATCAATCGCCCCCGCCTGTCCGTAGTCTTGCGCAAATATACCGCAACCAGGCCGCTCGGCCGGGGTGAGCTGGTTATAGGCCTTCGCCGTTTCCGCCACAATCTCTTCCCATCCAAACTGATCTGAGTACCACTGCGGCAGCACCGCCCGCTCGTGGCCGTGCTCCATCACTGGCAGCTTCATCGGCAGATATTTCATGTACGCAATGAACTCGTCCGGCGGAAGAACGGGCACCACCACGGGAGCGAGATGCGCGCCGCCGGCAAGCAAAACGATGACGATGGCCGACTTCAGCCAAACGCGCCAGTTGCGGCCCGTTTTGAGGCCCTCACTCGCTTTGCGGACAGCGACTTTACCATCGATGGCGGATTCGATCACGACCGCACCTGCGGCCAGCAACATCGGATAAACAGGAGCCAGATAATAATTCTTGCCGTGCAGAAGAAAGAAAGCCGTGAAGCAAACCAGATAGCACCAGCCCAGGGCACGGTACGGTTTCAATCGTGCCGAGAAGAAAAATGCGATCAGCCCCGTGATCCAGATCGGAGCGGTGAGTGGTTCGACCAATAGGGTCTGCTGGATGAAATATTGCGGCAGGGAGAGAACGACATCGCGCCCCTCGGCCCGGATGTTGTGCATCAACTCGATGAAAGGCCAATGATGTTGAATATTCCAAAGCAGGTTCGGCAGAAGAATCAGGAACGCTGCGAGCCCGCCCAGCCAAATCCACGGATTGAGAAACACCCGCCGCTGCGGGGTCAGCAGCAGGCCGACGACCATGCCGAATCCGAAGAGAGCGATGGAATACTTCTCCTCCAAACCGATTCCTGAAACCACGCCGAACCAGAGCCAGTAGCGAGGATCGTTTCGCTTAATGGCGAGAATCGCGAAATAGGCGCAGCCCATCCACAGATTGGGCTCCAGGCAGTTGGTTCCAAGGAGGCTTCCGTTGGAGAGATACTGCGGCGCGATGACGGCAGTGATGGCGCTCAATAGGAGGGCGTAGCGACGTCCACCGAATTCGCGCGCCAGCACGGCGGTCTGCACCGCCAGCAGGGAAGAAGCCAGCGCCGGAATAAAGCGAATGCTCTGCAGCGAGTCTCCCAGAAGGTCGCGGCAGATACGAATCAGAAAGGGAATGAGCGGCGGCTGATCGACATATCCCCAGGCCATGTGATTGCCGCAAGCCATGTAGTCGAATTCGTCGCGGAAATAATCGTACCGATTGTTGAAATAGCAATGAAAAACAAATTTTGCCAAAGCAATGGCAACAACAATCAACATGCCATTTGCCAACCAAGATTGTTCTTTGGGCTGGGAAGGAGAAGCTCGAAGCGAATTGTTTGTCATGTCAAGCTTCGCAAAGGCCTCGATCCTTTTCGGTAAATTCGTTTCTCCACACACCTAAGGCAGTGTGAACGCCACCAGCGCGTCGCTCAATGACTCTTCCGTGATCTTGGGATGGCCGCCCGCGGCAATCACCAGATATTGCTTGCCGGTCGAACTCAGGAGGTAGGTCATCGGCGTCGCGTTGCCGCTGGCCGGAAGTTGCCACTTCCAAAGTTCCTTTCCCGTCTCCACGTCAAAGCCACGAATAGCAGAGTCAGTCGTCCCCGCAATGAAGATCAATCCTCCCGCTGTCGCGATCGGTCCGCCTAAACCGATCGATCCTGGCGGAATGGAAGACGCATGCGCGCCGCCGAAGTCTTGCATCGTGCCAAGAGGAACTTGCCATCGAATCTTGCCGTTTGTCATGTCCACTGCAGCGAGCGTGCCCCAGGGCGGCGGGCTGCAAGGGAGGTCCGATGCCGACTGCAGAAAGCGTCTCAGAATACCGTAGGGCGCCCCTCTTTGCGGCCCGTATTCGCCGTCTTCATTGTCGGATTGGACTTTGTCGCGCGGAATGAGTCGTACCCGGGCGGCAATATTGTTGCTATTCACCACCAGGAGGCTGCGCTCTGCATCGAAAGCGTATCCACTCCAGGTCATACCGCCGAGGTTCCCGGGAATCGCAAGCGTGCCTTTTATGCTCGGCGGAGTGAAAATGCCCTCGTTCCGAAAGCTCTTAATCCAATTCCGGCAAGTTTCGCGATCCGCTGGCGTCGGCCCCCAAGCATCGTCCGCCGCAAGCCCCTGGGGAACGAGCGCCGGCGGCACCACCGGGAAAGGTTGCGTGGGAGATGCCACTTCGCCGGGGACGTCGCTCTGCGGTACGGCGCGCTCTTCCACCGGGAAAACGGGTTCGCCGGTGTCGCGGTTCAGCACAAAGAGAAATCCCGTCTTATTTCCTTGGATGACGACGGGAATTTTCTTTCCATCGCGCTTAAGAGTGGTCAGCAGCGGCGGTGAGGCCGTGTCGTAATCCCAGAGATCGTGATGAACAAGCTGGAATCCCCACGCGATTTTCCCGGTCTTGGCATGCAGCGCCACCACGGAATTTGCCCATTTGTTATCGCCAAGCCGCAGACCGCCATAGTAATCCGGGCTTGCGCTGCCCGTGGGAACGAATACCAAATCGCGCTCAAGGTCCACCGTCATAATTGACCAAGCGTTCGCCGCGCCACTTCGCCATGCATTCACCGGATTTGTTTCATCGCCGCCGGCCGTATTCCGCGGAATGGGATCCCAACTCCACCGTAAGGCACCCGAACGTGCATCGAACGCCCGCACCACTCCAGCAGGCATGTCCACGCGATGGTTGTCATCGATGGCCGATCCTACCACTACAAGATCGTCAATCACCGCGGGTGGCGAGGTCATGTGATACCACCCAGAGAGATAGCCGGGCACTTCTCGCAGGCTGATCTGGCCGCTCTTGCCAAAATCCGCGCAGGGTTTGCCCGTCGCAGCGTCCAGGGCAATGAGTCGAGCGTCCTGCGTCGCTTCAAAAATCCTTCTGCGACACGCTTTCCCGTCCGCCCGCGTCGAGTCCAGCCAAGCGCTCGCGCCACGGTTCACCAGTCCATCGCCGTAGTCCAGAGTCCGATCGATCAAGGGATCATAAGCCCATCGCTGTTTTCCAGTGGCGGGGTCAAGTGCGATCACCCGGTTGAAGGGCGTCGTCAGATACAACGTGCCGTGCACAAGAATCGGCGTAGTTTCAAAGCCGCTTCGCTTTTTATGTCCGTTGCTTTCTTGCAACTCGCCCGTATGAAAGACCCACGCAACCTTGAGCTTGCTCACATTGTCGTGATTGATCTGCGTCAGCGGTGAGTATCGCATTCCCCCGGCGTCGTGTCCGTAATACGGCCAACCGCCGTCAGTTGCGTCTTGTGCGGAAATCTTCGGGGATACGAAGAAAAACAAGGACGCGAGAAAGAATATCCGCATGCTGATATCGTTGTTTGTGCTAATCATTTGCTTGCTGATCCTGCATCCCGTTCCGCTTGCGTTGGGGTATCGCCCAATTCGGCATTCGCATAACTGCTGATCTCGCACGACAGCGATATTTCAACATAGTGGGGTTTTTCCCATTACATTGCAGTTCTCCTTATAAGTCTGAAATCGTCTACTCTTTTTTTCTTGTTTGCGCCGCGTTGTCAGGGCAACGTGAACGCAATAACGTAATCCCCCTGCTTCGTCCCCAGCTTGCCGTGACCGCCAGCCGCGATCACCAAATACTGCTTGCCCCCGATGCTATACGTCATCGGAGTAGCCTGCCCTCCAGCCGAAAGCTCGTACTTCCAGATTTCCTTGCCCGTTTCCGAATCGAACGCGCGCAGGTAATTGTCCATCGTGGCCGCCGTAAAAACTATTCCTCCCGCCGTGGCCATCGGTCCGCCCAGCGTGATCGTTCCGGTATTCATCCCCGGAATAAAACTCCCCAGCGGCACATCCCAAATTTTCTTGCCTTCAAATAGATCGACTGCCGCAACCGTCCCCCACGGCGGAGTATTGCAAGGCAGTCCGCTCGGCGCGAGCAGTGGTGTGCGAAACATCGCGTACGGCGCGCCAGTCTGGCGCGCAAATTCGCCATGCAGCCTGTCGGAGTCGGTCGCATTCTTCCGCGCCGCATCAAGCTCCGCCCGCGGAATTAATTTCACAAACATTGGCAGCCGGTTCGTGTCTACAAAAAGCAAATGCCGTTGTGGGTCGTACGCCGCGCTGCCCCAGTTCACTCCGCCCACGTTACTCGGAAACACCAGCGTCCCCTGTAAACTAGGCGGCGTGAAAATGTCCCCCGAACGAGCCGACTTGATTTTGTCGGCGCACAACTGCTTCTCTTTATCATCCTTGCCCCACGCGTCTTCAACCGTCAGCTTCTCCGGCACCAGTGAAATCGTTGAAGCAGGCTGTGTCGGCCAAGACTCCTCCCCCGGAATGTCGCTCTTGATGGCCGCCCGCTCTTCTACCGGCAAAAGGGGAGTCCCGTTCAACCGGTTCAGCACAAAAACGCGGCCCATCTTGGTCGTAATAGCAATCGCCGGCGTTCCATCTTTCCACGCAAACAGTGTCGGCTGCGACGCCACGTCATAATCCCAAAGGTCGTGGTGCACCACCTGAAATCCCCACACAAACTCGCCTGTCGAAGCCCGCAGCGCCACAACCGAATTCGCCCACTTGTTGTCGCCCTTGCGAAAACCTCCGTAATAATCGGGGCTAGCGCTACCGGTTGGAATGAATGCGAGATCTTGCTGAGCATCGACAGAAATCGTCGACCACGCATTCCCCGCTCCCGTTCGTGGCGACGTCTGATAAGCCCAAGGCGCAATGGGATCCCACGTCCAGCGAAGTCTCCCCGTGCGAACATCAAATGCCCGCACAATTCCGCGCTCCAAAGTCACCGCCCGATTGTCTCCCTCCGACGAGCCGGTAATGACCAAATCCTTATAGATCGCGGGAGCAGAAGTCACTTGATAATCGCCGGGGTCGCGCAACTTCACTTCGTTCGTCAGGTCGACTTCGCCGTTGGTTCCGAAGTCAACGCAAGGTCTCCCAGTATCTCCATCCAGCGCAATCAGTCGTGCGTCCAAGGTCCCGATGAAGATGCGCAGCGCGCAAGCTTTGCCCGCCTTGGCCGTCGCATCACGCCAAGCCGAAACGCCTCGCGACGTTACTTCGGAAAATCCGTAAGGATGCTCCAGCTTAGGATCAAACTCCCAAATCTTCACGCCGCTCACCGCATTCAAAACAATCACGTGATCGTACGGCGTGCTTAAGAAAAGCTTTCCATCAACCAAAATCGGCGTAGCTTCAAACGCCGCCTTCTTATCGAGATCTTCGTCGTACGGCAACGCCCCCGTGCGATACGTCCACGCCACCTTCAACAGCGCCACATTGCCGCGGTCAATCTCCTTTGCGGTGGAGTAACGCGTTCCACCGGGATCATTGCCGTAGTTCGGCCATGCGACATCAGCACTCGTCTGTGCCGTCACCATCGCGGGAAAAAGGAACAAAAAAGAAAGAAGGAAAGCCCGCACAGAAAAGCAAAAAAGTTCTTTGTTTTTCATAGTGTGACAATTATCGCGAGAAATTATTCAGCAACAAAGCACTTGGGACAACCGGGCTTAGCTCAGGGACGAACGGCCTTCCGCGCTCGCGGCAATCGACTTCAACGAGGTTTCAGTAATTCAGGACGCTGCTTCACGTACCGCCGGCTCCAACGCAACTCCGTCGCATCCTTCAGAATGACCTTGTACTCTCCGTGGAACCACGGCAGCAACTCGCGTATCGCATCCAGCCGAACCAAGCTCCCGCGGTTAATCCGAACAAAAGCCTTCGGGTCCAGCGTCCCCGCAAGAGACTCCAACGTTCCGCGCAAAGTGTGCGTCTTCGCCCCGCAATGCAATACCAGATAGTTTCGATCGGCTTCGATCCACGATATCTCCCGAGTCGAAACAAAATGCGCCCGCTCATTTTCGTGCACCAGCAACCGCTCCGGAAAAGATCGTTCACGCTCCAGCTGACGCAGCAGATCCTGAATGCGCGCTCCAAACCCATCGCTCGATCGCGCGTTCTGCTCCCGCGCCCGTCGCAACACCGCGCGAAAACGCTCTTCGCCAAACGGCTTCAGCAAATAGTCAAACGCATGCACCTCGAACGCTCGCAAAGCGTACTGATCATGTGCGGTAACAAATACAACGCGCGGCATGTCCTTCACCGGAATCGCCTGAACGACGCCGAATCCATCCATCCCGGGCATCTGCACATCAAGGAAAACAAGGTCAGGCCTGTGTTTCTCAATCGCGGCAATCGCGGATTCCGCTCCCCCAGCCTCCGCGACCACTTCGACATTCCGTTCCTCGCGTAACAGCCTTAGAATCTTGCGCCTAGCCGGCGCTTCGTCATCCACAACCAGAACCTGAAGTGTGCACGCGGTAGTCATCTATCCAACCAATGTCGGGTCCCAAAAATATCTCACTCAAAGCCCCGGACCGTAACTTATTGTAGGGGCGGGGGCTTGTTTACCCTGAAAGAGCTCTCCCGTCCATGTCTCCGGACTTGGGACAGGTTTGCCGCAGGCTTCCAGCCATGCCGTATTTAACCGCTTGGTTGAATACGATGCTCCTCCACATGAAACGGAACTCTGAGCGTCACTTCGGCACCACCCGTCGGCCGGTTCGCAATCGCAAACTCCTGTTCCGCGCCATACAATTGCTCTAACCGGCCCCGAATATTGGCCAGCCCAACTCCTCGATTCATCACTGACTCGACGCCTTGCGCTCCAAACCCCGTCCCCGTGTCGGCGACCTGCAGTATCAGCGAACCACTCTCGCGCCGCGCCCCGATGGTTATATCTATCCCCGCTCCGCCATCCTTCAAACCATGCCGCAAAGAATTCTCCACCAGAGGCTGTAAAATTAGCTGAGGGACCATCGAATTCTCCAACTCCGAATCCACGGAGTAAGTCACTCGTAAATTCGATTCAAACCGCTTCTGCATGATCTGCAAATAGAGCCGCGTGATTTCGAGCTCCTGCGCCAGCGGAATTTCGTGCGAATTCGCCGTGCGCAACGTCAATCGCAGCAATTCGCTTAATTGCGTCAACATGGCGTCTGCCGTCCTTACATCCTCGTACATTACCGAGGAAATCGTGTTCAAGGTGTTAAACAAAAAATGCGGCTGTAACTGCAACCGCAGATTTTCGAGCTGCGCCTGCGCCAGTTTCGCCTGCAATTCCGCTGCAGCAAGCTGCTGCGCCTGGGCAATCCGCAGCCGCTCAAAGAAGTAGTACACCAGAACGATAACCGTATAGCCCATCAAATCATTTGAGAACTCCATCGGAAACCGGAACCGCATAATGCCGTAATCATAGCTTCCGAGGCCCATCAAAGGAGCCAGAATCCACCGGCTGAGCGCCATGAAACTCGTGTGTAAGAAAGAAAACCCTGCCGCCGCTACGAGATGGAACACAACCTGACGCATCCATCCCTTAACTTTGAACAAGTAAAGGTCTGCCACGCGCAAGACCAGCGGTAGAAGGAGGAATACCGTATAGACCCCGGTGAATTCCTCCAGGAAGCGGACAGCAAACGTTCCAGCCCGTTCGCGGGAAAGGTCATCGAGATAGTGGTAACCGAAGAAAAGCACGAAGAGCGCCGTGTAGACGAGAAAAAGAATCCCCCATCCCTGCGCGCGCGTAAGCCCCAGCACACCCGTCTGCCGCGTTGCACGTGGCAGCTGTAGCGATCGGTTCGCAGCTGTGCTGTTTATTGGGCGGATGGCCATGAACTCGTCCTTGAGCGCTTGATTATGCTCCAGAACGAGTAAACGTCGAAAGGGAAGAACGATAGGAGAGATATAGGGATAACAGACCGGCCAAACGCGGGACCTGCCGCGACTCCGAAAGCAGATCACCTGCCTGCCTTTAGCACGGGATCAGGAACCGCGACGGCCATTCATGCCGGAAATAGTGCTGGCAATTGTGATGGAAACCAAAGCTACCATTGCGAATGCGAGAAGGACGACGACCACGAGAACCCCCTTCAAAGACACTGTTAAGAAGGGCAGGTACGCTTCCAAAGTCAACCTTTGTTTTTTCAATAACTTGCTCATGGACCGAGCAAACTTGCGTCGCCAAAAGAGGACAAGTGTCGCTCTGAAGGCACATTTTTCCAGTAATAGTACTGGCAAGCGCTACGCAAAGTGAGTTTTCTCGAAGAGGCCACCAATCGCCATCGATGGCGACGACATCCTACGCCTTGCTCAGACGGATCGAACCATCCCCGGTATGCACCGTCAGGGACTGCCCGCCGCCATTCATCTTCCCGTGGAGCTGCGAGTTACTGAACGTCCCCTCGACAGTAACCGGCAAGCCCACGCTGATGTGCCCGTCGCCAGTGCTGGCGTCTATGTTTGCCTGGAAGTCGCCCGGGAGCGCCAAATCCACGCTACCGTCTCCAGTCCGTATGTTCCAGCTAGAAGCCATCTTCGACCCCGGCAGGACGTGGGTATCCACGCTGCCATCGCCTGTCCTGACATTCAGCGCGTCAAACCGCCCAACGATCCTGACATGCCCATCCCCGCTGTCGGCATCCACCTTTCCGTCCAACCCTCGCGCTTCAATCGAGCCGTCCCCGGTGCGCAGCTTTATGTCACCCTTTAGGGTATCCACATTGATGCTGCCATCGTGGGTATGGAGATCAATGGTTCCGGTCAAGGTATTCGCATGGATCGACCCGTCGCCCGTCTCCACGCTTACATTTCCATTAATCGAACTGGCCTCGACCGACCCATCGCCCGTATGTGCATTCAAATCAGCCTCTTTGGGCATGCGCACTTCAATATGCAGCCTCCGCCCGTGCGTACCCCACGAAAATCCCCAATGCCCCGTAACCCTTGCGACCAGTTCCACTTGGTCGCCATTTTGATGCGCCTCAACGTGCAGATTCTTGTCCATCTCGTACCCTTCGTACTCGACGCGAAATTCGACCGACTTGGAATCGCTGGTGCTCACGCGCACGCTGCCATCATTCGTATCAATCCGCACATTGGCGCGCCCGCTGATCGTGTAGTTCTTGGTCCAGTCCGTTGCGCTGGCCCGGGGCGCAAGTGCGACCAAAGCGAGCAGGGCAGCCGCGACAATTCCCGAACGAAGCGCTGAAGCGCGGTTGGGATGCAGTTTCATGGCTCAAAGCCTCCGTAGTATGGCGTTCTAACAATAGGTACGACACCCCGGGTCAAAATGTTCCCTTTCTTACGTTCCACTCGGCCCGTCGTGCCTAGCTCGCCCAAATCAACGAAACTCAAGGCCCCATCGCCTGATCTGGTAAGTCCCATCCTCCCCTGACAGCACTGCTCCATGGACGACTAGCGTTTGGCGGCGGCCTTCCTGGCATTCGCTGATTTCTGTTTCGCCGCCCCCGGTTTTGGTCGCAGCGCCGCCAGGAACTGTTCCGTCGGTAGCGTGTTAATGACATCCTTTTTTTCAAGCCAGCCGCGCCGCGCCATCGTCACGCCGTAGCGGATAAACGCCAGATTTCCTGCATTGTGCGAGTCCGTCGAAATGACCACTTTCACACCGCGGTCCTTGCACATCCGCAGATAGACATCCTTCAAATCCAGCCGGTCGGGATACGAATTGCATTCCATCGCCACACCGTGTTTGGCGCACGCCTCCAAAATCTTATCCATGTCGTAGTCGAACGGATCGCGACGCAAGAGCAGGCGTCCCGTGGGATGCGCGATGATCTGTGTGTAGGGATTCTCGATGGCCGCGAGCATCCGCCCGGTCATCGCAGCTCGATCCAAGTTGAAATAGGAGTGAATCGAGCACACCACCACGTCCAGTTGCGCAAGCAATTCGTCCGAATAATCCAGCGAGCCGTCCTTCATGATGTCGACTTCCGCCCCGGCCAGCACACGAATTCCCAGCCCCTTATCGCGGGCCTTGTGAATCTCCTTAATGTGCGCGGCCATGCGCTTTTCATCCAAGCCGTTGGCGACCGTCACGGCTTGCGAATGATCGGTAATCGCGATGTACTGGTGGCCCAATTTGCGAGCTGCTTCGGCCATTTCTTCGATGGAATTCTTTCCATCGCTGGCCGTCGTGTGCATCTGCAAGTCGCCCTTCATATCTTTCAACTCAATCAAGTGCGGCAGTTTGTGCGCCTCAGCGGCCGCGATTTCTCCAGTGTTTTCGCGCAGCTCGGGCGGGATATAGTCCAGATTCAGCTTCGCGTAAATCTCTTCTTCGGTGCGGCGCGCGACAGGCTTCTCTCCTTTCAGCGTGGCCAGGGCGTACTCGTTCAGCGTCAAGCCCATATCGTTGGCGCGCCCGCGCAGCGAAACGTTGTGTTCCTTGGATCCCGTGAAATAAAGCAGGGCGGCGCCAAAACTTTCCTTTTCTAGCAGCCGCACGTCCACCTGCAAGCCATTCTGCAGCGTGAAGCTCACTTTGTTCTCGCCGTGCGCCAGCGTCTGATCGATTCCAGAAAACTCAAGGATGTGTTTGGCCAGAGCGTCAACATGTTTTTGCGAAGTATGGCCAGCTCCGAGTGTCAGCAGCAAATCCAAATCTCCCACCGTCTCTTTGCCGCGCCGCAGCGACCCCGCAGGAGTTACATCCTCCACAGCCTTTCCCGCTGTTTTGATGTGCGCGATGATTTCCGCGGCCGCGGCTTCCGCCGTATCAATGTGGAATCGCCCCGAAGTTTTCTTGAAAACTTCAACGGCCTTCAGAATGTTTTGTTCGCTCTTTTCGCCAAAACCCGGAAGGTCGCGAAGTTTGCCCTCCTTCGCGATTTTCTCCACATCAGCGATAGTCCCCGCCTTAAAGTTGGACCACAGAAACGCCACTTTCTTCGGCCCCAGCGATTGCAGTTGGAGCAAATCGAGTAGTGTCGCCGGATATTTCTTCAGTAGCTTCTTGCGAAGCGCGTAATCTCCGGTCTTCACGATTTCCTGGAGATGTTCCACCATGCGCTCGCCGATTCCCGGCAACTCTTCCAACTTCTCCGGCTCTTTCACGAGCTGCTCGATCGATTCCGGCAGTGCGTCGATCAGTTCTGCCGCCTTCTCGTAGCTGCGGTAGCGACCGATGATGGCCCCGTCGATTTCCAAAAGCTGCGCGGTTTCGCGGAGGATGCGTGCGATCTGTTTGTTGTCCATGCGCCAGATTATAAAGCTATAAGCCAAGGAAGAACACGGGCGGAAGGTCCGGGTAGGGACCAGGACTTGGTCCTCTCGCTTCGCACAGGAGAGCCGGTAGGTTCTGTGGTACAACGAGGCAGCCACAACAGATGGCGCGACAAGAAACCTAGCGAGGGCGGTTCCCGAGTTCCATCTCAGACACAACAAGTCCTCAGGCCCTAAGTGATGAAGAGTCCATTTGCCAAATCCGGGCCCGCAATCCTTCTTTTGGCCATCTTGTTTCCAAATATTCAAGTAGCATCTGGGCCTGCTTCGCATACGATTTGTAAGAAGAGCAAACTCTTCACAGCTCAGAAGATTGTTGCCTGGTCTGCTCCGTCTATTGGGCGTGGCTTTTTCTACCAGTCGGGGCTCGCTATCGATGCGGACGGCGCTGCGCGAGCCTATCACCCTAACAACCGCCTCGGACTGGATGCTTTGGCGCATGCAGGCCATCGAGGAAACTGGTGGGCGCTGGTCACAGATAATGAAAAGACCAGCGGAACTCCCGTCGTCCAGGGCGCGGCGGACCCGGCTCCGGGATTTTATGTGTCCACCACGGCTCTATATGACCGCGCCAATGCTAATCCCAGAGATCCCCATCGATATGTAGACGCAGCGAGTATTCCGTATGTCGTGCTCCATCCCAAAGCACTCCGCTATGCACGACTAGGCGATTTCGCAACTGTTGTGAACCTTCAAAACCGAAAAGTTTCTGCCGCTATTGTAGCGGATGAAAGCGCACCTAATCTTCCAGTCGGCGAGGGATCAATAGCCTTAGCAGAGGCATTGGGCATCGACTCAAGCCCCCGCCATGGCGGGCAGGACGGCGACGTTGTCTTTGTTATTTATCCTCGTTCTGGAAATGGGAGACCGAGGAAAATAGAAGAAATACTCGCCACGTCGAATCAATTGTTTGAGGCATGGGGTGGACTTGACAGATTGAAAGCGTGTTTGGCGAACGAATAGCCGCAATAAGACTCTCGTAAATTTCCCGAGAGTCACCGATAGGAGTGTTCGATTGTTGCCAGCTCCTGACTAGCGTTAATCGGAAACTGAGCCACCGCCCGAGTCCGCACATAGGGAAGGAACCGTAACCAGAATCAGGGGTTGCCAAGCGTCCTCTGGGATAGACTCGCTCTCACGAATCGGTGAGCGAATTCTCTGCATCGCAAGCATAATTGTCCAGATTCGTTAGTCGGAGGGCAGCGTGCGTTTTTCCGTGGTGGCGGTCTTATTCTCGATCCTGTTCGCGGTGCACACCGACCTGGTTGCTGACGCGCAGACACAGAAGTCTGCGCAGATCTCCGGGGCGCCAGAGAAAGTCATCATCGACACTGACATCGGCGACGATATCGACGATGCTTTCGCGATTGCTCTCGCTCTCAAAAGCCCAGAGCTTGAAATTCTCGGCGTCTCCACAACTTTCGGCGACACCGAAGCCAGAGCCAAAATCGTGGACCGCTTGCTTGGTGAAGCTGGGCGAACTGAAATTCCAGTCGTCGCCGGCACTCCGACACACACCACCAATGTGATGAACCAGCGGCGTTACGGGGACGGTGGCCATTTCTCGAAAGCCGCACATCCGAACGCCGTGGACTTCATCCTCGAGCAGATACGCCGCTATCCCGGCCAGATCACATTAGTTGCTATCGGCCCGCTGATGAACGTTGGTTCGCTCATCGACAAGGATCCAGAAACTTTCCTCAAACTCAAGCGTGTGGTGATGATGGGCGGTTCGATCGAATGTGGCTATGGAGAACTCTGGTTCTGCCCAGAACGCGGCCCGGACGCGGAGTGGAACATCATCAATGACATCCCCTCCGCAAAAAAACTTTTTCTTTCCGGCGTGCCTCTCTTTGTGATGCCGCTCGACTCGACGCAGTTGAAGTTGGACGAGACCAAGCGTGCCTTCCTGTTCAAGCAGGGAACACCGCTCACCGATGCATTAACGCTGCTCTATCACGAATGGGGCCAGCAAACACCTACGCTGTTTGATCCTGTGACGGTGGCCTACATCCTGAATCCCAAGATTTGTCCCGTCCAACCCATGCACATCCGCGTCGACGACAAAGGCTATACTCGATCTGAGCCAGGCGCTCCTAACGCTCATGTCTGCATACGCTCGGATGCCGACGCCTTCTTCCGTCTTCAAATTGGACGCCTCACCGCTCCGTAGACTACCGACTACTCACCACTCACAACCCACTACTCACTGTCTCCCAAAAAAAGACCGGCAAAGGGGCGCCCTCTGCCGGCCGAATGATGTCCTGTTTTCTTACGCTGGCTTTTGCACGTTCGCGGCCTGGGGGCCTTTTGGTCCCTGGACGATTTCGAACTCTACCGTATCTCCTTCCTGCAAGCTGCGGTAGCCATCCCCCAAGATTGCGGAGTAATGAACAAAAACATCTGGACCATCGTCGCGCCCTATGAAGCCATACCCTTTTGAATTATTAAACCATTTGACGGTTCCTTGCACCGATATGCTCCTCCCTCATGGAGACCTGGATGTTTCTCCGGGCGGCTAATTCGAAACGAAAGGAGCCGCCTCCTTGTAACAAATTGCGCGGAGTGTACCAGAATGAGGCATTCAGTCAAGAGAGCATTGTTTTGTCCTGTGTCAAAAAAAGAACGTTTTTTTGAGTATAAAAACGATTCAGTACAAGATTTCTGACTTTTTCTTGAACAATTAGTTCGCGAGTCCTCGCAACCCCAAGCGAACACAGGGTTTGTTTCGTCGCGGTTCGTGAACTGAAATGTTTGTTTCAATGGACGACTTTCCGAACAAAATCGACTTATTTCTAGCGTGAGGCCTGCGTCGAGTAGCTCACCGGGCGCAAAATTTCGAAAAGATTATTGTAGTCGTCGGTCCAAAGCCGCAAATGCGGCGGTACCGTGATGTTTTCGCTGCCAGCAAATGTCTCTGGTTTGTTTAAAAATTCCTGATTCCGCGTAACCAGCACCCAATCGGCGGGAGAAACCATCATCGACGTCTCTTCGTCGCTCGAAATGAGTCGCGTTCTGTAATCGGCGTCCTCCGCCAGTAGTTTCACCACTGGCGCTAGTTTCAGGTACGTGTTCGACGTGTGCACCGCGAGAATGCCGCCCGGCTTCAGATGACGTAAGTAAACAGCAAACGCTTCTCTGGTGAGCAAATGCACGGGGATGGAGTCGCCCGAGAAGGCATCGACTGCCAATACATCGAATTGCTGCGACGGCTCGCTTTCCAGCGAAAGCCGTGCGTCTCCCAGAATGATTTCGGTTTTTGCCGGACTCTGCTTGAGAAACGTGAACCAGCCATTCGCGACCGCGATAACTTGCGGATTGATTTCGTAAAATCGGAACGAATCACCCGGCTTTCCATAGGCTGCAAGCGTTCCCGTGCCCAGGCCAATCACTCCTACTCGCTTTGGACCGTCGCAGCAAAATCGCAAAGCCAGGCCGGCGCCCGATCTTCTTCCGTAGTACGTCGTGGGGTTGCGGTTTTCCGGGAAAGCAAGATATTGCGCGCCATGCTCGATCGTTCCGTGGACCAAACTGCGGTATGGCAATTGGAGACCGATTTTGAATTCCTGAATGCGGAGCGCGCCATAAAAATTGCGCATCATCGCAACTGTGCCATCTCGCATCGTTCGAACATTGAAGACCAGCACCGCGCCCAGGGAAGCAGTTACGCAGGCCCAGAAAATTCGCGCCGACCAGCCTTCGCCCCAGAGAACGACGGTCGCAAGAAGCGCAGCAAGCAGCAAGACGATCGGCAGTTCGAAAATTCCAGAAAGAATATGCGGAGGGAGCAAGCCGACACAGACCGCGCCAAGAGCGCCTCCGAGGGCCATGATTAGATAAAAGGACGTGAGGTAACGCACGGCAGGTTTTCTTTGAGCGAGCTCGCCATGACAAAAAACACAAACGACAAAGAGCGCACAGCAAAAAAGCGGCACGCTGATCTGAATGGCGTGCGTGATCGAAGAATCATAAATCGCGTAGCCTGCCGCACCCAGCGCGACTGCCAGCAGACGTGCCACAAACCAGCGCGAATAGAGCTGGCTCTTGCCAAACACCAGCGCAAAAGAAAGCAAGTAAAGCGCGAGCGGAACGACCCACAAAAGCGGCACCGGCGCGACGTTTTCCGAAAGATGATTCGTGACCGCGAGGAGCATCATCGAGCCGCATGCGGAGAGACTCAGCCATAGAAACCTTGCGGTGAATGTGGGCGATGATTCTTCGTACGACGATTCGGGCACTGCGTGAGCGATCGGATTGTAGCCGCGGCTGATCCATGCAGAAAGCGCGCAGCACGCCACGAACAAGCCGTAGGTTGCGGACCACAGCGCGGCTTGATGGCGAGAAGAGAGATGCGGCTCGATCAGAAACGGAAAACTCAGAAGAGCGAGCAGGGAAGCGAGATTGGAAAGAGCAAAGAGGTGGTACGGCGAACGGCCGGAGGCGCAGCGCGCGTACCAAGTTTGCAACAGCGGGCTCGTGGCGCTGAGCAGAACAAAGGGGAGTCCAATCGAAAAAGTGAGCAGACCGAGAATGCGCCATGCGGGATCGACCTGCACATGCGAGCGCCAGAAGATTTGCGGGACGATGGGCAGCCACAGCAGGCTGACGAGAAGAAGGGCGAGGTGAAGGACGGATTGGCGTCTTGGCGAGAGGCGGCGAATGGTAGCGTCGGCGTAAAGATAGCCGAGAAGAAGCGCGGATTGAAAAAAGACCAGACACGTGGCCCAGACGGCCGCCGAACCTCCGAACCACGGGAGAATCAATTTGGCGATGAGCGGTTCGATCAGGAAAAGAAGAAACGCTCCGAGAAAAACCGTCGCGGTGAAGAGCAGCCGATGCGCAATAGGGAATGAATCAGGTTTGCTGGCAGCCCCGATGGGGCTTGCTGCGTCTTCGCGTTCGGTTGTATTTGCAGGATTCGTCAGCACGGTGTTGGGGTTCAGCGGCTCAGCGAGGGACGAGGGGAGGAATCTCGCATCGTACTTTAGACGCTCCTTACGGAATCAGGAACGAACCAGGAAGCGGAGATAGTACAGGATTCCGGCGATGGATTTGGCGTCGCGAATTTTATTGCGGCGAATCATTTGTTCGATTTCACCGTGCGTGAAGGCTTTGCACGTGATCCTCTCGTCTTCTTCCGGTTCGGCTTCACCGGGAGTGAGATCCTCGGCGAGAAGAATGTGCATGCGCTCTTCGAGAAAACCGGGTGTGGGAAAAATGTCGAGGAAGACATGAAAACGTTTCGCGCGATAGCCCGTTTCTTCGATTAGTTCGCGGGCGGCGGCGCGTCGCGGATTTTCGCCGTTGTCGATGCGGCCGGCGACCAATTCCCAAAGAAACTGCCGCGTGGCGTGGCGGTACTGGCGAATCATAAGAATGCGGCCATCGGGCAGCGCGGGGAGAACTACCACCGACCCCGGGTGCGTAATAACTTCGCGCGTAACGCGCAAGCCGCTCGGCTCGATGATTTCATCGCGGCGAATGCCGAAGACCGGGCCTTTGTAAATTATTTTGCTGCGAAGGACTTTGGCCGTAGTGCGGCTGGCGGCTTTGGGCGGCATAGTGCGTACGTTTTCTCCGGCGATATCATACACTGTAGTGGCCGGGCTTTAACCCGACATTGAAGCGTAGCGCCGGGATTTAGCCCGGCTTCTTGGATTTGCCGTCTATGCCGATCAATACCATCATCGTGGACGACGAGAAGCCGGCGCGGGACGAACTCGCGTTTTTGCTGAAGGCGTTTCCCGAAATCAACGTCATCGGTCAAGGCAAAAACGGCGTCGAAGCCGTGACGCTGATCAAGGAGCACTCGCCCGATCTCGTGTTCCTGGACGTGCAGATGCCTGGCCTCGACGGGTTTGGAGTGCTGAAGAAACTGGTCGAGCGGAAAATGAAAATGCCGCACGTGGTCTTTGCGACGGCATTCGATCAATACGCGGTGCAAGCCTTTGACGTGAACGCCGTGGACTACGTCTTGAAACCGTTCGATAAGGCGCGCATCTCCAAAGCCATTCAGCGCGCGAAAAAAATGCTGGACACGCAAACGTCGACAACTGAGCGGCTCGAACAACTCGTAAGCCAACTCGGCGCAGCGAAAAGCACGCCGCAAAAGGTGAAAGTGCTGGTGCGTTCGCAGCAACGGCTCTTGCTGGTGAACGCAGAAGACGTAATTTTTGCGACGTTTGTCGGTGGCTCGATTTCCGTTGTGACGCGAGACGTGGAAGGCTCGTCGAACTACCGCACGCTGGAGGAGCTGAACGCCACGCTTGATTCGGAGTCGTTCTGGCGCCCGCACCGCTCGTTTCTCGTGAACACTCAGCACATCAAGGAAGTCGTACCGTGGTTCAACTCCACCTTCATCCTGAAAATGAACGACAAAAGATCCACGGAAGTCCCCGTAAGCCGGGTCCAAGCCAAGCGCCTCCGCGAACTCTTCAAGCTGTAGCCAGCAAGAGGGGCTTTCGATGAAACCATCTCCACAACGGTTGACTAAACCCGGCCCCGCTCGCCATATTCCGAATTTCGTCGTCGCTTTTTTCATGGCCTCCTCATGAATCATTCTGGCGAATCAGCCGTGTTGGCTGTATTTGTTTCTGCAATCCTTGTTAGGCCGTATTCAAGAAATATTCTGACTAAAGCGATGTTGGGTGGTGCTCCCCGCTCGTGATAGCATCGTGCGTACCGCGCGTACAACTTAGACGATGGATTTTTCGCTTAACGACCACCAAAAACTGATACGGGATACGGTTCGCCAATTCATGGAGGCGGAGGTGCGACCTTCGGTGAAGCAGCGCGACCGCGAAGAGCGTTTTCCTGCGGAAGAAATCAAGAAACTGGCCGAGCTGGGCTGCTGCGGGATGATGATTCCCGAGGAGTGGGGCGGGCCGGGGCTCGACACGCTTTCGTATGTGCTGATGCTCGAAGAAGTGGCGCGCGTGGACGCGGCGATGGCTACCTCGCTGAGCGTGACGAATTCGGCGGTGCAGGTGCCGCTGACGAAATTCGGGACCGAAGAGCAGAAGAAAAAATATTTGCGGCGCCTGGCGACCGGTGAAATTCTTGGCTCGTTTTGTTTGACGGAGCCGGCGGCAGGTTCGGATGCGGCAGGAATTCAAGCACGCGCGGTGGCGGTACACCGCGTTGGGTCAGGGCTCGGAGCGAGGACGTCGCCGGTACCCGCTTTCGCACCCGCAGCGGACGCCGGCTGGAGCGGAGCGCCTCTGGGTACGCCGACGGGCGATGTATATCGGTTGAACGGGACGAAGACTTGGGTGTCAAACGGGCACATCTCCGGGTTGTTCATCGTGTTTGCGAAGACCGATCCGGACGCGGGCAGCAAGGGCATCACCGCGTTTCTCGTCGAGCCGGGGTTTCCGGGATTCAAGATTGGCAGGCACGAGGACAAGATGGGGCAGCGGAGCACGCCGGCGGTCGAGATTTTGCTGAACGACTGCGAAGTGCCGCGCGAGAACCGGCTGGGCGAAGAAGGGCAGGGATTGAAAATTGCACTCAGCGCTTTGGACGGCGGGCGGATCGGGATTGCTGCGCTGGCGCTCGGATTGGCCGAAGGAGCGCTCGACGAGTCGGTGAAGCATGCCAAAGCGCGGCGGGCGTTTGGGAAGTCGATTGGCGAGTTTCAGGCGATTCAGTGGATGCTGGCGGACATGCAGACGGAGATCGAGGCGGCGCGCGGGCTGGTCTATCATGGGGCATGGCTGAAGGATGCACACCCGGGGAAGTTGGGGGCGGCGTCGTCCAAGGCTAAGCTGTATGCCAGCGAGATGGTGAACAGGGTGGTGGCTAAGGCGGTGCAGATTCATGGGAGTTCGGGGTATTCGCGGGAGTCGGATGTCGAGCGGATGTATCGCGACGCGCGGGTGATTACGATTTACGAGGGGACTAGCGAGATCCAGAGGACGATCATTGCTCGGGAGATTTTGAAGTAGAGGAGGCATAGGAAGTTGAGGAAATAGAGGATTCGGAGGTACCCCTCCCCCGTTTTTTGTAAACATTGCATCTACGGGACTAAGCTTTTCCGTAAGTCTTTTAGAATCCACAGTTGCAGGCTGTCTGTAAACGCTCATTCTAAGGGACTTAGGCGATAGATGGGATGGTGGCTTTGGGACTGGGCGCTAGATTAACCAGGGTAGATAGTAGCATGAGAGTTATCCTTTGTCAAGGCGTGTCAAGGCGGGAGAAAGAATTTTTACACAGAGAACGCAGAGAGCAGAGGTCACAAAGAAGAGGAGCCGGGATTGACGACAGGGGCTGAGGGGAAGAAGAGGAGTCGGGTGGTTAGCGGGATGCGGCCCACGGGAAGACTGCATATCGGGCATTACTTTGGGGCGCTCGAGAATTGGGTGCGGTTGCAGAATGCGGTCGTATCCAGCGGCGAGGGACAGCATCCGGAAAAACCCGGGCACGGCAGTGCCGTGCCCCTACGGGAGTCGCGCCAGTACGAGTGCTTTTATTTTATTGCGGATTGGCATGCTTTGACTAGCGACTATGCGGATACGTCGGGGGTGGCGCAGAACACGATTGAGATTATGACGGATTATTTGGCAGTGGGGCTCGATCCGGCTAAGTCGGTGATTTTTCAGCAGTCTTGGGTGCCGGAGCATGCGGAGTTGCATTTGTTGTTGTCGATGGTGACGCCGTTGAGTTGGCTCGAAAGGGTGCCGACGTATAAAGAGGCGTTGGCGCAGGTTAAGGATAAGGACCTGCACAATTATGGGTTTTTGGGGTATCCGTGTTTGCAGACGGCGGACATTGTGATTTACAGCCACGAGGGGACTCCGCTGTTTGTGCCGGTGGGCGAGGATCAGGTTTCGCATGTGGAGTTGAGCCGGGAGATTGTGCGGCGCGTGAACGTTTTCTATGGACTGGAGGTTAGCCAGAGACTTTTCCTTCCAGAGAGCAAGCATGCTTTGCAGCAGATTGCCGCTGAGCGCGCGCCTCAATTGCATTCAGAATGGAAATATCCTGTTGACCAGAGTATGCAGACTTTTCTGGTTGGAAAATTTCGCGCTGCCGCGGCCGAGGAGGGTGTGAACAATTTTCTAGATGCGGTGAAGAGCCTGGGGGATTTTTTCCGCTGGAAAGAGGTGTTGACCGAGCCGGGGGTGATGCTGACGAAGACGCCGAGGGTACCGGGGTTGGATGGGCGGAAGATGTCGAAGAGTTATGGGAATGCTATTACTTTGAGCGAGACGGATGAGGAGATACGGAAGAAGACGAAGGTGATGGTGACCGACCCGGCGCGGAAGAGGCGGACGGATCCGGGAAATCCGGACGTGTGTCCGGTGTACGACTGGCATAAACTGTTCTCTGCTGCGGAGCCGGGGCGGTTGGAGTGGGTGAGGCAAGGGTGCACGACCGCGGGGATTGGGTGCATCGAGTGCAAAGGGGCAATGGCGGAGAATTTAATTAAGTGGATTGCGCCGGTGCGGGAACGGCGGCTGAAGTGGGAGAACGATCAGAAGGGCGTGGTCGAGATGATTGATGAGGGGTCGAAGCGGGCGCGGGTGGCGGCGAAGAAGACGATGGAGGGGGTTAGGGAAGCAGTGTTTGGGTGGGGAAGACGAGGCAGGAAGTTCTAGTTACGGAAAAGAAGTGACGAGTGGCTAGTGGCGAGGAAAGAAGAAGAAAGCTAAACGCAGAGACACAGAGGACGCAGAGGACGCAGAGAAGAAAAAGCAGATTCCTTGCTACGCTCGGAATGACAGGTTTTTCTAGTTGGGACAAGCGAGAAGAGAAAGAAAGTGAATGGCGACGCCGGGGAATAAATTGACGCGGGAGGCGGCTTACAAGGTGAACATACCTTTGTATGCGGGGCCGCTCGACCTCTTGCTTGATTTGATCAAGAAGCAGGAGATGAATATTCATGATATTCAGATTTCTTTGATCACGGCGCAATACCTCGAATATTTGCACAAGTTGGAAGAGTTGAATGTGGATGTGTCGGCGGATTTTATTTATGTGGCGGCCACTTTGATTTACATCAAGTCGAAGATGCTTTTACCGCCGGATCCTTTGGCAGCGGAGGAAAGGGCGGAAGGCGATCCGCGGGCGGAGTTGGTGCAGAGGCTGGTAGAACACGAGAAATTCAAGAACGCGGCGCAGCTTTTGTATCAAAAGCAGCAAATTGAGGAGAACGTTTGGTCGAAGCCGGACAAGTCGCTTTACAACGACGAGGGGACAGAGGGCGAGCTGGTTGTGTCGCTTGTGGATTTGGTGAAGGTGTTTCAGCAGGTTTTGGAGCGGCGGAAAGAAGTTTCGCGGATTGAATTGCAGCACGAGCAGTTTACCGTGGCGCAGATGATTGCGGCGTTGCGGGCGCAGATTTTGGCTAGCGCGGACGGCGTTGTTAATTTGATTCAGTTTTTTGAGGCTTGTCCTTCGCGGCACGCGATGATTGTGGCGTTTTTGGCAGTTTTGGAGATGGTGAAATTGCAGGCGGTGGGTTTGGCGCAGGAGAAACAGTTTGGGGAGATAGTGGTGAAGAAGGGGAAGGCGTTTGATGTGATTTTCGATGAGGCGGGTGGGATAAAGCAGATTGATGAGGAGTACAAATGAAAGGAGAAACGAAGTAAGGACATAAAGAAGTAACGAAAAAAAGATTCGGAATTTACGCAGTGGACACAGAGCATAGGAATCCGCAGGGAAGAGAGAGTTCAGCATGACGAATGAAGAGAGAAAAGCGGCTTTGGAAGCGATTATTTATGCGGCGGACGAGCCGGCGACCATCGAGCAGTTGGCTAAGGCGCTCGGAGAAGAGAAGCTTGTGGTGCAGGCTTCGCTGGACGAGCTGGTGGGGAGTTATGGGTCGGAGGAACGCGGGATTGAGATTCGGGCGGTGGCGGGCGGATACAAGCTTTATACGAAGCCGCAGCAGCATGATGTGGTGCGGAGATTTATCAAAAGTTTGCGGCCGCCATTGCGGTTGACGATGCCGGCGCTGGAGACTTTGGCGGTGATTGCTTACAAGCAGCCGGTGACTTCGCCGGAGATTTCTGAGATTCGCGGGGTGAATACTTCGGGAGTGATCAGCACACTTTTGGATAAGCGGTTGATTACGACGGCGGGGCGAAAGGAAGTTATTGGGCGGCCGATTCTTTATAAGACGTCGAAGGAATTTCTGATGCGGTTTGGGTTGAGCGATTTGGAGGAGCTGCCGAGTTTGAAGGAGTTTGAGGCTTTGGCGCGCGAGGCGCTGGGGAGTGATGAGGGAGTGGCGCCTTCCGGTGGGGAAGTGACGAGTGACGAGTGGCGAGTGGCGAGTGAAAACGTCACGCCGGAAAATAACGAGGCGGTTGCGACGCAAGGTGTGGCGCCGGACGACCACACGCACAGCACGCCGTCCGAGGCAATCGAACACGTACAAGAGGAACTTGCCGAGGCGGAAGCGTTTCGCGAACACGAGGCGCTAGCGACATCTGAGGGGATGCCCTCGGGGCAATTGGATGAGGACCCGCCTCCGCCTGTTGTGAAATCTACGGCCGCAGGAGAATGAGAACTGGAACAGAAAGAGCAAAGATAACGCAGAGACGCAGTGGACGCAGAGGACGCAGAGGACGCAGAGACTCACGGAGGTTTGATCGTCGATATGAATAGACAGGTGCGGCTCGAAGTCGTTCTTGCCGTGCTTGGGTTCGCAATGGCTGCTTTCCTTTTTGCGTACCTTGAATTTACAAATTATGCGCGGCTGCGGCCAATAATGCTCTTCACATCAATTCTCGTATACCCTCCCTCGCTCTTGTTCGTGCTGCTCATGGACATTGAGCCGCACACTGGCGAGGCGGTCATTGCGTGGTCTGTCATTGCAGCAAAAAACTCCGTGCTCTACGCAACCGTTGGAAGTATTGTCGCGCGCTATCTCCGGAAACCGACTGACAGCCCGCAGGCGAAACCGTAGCAATAGGCGAAATCAGAATAGAGAGAAAATGCAAGAGAGATTACAAAAGATCATTGGGCGGGCGGGGATTGCTTCGCGGAGGCACGCCGAGCAGCTCATATTGAGCGGGCAGGTGCGCGTCAATGGGGTTGTGGTGCGGGAATTGGGGACCAAGGCTGATCCGGCGACGGATAAGATTGTCGCGGCGGGGCGGACCGTTGGGACCGCAGCCCAGAGGAATATTTCTTTAGCTTTGCACAAGCCGCCGGAAGTGGTTTCGGCGATGGCTGATCCGGAGGGGCGGAAAACTTTGCGCAATTGTTTGCGCGGGTTGCCGGAGCGCGTGTTTCCCGTGGGGAATCTGGAGTATGCGGCGTCAGGGCTGGTGTTCTTGACGAATGACGGGGATTTGGCGGCGCAGATGTTGAAGAACTGGGCGCAGATCGAGCAGGTATATCACGTCAAGGTGAAAGGGATGCTGACTTTGGCGGATTTGGATCGGATTGGAAAAGAAATTGGGTTGAAGATGAAGACGGTGCGGCAGCCGGACGCTACGCGCGGGCGGGCGGCGAATTTTTGGTACGAAGTGCGGATGCGGGATTCGAAAAAGGATGAATTGCGTCGGCTTTTGATGAAGGAAATGCATCCGGTGGAAAAGTTGATGAGGATCGAGTTGGGCTCGCTTACGGTTGAAGGATTGCCGCGAGGGAGATACCGGTTGTTGAAGGAAAAGGAAGTGGAGGCTTTGCGCAAGAGTGCTGCGGGAAGAAAAGAAGATTCGCGCGATGAAGAAGGAAAGCGGGTTTTAACACAGAGTTCACAGAGGACACAGACAAGAGGAAGAGAGAGAAAGACGCCGCGTTGAGGAGCGGCCCCACCAGGACTACCGTTGCAGGATAATTCGCGCTGATGGCTCTTGAACGATTGCAGAAAATAATGGCGGCTTGCGGGGTGGCGTCGCGCCGCAAGGCGGAAGAGATTATTTTGGCTGGTCGCGTGACGCTGAACGGCGAAGTTGTGCGCGAGTTGGGAACCAAGGCGGACCTGGAAAAAGATGCGATTTGTGTGGATGGAAAGGCGATCGAGAAGCCGGAGAAGCTGCTTTATTTTATGTTGAACAAGCCGAAGGGGTACGTGACCACCGTGAGCGATCCGCAAGGGCGGCCCACGGTGGTGCAGATTTTGGGGAAGAGTGTGGGGAGAGTCTATCCAGTGGGACGATTGGACTACGCCAGCGAGGGATTGCTTTTGATGACGAATGACGGCGCGCTGGCGGCACGGATGATGAAGGCCGGGTCACATATGCCGAAGACGTATTTGGTGAAGGTCAGCGGGAAGCCGGATGAGAAGAGGATTGAGCGATTGCGTGCTGGTATTGTGATTGAGTTGGAGGATGGGAGGAAGGTGAAAACTTCGCCGGCGAAGATACGGTTGTTCGAGGATGGGGAGAATCCGTGGTATGAGGTGGTTTTGATTGAGGGGCGGAACCGGCAGATACGGAGAATGTTTGAGCGCGTGGGACATTTGGTGGAGAAGATTCGGCGCGTGCGGATGGGGCCTTTGGTTTTGGATTTGGAGCCGGGGAGGTTTCGTCCGCTGACGGGAAAAGAGATCGAGCAGTTGAAGAAAGTGACGGGTGGAAACGAGTGACATTAGCGCGTCGGGCACGACTGTCCGTGCGGCGGATGCAACATTCGTTTCTTGATGCGAAAATGGATGGCGGAAGAACGAAAGACAGAGAAAAGAAAGAATAAAGATAACGCAAAGACACAGAGTTCGCAGAGTCGGGGCAGAGAAGAAAAAGC
>DATDHE010000111.1:0-4765 GCA_036521695.1 Candidatus Acidiferrum sp. | reverse complement strand
GCTTCAGTGTAGCAGAATGGCCCTGCGTAGACTACCTAGGGGTTTCCCTCGCGACGGAATCATGCGGGGAAGTTTGCGGGGGGGCTGGTGGTCGTTCGATCAGCGGCCGGCCCTCCGTGGGGGCGGTAAAGGGAAAGGCAAGAAGGTTACATTCGTACTACGCCTTTGTTCTAGGAGCACACTGGCCACACACAACAGAAAGGCGATTAAAAAACGCCCCGCGGCCGAGGCGTCCACCGCTGGGATGGACTGGATCGTTTCGAATTGAACGCGCGCGAGAGCCCGATTTGACGAGTACCGCGTGCCGGGTACACAGTAGAAATGTTTTCGGTGCCCCGTGCAACCGATAACGCCGACGGATGTCGGAACAAACGCGCCGTTGACGGCACGGGCGGCATCGATCTGGCTCTGAGCGGAATTCTTCTCGATGTTTGTCTCTGCCGCGCCCGCGCGCAAGCGGCGTCTTGTTGTTTCGCGAATGAGGTGCCGACTAGGGAATCTTCCTGCGGCTGTGCAAGCCGTGGTCCATGGTGGCCTGGTATTGGACGGTCTCTGGACATCTTCTAGCGGCACTCCCGCAGCTTCTTCCCTTTCAGACAGCGTCTTTTTAGGAGAACGGGTCGTTCTATTCCTATGAGAACGTGTCGCTCTACGCCGCTGCCGATAAGAAGGTAATTATTCTGAAACCAGCGGGGTATGGAGCAGGAGATGAGGCTCGAACTTGCGACTTCCGACGTGACCGGTTCAATGTTGGAGGCTACTGGATCAGCTATTTACCTGTATTTTCAACTGATTGCACGCGACATGCCTCGACACGGCCTGCACGTGAAAGGCCCTAAAACGATACGTTTAGTTCACGTCTGCCTCACACACGCAAGCCCGGCACCCGTTGCGGAACCCCAAACACCTGGGTGCACGACGTAAAAGTGAGAGATTAGGCGGCCCGAGCCTCCTCCCAGTAGTCTTCGAAGCGGCCGTTGAGTCGACATAGGTGGTGCTATCGTCGTCGCGGATGGGCCATCCTTCGTGGTCCACGGTGGTCTGAGTGAACACGCAACCGAGTTTAGACTCGCGCGTACGGGCGCGCTGCCCATCCGTTCTTCCGGTTCGGCCTTCGGTTTCGGCTGGGACAACAGGGGCTTGGACCCCGTCCATCAGCACATACATTTCCGGAATGTTCTGTCTGGAAACCAGGGGCAAGACCAATTGTTTGGCGCGGCCGATTTCCTGCTCGTCCCGCTGGGCGATCTGCGCACCAATGGCTTCGGCGGCGCGTTCGACAGCTTTGGCGGGGACCTCCAGGCCGGCGAGTACCCGCATCGGTTCGCATCCTGAAGCGAACGGCATCTCACTGCCCACCACGGCTTCCATGCGCCGTACTCCAGGCGAGGATTCCAAACCGGCGATACCGAGTTCCATATCGACCGGACAGTGGCCGTTCGAACAATGGCTGCACAAGAAATAGGGACGGCTGACTTCGACCGCTCCCACTACGGTGAGCACGGTCTTGGAACGTAATTCCTTGTAATGAGCCGAATGGCCGCATGAACAGGCAACCGTTTGGTGGTCCTCATCCGGCGGATCGTATCGCAGCAGTTGCGTCAGCGTAGCGGCCCCTGCTTGATGCATGGCTGAGCGGACCGCAGTCTCAACCGCTTCCAAATCGAGGCCGCCCTTGTTGCGGCGCTCCTGAAAAATAATACGCAGCAGCCGATCTACTTCGTGGGCGACTTCTTGTTGAATGGCTTCCGCCGTTTTTTTTCCAGCGGCTGTGGAGTTGCATTTTCGACCGGTCGCAAGCGACAGATCTTTCGATTGACGTTGACCAACTCACCCGTCAAGATCTGGAACTTGCGAAATTCGGCGATCTCGCTTTCCGCTTTGCGGACGGCCGCCTGAGAAGGCAGGTTTTGAGTCACGGTTTTGCCGTCGATCTTTTGGGTGAGTTGTGCATGCGGGCCGTGTCCGGCATCGCTGGGTTTGGCACAGTGACACTCGGGCTTTCCGCAGCGGCGGGAAGCGTTGGTGATGGAACCCGGCTGGAAGTCGCCGAGTTCAGAAATCTGCCGGAGTATGGCGGATCTATCGTCAACCAGCGGCGGGAGTGGGTCGGGTATAGCGCCTCCTTTTCTTACAGTATTATATACTTTAAGAAAGAGGGCACAAAAAAAGAAAACTCACGGTTCCTCACTTCTATTTCGCGCACACCAAACACCTTGCGGAAGGAAGAACAGGGAGCGATTCTGATCACGGGTGTCCGGCTAGAAGTCGAACAAAATCAACTGGTTGCTGAGACCGGCCAAATCGTTCTCGGAGGTATCCGCTTGGAGTGCCTGTAAAATGGGCGTTTTCTCGAAGAGCATGACGCTCAAAATCTGTAGAATTTGGTAGAGACTTGCTTCCAGGCCGAGGCGCTTGCGGACGATGGCCACCAGGACGTAGACTGACACGGCGATCCAGATTTGCGTCTTCACTGCGTTCTCGCTCGTGCCGTAAAAGGCCTTGATTCGCAGGTGCATTTTGATCCATCGAAAAAACAATTCAACCTGCCAGCGGCATTTGTAGATCTTCGCGATCGTGAGCGCCGGCAGAGAGAAGTTGTTGGTCAAGAACTTGAACCGCTTTCTCGTTTCCACATCGAGGTAACTCACTCGGCGCAAGGCCTCGGGATATGCTTTCGCCGAGTCAATGGCGGTCAGAATGACGGTGTGATCGGAACGTACGCCCGTGGTTTTGTCTACCGGATGCGAATAACGGCGCTGAAGCAAAACGTTGGACTTGGTCCGTACAACGAAGAAGGCCGCGCTGAGCGTGAATCGGTATAGACGCTCGAAATCGACGTAGCCGCAGTCCATGACGTAGAACGCGCCAGCTTCGGGGTCGATCTCGTCGAGGATGTTGACGTCATGCATCTTGCCGTCGGTAATGCTAATAAATGTAGGGATATTGCCGTGCAGGTCCAGCAGCGTGTGCATCTTGACGGCGCCCTTCTGCTTGCGGAACTTGGCCCATGGGAACAGCGACAGGCACAGATCGATAGTCGTGGAATCCAGCGCATAGAAGCTGTGCGTCAGATCCACGCCGATGGGATCGCCGGCATATAGTGGCCGCGCGATGCCGATCAGGACCTGAGCGAAATCCGCATAGATTCTCCAGTCGTGGCGCTCATTGGCGTCGGCCAGTGTGGTCCGTGACACCTTGCTCCGCAGCCCCATATGGTAGAGTTTGGGACCTACGGACCGCAAGCACGCTTCGATATCGCGCAAGCTCTCGCGGTAAGTCAACTGTGCAAATGCCATAGCCAAATACTGATCCAAACACGAAAAGCCTCGCAGGTAAGAGTCGCCACAATAGCGCTCCACGCACTTTCGGAATTCGTAAGACGGCAGATACTCCATGAGTTGGGAGAAGACGGTTCGGCCAAGGTTCATCCACCATTCTGTAGCGACCCAATTTCCGCCGGAAAGAGCGCATCGAGCAGGTTGCACTTCAAATCGAAAAATCGTCAAACGGGCCCATCCCGATGATTCTCAGAGGCTTGATGCACGTGGAAAAGTCAACAGCCGGACACTCGTGGATTCTGATATACTGCTTTACTTCAGGCGAAGGAGCACAAATAAGAGCGCCAGCCCCATGCTTGACATCGAAACGGATACGGCACCCGCGGTTTCTCTTGGCGTTCCCTCCGCAGCAGGTGACTGCGCAGGAGACGATCCGTCCCGACGGGACGCTGGCCCTTCCTTACCTTGATGCCGCGCTCCGCGAGGCGGGATTCGACTCCGACATTCTGGACATGAGTTTAGGCACGCCGGCCGATCGCCTAGAAGATACGTTTTATCGCAAGGTACAGATCTCCGAGCGCTTCACGCGAATCGGGATGTCGCCCGACCGATTGATTGAGGTCGCGGCCGACTACGACGTCGTTGCTCTCACATCGATCTTCACGCAGCAGACCTCGCAATGCTTGGAGGTCGGCCGCCTTGTTAAGGAGGCCTTTCCGGAAAAGCTGCTCGTGGCCGGCGGCGTTAATGCCAGAAGCCTTCGCGAGCACTTCTTGGACCACGGGTTCGACGTGATCTTTCTGTCTGAAGGCGAGAAACCGATCGTCCAGCTCGCCGCTTCTCTGCACAGCGGGCAGCCCGCTTTGTGCGATATCGAGGGAATCGCCTACCGCCGCGGGGGTCAAACCATCGTCAACCCGGTCGGCCGGCTTACTCTCGACATCGACGAGTACCCCATGCCGTCGTGGCGGAAGCTGCCGAACGAACGCTACTGGGAGATCAGCAGAATCTGGGGCGGGCGTGAAGGCTGGATCGCCCCCGGGGTCCATCCCCGCTATGCGTCTATCTTCACGTCCCGCGGGTGCCCTTTCAGCTGTACGTACTGCCATATCTCGAAGGAACGCGCAAACGACGTCGCGGGTGATATCGCCACTCTCCGGCTACACTCGCTGGAGCGCGTCGAGCAGGAACTCCAGTGCCTGAAAGGCCTAACCGTCGATCACCTATTCATCAATGACGACTCGTTCCTGGCAAAGAAGAACAGAGTCCACAAGATTCTTCGAATCCTGCGCGCTTACAATTTCACTCTCGCCGACGTCAACGGCGTCAACATCATTCACTTGTTTACGCGCACGCGAAGTAACCGGCTGGTCGTCGATGAAGGATTGCTGGAAGCGCTCCACCAGGCGGGTTTTAGGAAGATCTCGTTGCCCTTCGAATCTGGGACACAGCGTCTCCTAGACAAGTACTCGACGAAGAAGTGG
>DATDHE010000110.1:0-14436 GCA_036521695.1 Candidatus Acidiferrum sp. | reverse complement strand
AGGAATTGATTTACAGCAAAGGTTCCTGGGTGATTCACATGCTGCGCGAAATGCTGCGCCAGCCCGGCGCCAAAGATCCCGATGCAGGTTTCGTGGCCTTGCTTCACACTCTTGCCACAAAGTACGCCTACCGGGCCCTCTCCACCGACGATTTGCAGCGCGAAATCGAAGGCGTCATGACGCCTGCCATGGATTTAGAGGGCGGCGGTTCTATGGAATGGTTTTTCGAGCAGTGGGTCCGGGGCACCGGCATTCCGCGCTATCGAGTGGAGTTTTCCACCCATCACACGGATAAAGGTGAAGTCGTGCGCGGGAAGCTTTTCCAAACAGGTGTGCCGCACTCTTTCATCGCCAGCGTGCCGCTATATGCGAACAACGGCGTAGGGCATAGTGTTTATCTGGGCGCTGTCGTCGCCGCAGGACCAGAGACATCCTTCCACTTCCTAACGCAATTCCCGCCGCACAAACTCGTTATCGACCCTCAAATGACGCTCCTTTGCACTACGGCGCAAACGGAAAAGACCCAGGAATAGGCGAGGCCGCGCGAGAAATTCACTTGGCGTCTTGGTGAAGAAGCTGTTGTTCGAGCAAAGGACTGTCCAGATTCAGCACTGCCCTGCCGTCGGGCCCGAAGACATAGGTAAATCCCGCTGGATCCACCGGCAAGCGCAGCAGTAGCCCGGCCTGCACAAGTTCGCCCATGCGCGCCGGCCGCCGGCCCGAGCGTTTTTGAAATTCATCCGCGAGCGCATCGAGCTGTTTGCAATCCTGCTCGACTCGCAACAGTTGCAAGTGGGTCAGCGCATTTTGCTTCACTTGGGGGTCTCTCGTCGACTCGTAGACTTCGTTCCACAAAAAAATGGACGTCGAAAGCGACTCGCCTTCTGCCGCGATCTTCGCGGCCATGATTTTCATCCAGATCTGCGAGTCCGGATTCTTGCTGCCTTCAGCAAAGGCCGCCGACGCCTTCGCGTAATCCTTCAGCTCGAAGTAATAAATGAAGCCTAGGTCTTCATAAAATCGCCAGTACTCGGGATTCTCCTGAATGCCGCGCGCCAACAGGGCAATGCCTAGTTCAGGGTGTCCGGCTCCTTGCGGAGAAGGCTCGCTCAAGAATGTGGAACCAAAACGATAAGCCACGAGCAGGTTTGGATCGAGCGTCGTCGTGAGATCCAGAAGCGGCCAGAGCAATTCCAAGTTAGCATCGCGGCGCGCGGCCTTATCGCCGTAGTATTGCACTACGCGAGTCCAATAGATGTCCGCCAGCAACGGCGCGTATTCGAGACTCATCGCCTTGAGCAGCTTGCCAGAGCGTAGCACCAGTTCGTCGCGCTCTTGATGCAATGCCGATCGCTGTCCGTCGATGCGTTGCTGTAAATGCCACACGCCAGCGAATCCGAGCGGCAGAAAGAGCAACAGCATCCATTTCTTCAAACTCGCTGAATTCATTTCAGATTCCGGTGCGAAAAAACGGCGGTGGCCACAACCAGCAAGATGCTGCTGTACAACGCTGCATAAGTCGTGTTCTGCGCAATCAACGCAACGGGAATTTCTCGTCCGTGCGCAGCGGCCGCCATCACATTAAAATTCTCAAAATTCGGCAGCAGGTAGGAAAGTCCGCGAAGCAAAGCCTCCGCCGCCGGATTCGGGGTGGCGAAGTGAAATGTCCGCATCTGCTCCACGAACAATCCCGCGATGTACAGCGCCGAAGTATAGAGAATGGCAAGCAGGGGTGTGGTGTAGCAGGAAAAAAGCAACGCCAGCGCAACCACCAGCGTCAGTTTCAGCAGAATAAAATAAATGGCGATGAGCAGCACCGCATCCGTGTGCTCGAGATGATGCTTCACATAGAGCAGCGCCGCGAACAATCCCGCCGCCATTGCCAGCGTGTTTACCGCCAGCGTCAGCACCAGTCCGCCGAATTTTCCGAGCAGAAATTCCCACCGGCGCACCGGCTTCGCCAGAAGCGCATAAAGCGTCCGCTTGTCCATCTCCTTGTAAACGAGGCCGACGCCGATGAACACCGCGATCAACAACCCGATCACAGAGATAGCACTCAAGCCCAGGCTCTTGATCACCAGCTCTTCGATCCCGATCGAGATTTCCCCGACGAAGATCGCTGCCGCCATCATCAGCAGCGCAAAAAAAACAAGGTTGTACAGCACGCGGTCGCGCACCGCTTCGCGAAATGTATTGAAAGCTACCGCGCCGGCGCGCCTCATTTTCCGCTCACCTCCACCGCTGCCGCTTGCGCGCGGTCTGTCTCAACGAGGTTCATGAAGTACTCTTCAAGAGAAGCCCTAAGCTGCGCCACGGAAAGTATCTTCGCTCCCGCTCCTCGAAGCTGTTCCAGCGCCGCGTATAACTCATCTTCAGGAACCTGCAAGCGGTAACGGTCGCCTGTCTTCGCGGCTTTTGCAATAACGGCCGCCCCGCTCGCACCATTTCCCGAAAGTTCGAACAGGATTTCCATGCCTTGCGCCTTCATCCCGACGATTTCGCCCGGCGCACCAACGCCACGCAACTTTCCGCCGACGATCACGCCCACGCGGTCGCAGAGCATCTCCGCATCCGACAAAATATGCGTCGAGAACAGCACCGTCTTCCCTTCGCGCTTCAATTCCAAAATGATGTCGCGCGCTTCCCGTCGCCCAATCGGATCGAGGCCCGACATCGGCTCATCCAGAATCACTACTTTCGGGTCGTGCAAAATCGCCTGAGCCAACCCCACGCGCTGCAGCATCCCCTTTGAATACTTGCGCAGTTGAATTTTCCGCGCCGTTTCCAACCCGACTTTCTTAAGCATGCGCGCCACGCGATCGTTTCGGTCCGCGGCCGTCAAATCATGAAAAGTCGCGAAGTAGTCCAGCACCTCTGCCGCCGTCAGATAGTCGTAGAAGTACGGCTGCTCCGGCAGGTAGCCGATGTCGCGGTGCATCTCGATATCTGTGATTGGCTTCCCCAGAATGCGCGCTGTGCCGGCCTCGGGAAAAATCAGGCCAACGAGCAGCTTGATCGTCGTTGATTTGCCCGCTCCATTCGGCCCGAGAAACCCAAAGACCTCGCCGTCCTCGACCTGCATGGTCAAGCCTTCCAGCGACCTCTTCTTCTTAAGGTGCAGGAACCCGAACGGATAGTCCTTGGTCAAATTTTCAATTTCAATCGCTGGGTCTGGCATGCTCTCATTCTTCTGAAGCCCGGCCCAACCGTCAATCAATCACACCCAGGTATGTGCGCTGAGAGAAACTAGAGAGTTCGTGGCAGGTAGGAAATTGGATTGCGATTAGGAATTGCTTCGCGTACTGCCGATTTGCACTAGCTCGGGCTGCGGCGCCGGCCGCGCCAAGGGCTTGGGCTTCAAGGGCTGCGGACCCCGCCAGTTATCAATGATCCCCACCTGCTGCACGCACGACACGGTGCACATCGGCGCGCAATGCTTCGCCGTATAGTACTCGCGATGGCGGATCTCATCCGTATACTGCGCCAGCGGAATCCCGGGATACCCGCGCTGCTGCGAACACCAGTGCACCAGCCCGTCCTCGCAAATATACAAATAGCGCGCACCCGATCGGCAGCGCCAGTCGTGTTCTTTGCCGCGCGCAACGCTGTGCTGAAAATCGTTGAACCTTGAGAACGAGCGCTTCCCCAGCGTCATAATCTCTTCGAAGATTTCCAGCTCGCGCGGACCCAGAGGCTTCAATTGACCATTCCCGTCATGGATAATTCCCACGGTGCTCGTAAATCCCAGCTCGACCGCCCGATGCGCAATCTTCAGCGCGTCTTCCGGATCTTTCACGCCGCTGCCCAACACCGAGTTGATGTTCACCTGAAAGACTGAAAACTCCGCAAGCCACTCCAGGCGGATATCCAATGTCTTCAAACTCTTCTTGGACACTTCGTCCGGCACCAAGTTATCTATGCTGATCTGCAAATGCTCCAGCCCCGCTTCGTTCAGCGTGCCGATCCGCTCCTTGCTCAGCAAAAAACCATTCGTGATCATCCCCGCGATCATGCCACGCTTCCGGATGTGCCGGATCACTTCCTCCAACTCCGGATGCATCAACGGCTCGCCACCACTGATCGTGATGATCGACGTTCCCATGTCCGCCAGAATATCCAGGCGCTTTTTCATTTCTTCGATCGGCACCGGCTTGGACACATTGTCGTATTCGTTGCAGTACCCGCAATCCAGATTGCAGCGCCGCATCGGAATGATATGCACCAAGACGGGGTGCTTTGTGGAAGCCAGCGCCTTGGCGATCATCTTGAGCTCGCGCACACGCGTCCGCCGGAACCTCCGCTTCCGCTCCAGCAACACTTCCGCACTAGCCCTTACCGTTTTTGTCTCTTCTGGCATGAATTCCGCTAATTCCCCAAGGCTTCAATTATACACAACCCTTCGGTTCCCACTCGCCCCTGCATTTCGGCAGGCATCGGGCATGTTTCCAATCGCCTAACTCTTCACACCTAAGGTCGTCCCCCGCTCCCTCTGGAAGATTTCTTTCCCCATGGAACTATTTCCGTCTCGCAGCGTCTCCTAACTGTCCAGCAACGCCATCGTCCAATGATGAGAGGCTCCTATGCACTCCTTGCTGTTTGACCTGCGTTTCAGCTTGCGCGAACTTCGCCGCCGTCCCACCTTCACGCTCACCGCCGTTCTCTCCCTGGCTCTTGGCATTGCCGCCACAAGTGCCGTCTTCAGCGTAATTTACGCCGTTCTCATCGATCCCTTCCCCTACCCCGGCTCTGACCGCCTTATGGAGCTCAGCATGCTCGACCTGGCTGGCCACGATCGCTACGCCGGGCTCAACGGCTCCCAGCTCGAACAACTACGCCATGCAAAGTCCGTCGAGAGTATTGCCGCCATGGACGGCTGGAATCTGACGACCACCGACGGTGACCTACCCGAAGACATCAGGACTTCCTACCTTTCCCCCGATGACCCCAACCACTGGGGCACCAAAGCCCTCATGGGCCGCTGGCTGATGCCCTCCGATGCGCCTTTCGGCCAGGACGCTCAGCCCGTCGTGGTTATCGGCTACAAGTTTTGGCAGCGCTATTACTTGGGCGATCCGAACGTTGTTGGGCGCACGATACAACTCGTTCACAAGCCGTATGAGATTGTCGGAGTTATGCCTCCGCGCTTCCGATGGGCTGATGTCGACTTGTATCTTCCGCTCAAGGTTACGCGCGACCCACATATCTATTTCGGGGCCTCCATCAAACTTCGCCCCGGCGTGACCACCGCGCAAGCCAATGCCGAGCTTCAGCCTTACCTCGAACAGTTCGCCAAAGAATCGCCCGAGCGTTACCCCGAGAAATTTCGAGCCAATCTCCGCAGCATCACGGAGCTCTACGCCAAGCCTCTCGGCCCAACGCTCTATCTCCTGCTCGGTGCAGTCGCGTCTTTGCTTCTGATCGGCTGCGGCAACGTTTCGATCCTGCTACTCGCGCGTGGCGCAGAGCGTCAGCAGGAGCTCGCCGTCCGCGCCGCCGTTGGCGCAGACCGCGCTCGCATGATCCGCCAACTGCTCACCGAATCTCTCGCCATCGCACTCGCCGGCACCTCGTTGGGCGTGCTCCTTGCCTGGAGAAGCCTCGCTCTCATCATTGCCTGGCTGCCGCAAAACGCTATTCCCGCTGAATCCGTCATCAAAATGAACCTGCCCGTTCTCCTATTCAGCGCCGGGCTGGCGTTTGCCACCGCGATTCTCTTTGGCCTCTCGCCTGCCCTCCAACTCTCTCGCCCCGATATCGGCCGGTTGATGCAAAGCAGCGGCCGCCGCGTCATGGGCAGCGCCAACGCGAAACGCGCCCACCGAGTGATGGTCGCCGCACAAGTAGCTCTCACGCTGCTTCTCCTCTCCGCCGCCAGCGCCGCCGGCAAAGGATTCCTCCGTCTTCTGAAAGCCGATCTCGGCTACGACCCTCACACTGCAATGTCCGTCCCCATCCCTATCCACGAAAACACGCACGTCTCCTGGAAGGACCGCTCCGAATACTTCGAGCAAATTCGCGCCTCCATCGCCGCCATGCCCGAAATCGTTTCCGCAGGCATTTCCACCAACGCCACTCCACCTGACAACGGCTGGGACACGCGCTTCGAAATCTTCGGCAGTGCCGCGTCCGAAAAGCCTGAAGCTCGCGTCAACTACATCAGCCCCGAGTATCTCGACGTTCTGCACATCCCTCTCTCGCAAGGCCGCATGTGGGACCACACGGAAACCATGCGCGCCGCCCCGCTCGCTGTGATCAACCAAACGATGGCTCGCCAATATTGGCCGAACGGCGACGCCATCGGCCACCAGATCCGCATTCCCGCCATGAAAGACCAGCCGCCTTACTCTCCCGCCGCTGCCGGAGCCGACGGCTGGCTGCAAATCGTTGGCGTAGTCGCCGACGTCCTCGACGACGGCCTCCGCAATCCCATCAAGCCCGCCATCTACGTTCCCTACACGCTCCAAATGCGCATGTTCACGCAAATCCTCGTACGCACCCGCGTCGCTCCCCTCTCCGTTGTTCACGACATCCGCGCCCGCCTCGTTACTCTCGATCGCGAACAGCAAGTCATGCAGGTGCGCGATCTCGAAGCATGGATCACCAACCTTCAGGAATACTCCCAGCAGAAATTTATAGCCACGCTCTTCGCCATCTTTTCTGTTCTTGCTTTGGTTCTTGCCGCCGTAGGTCTTTACAGCGTGGTCTCCTACGGTGTCGCCACTCGCACCAACGAATTTGGCATCCGCATGGCTCTCGGCGCCCGAAGCTCCCATGTCTTCCACATCGTCTTCTCCTCCACCGCCATCAACGTCGGTGCCGGCCTCGTCGCGGGGCTCCTCCTATGCATCGCCTTCAACAAGCTATCGACGCGCTGGGTCATGGAGAGTTCCCGCAACCCGTGGATCCTCGCCGGCGTAACCCTAATCTTAATCGCTGCCGCCGCCCTGGCCTGCTTTGTCCCCGCACGCCGTGCCGCCTCCATCGACCCCATGGAAGCCCTCCGCTACGAGTAATCGCATTTTCCGAGGGGCACGGCACGCCGCACCCCTCCTCGCCCAGCTCTTACCACGTGCCAGTTCGAGTTGGCACCTGCCTCCTGTAACTCCTCTAAGCACTTATTAATTAAATAATTTCCAACCCGTCGCGACTTCAACCCGCATGCGGAAGCCGATCCCCACACTTCCTCTCTTTCACTATTCACTACTCACCACCCACAACTCACTCGCTCCTCATCATTTCAAGGTAAGATTTACCCGTTCAAATCCAGGAGCCACTATGTCTGAAATCGCCGAAACCGCCTTTAACATCCCGACGCGCACCGAGTCCGACTCGATGGGCAAGATTGATGTGCCCGCCGACCGCTACTACGGCGCGCAGACCGCCCGGTCACTGATCCACTTCGCCATCGGCAAGGACACTATGCCTCCCGAGCTGATCCGCGCCTTCGGAATCCTCAAAAAAGCCGCCGCGCTCGTCAACCAGGACCTCGGCAAGCTCCCCGCCGACAAAACCGCGCTCATCACGCAAGCCGCCGACGAAGTGATCGCCGGTAAGCTCAACAAACATTTCCCCTTGCGCATCTGGCAAACCGGCAGCGGTACGCAAACCAACATGAACGTCAACGAAGTCATTTCCAACCGCGCCATCGAAATCGTGGGCGGAGCGATGGGCAGCAAAAAGCCCATCCACCCGAATGACGATGTAAACATGTCGCAATCCTCGAACGATACGTTCCCTGCCGCGATGCACATCGCCGCGGCCACGGAAACGCGGCAGAAACTTCTGCCCGCTGTAAAAAAACTGCGCGACGCGCTCGACGCCAAAGCCAAGGAATTCGCCGACATCGTAAAAATCGGCCGCACGCATTTGCAGGACGCCACGCCGCTCACCGTCGGCCAGGAATTTTCCGGCTACGTCAATTTGCTTGACCGCGACGGCGGCCGCATCGCGATGGCTCTCGATGGCCTCTACGACCTCGCTATCGGCGGCACCGCCGTGGGCACCGGCCTCAACGCTCACCCCGAATTCGCCGAGCGCGCCGCGAAAAAAATCGCCGAGCTCACCGGCTTGCCGTTCCGCTCGCATCCCAATAAATTTGCCGCGCTCAGCGCCCACGACGAACTGGTCTTCGCCAGCGGCGCGCTAAAAACGCTCGCCGCCTCGCTCATGAAAATCGCGAATGACATTCGCTGGCTCGCTTCCGGCCCGCGTTGCGGCCTCGGTGAACTCTCGCTCCCCGAAAACGAGCCAGGCTCCAGCATCATGCCGGGCAAGGTGAATCCCACGCAGGCCGAAGCGCTTACCATGGTCGCCGTGCAAGTCATGGGCAACGACGCAGCCATCGGTTTCGCCGGCTCGCAAGGCAATTTCGAGCTCAACGTCTTCAAGCCCGTCATCATCTTCAACTATCTCCACTCCGTCGAACTCCTGGCCGACGCCATGAACAGCTTCGTGGATCACTGCGTTAGCGGCATCGAAGTCAACCGCGACCAAATCGATCACTACGTCCACAATTCCCTGATGCTAGTCACCGGCCTAGCCCCCAAAATCGGCTACGATGCCGCCGCCCAAGTCGCCAAAGCCGCCCATCACTCCCACATCAGCCTCCGCGAAGCCGCCATCAAACTCGGCTTCGTAAGCGCCGAAGAATTCGACGCCCTCGTCAAACCCGAGGACATGACGCACCCATGAGGATTGGTCAGATGCAAGGCGAAATAACAGATCGAACCGAGGTTGAGACCGAGGAAAAGTTTGCTATCAAGAGCAGGCCGACAGCACAAGGAGCTTCTGCACCGCGCATTGCCCTTCTCGGCTGGTGTGAGCGGGCCGCGCTAATTCAAAATGGCCCGTCCGCGCTCTGGCATACAAATATCCTCGGATTCTCAGCCAACCGCGTATCACATATCTTCCCGCTAGACCTGAGCAACCACCTTGTCGCGCTTGCCTTCTACGACATTCGGGTCGGAGAGAGTTTCACTCTAGAGTTTTATGATCCCGCTGGTGTAAAGGCCTTTGAAACAACGATGACGTTGGCCTCCGCCCCGTCGGCCGAATACACAGGGAGGGAACTAAAACAAATCGAGCAGGGAAATCATGTTCCCGGCTGGTTCACGGTAATTGCACAACCGGCTAAAACCCTAGTCCTCAAGCCAGATCAATATCGAGTGTACTTGGCCCATGACGGGCACCGACAATATCTGGAGGACTTGGGCCTAATTCACGCGACTCTACCCTCTTTTACTGCGGAGCAAGTGACCGCGATCAAAAGCGATCCTCTCGCGGCGAAGTGGATACGAGCCCGCTATAAGTGCACTGAGTGTCACGGGGAGCTTCGCACCTACGCAGGATTGGAGAGAAGCCTTCATTCGGAATCTGAGGGTTGGACCTGGTCGCAAAACCTTAGCGAGAGCTTTACCTGCGCGTGCGGAAAGTTATCGTTCAGCCTGCACCACCTAAAAACTGGACTCCACGGCCTGCTTCTGAGGAAGATCACCGCCCAAGATAAATTGCCCGGTTATTTCGTCAGGCTATACGAGAAAACTACACTCGAGGAATATTGTCGACAATTAAACGAGCTGATTGACAAAGTGACGCCAGAAGAAGACATGCAGAATTTTCTTGAAGCGCACCCAATCTTCTTTAATCAGTTCTCGCCTCAGCAGATTATGGCAAAGAAGCCGGTTTTATCGCAGTATGTGGCTGATTCGTGATCCCGAACGATCGCAAGAAATTGATACTCATCGAGATAGAGAGGCCTGGAAATCATCAGGCACGTTGCCAGTCTCTGAGAGAAGAGGAGCGAGAATGTCCGAAGAAGTTGGCAAGAAACTTATTAAAATTTTCGTAGCGGCTTCAATTCTCTTGCTTGTCACTTCTCCGGGTCGCGCGCAGACCTCATACACCCTGAAGGCGACGCCGAAGACGGTGGCTTGGGGATATTACGATGCGAAGGCGACGCCGGTGTTGCGCATCAAGTCCGGCGACCGGGTGGAGATTCAGACGCTGATTACGAACAGCCCGAAGCGGTTGGAGGATGCGGGGTTGCCGCCGGAGCAGGTGGAGCAATCGCTGCGCGACATTACCGACCAGGTGAAAGACAAAGGGCCGGGCGGGCACATTTTGACGGGGCCGATTTACATTGAGGACGCGCAACCGGGCGACGTTCTGGAAGTGAAAATTCTGGCGATCAAGCTGGCGATTCCGTATGCGTACAACGCCTTCGGGCCGGGCCGCGGCTACATCCCTGACGATTTTCCTTACGCGAAAATGAAAGTCATTCCGCTGGACGAAAAGCGCATGATCGCGAAATTCGCGCCGGGCATCGAGATTCCGCTGCATCCCTTTTTCGGCAGCATGGGCGACGCGCCGCCGGAAAGCGCGGGCCGCTTCAACAGCGCGCCGCCGTGGATTATGGCGGGCAATCTCGATAACAAGGACCTCGTCTCGGGCACGACGCTCTACATTCCAGTGCACGCGCCCGGCGCGCTCTTTGAAGTCGGCGACGGCCACGCCGGACAGGGCGACGGCGAAGTGGACATCACCGCGCTCGAAACTTCGCTCGTCGGCACATTTCAATTCATCGTGCGCAAGGACATGCACCTGAAGTGGCCGCGTGCCGAAACGCCCACGCACTACATCACCATGGGCTTCAACGACGACCTGAACGCCTGCGCCACGCTCGCGGTCCGCGAGATGATCGATTTCCTCGTCACCGAAAAGCATCTTTCGCGTGACGACGCGTACATGCTCGCAAGCGTCGCCGCCGACCTGCACATCACCGAACTAGTCGACGGCAACAAAGGCGTTCACATGATGATTCCTAAATACATCTTCGTTTCTGGTGCCTCGAAATGAAGTTCGCCTCCCTCGTTCTCACATCTGCCCTGACAGCGCAAGTCGCTGCCGCACCACGCATTCTCGGTGACCACTCCGCTCCGAACTCAGTGAACTCTGCGATACGTAGTTCTCTTTCCTTTTCTTCTCTCCCGCAAACCATCAGCCCGGACTGGTGCAAAGCTCTCCCGCGCTCCGAATACAAAACGCTCGAACGCGTTCTCCCGAACGAGCCATGGTTTGAAGTCTACAAAGTCTCGCCCGGTGTGTTCGCCATTTACGAGCCGCACCAAGCTGAAGAAGTCATCTCCTATCTCATCGTCGGCACCAAGCAAGCGCTCCTCTTCGACACCGGCATGGGCATCGCCAACATCCGCAAAGTCGTCACGCAATTGACGAGCCGCCCCGTCGTCGTCCTGAACTCCCACACGCACAACGACCACGTCGGCGGCAATTCCCTTTTCACGTTTGTCTACGGGATGGACACAGCGTTCACGCGCCAGAACGCCAAGGGCTCCCGCGACGACGCACAAGAAGAGCTTGCCCCCGGCATGATCTGCGGCAATCTGCCAAAAGGTTTCGACCCAAAGACGTACGCCACTAAGCCGTGGCACGTCTCGCTCTTCGTGAAAAACGGCTTCAAAATTAATCTCGGCGGCCGCACGCTGGAAATCATTTCGACTCCCGGCCACACGCCCGACGCCATCTGCCTCATCGACCGCGCCAACGGCCTGCTCTTCACGGGCGACACCTACTACCCCGCGCCCATCTGGCTCTATCGCCCGGAAACAAATCTCGACGCCTATGTCGCATCCGTAAGATGGCTCGCCGACCTCGCACCGCAAGTGAAACTCATCCTCGGTGCGCACAACGTCCCCGTAGCCGATCCATCCGTGCTGCCCAGGCTTGTCACTGCGATCGAAGCCGTCCGCGCCGGAAACGTCGAAGCCAAGCCCCTCGAAGGCGGCAAAGCCACCTACACGACCGACGGCATCACCTTCCTTCTCAAGGCTCAGTCTGCGGGAGTAAAATGACGGCGTTGGATGCCAGCTATGCGCTCGACCATTACACGAATCTTTTGTCTGGTCCTCGCCGGATTATTTTTCTGCCTCCCCGCTGGCACTCAGTCGCAAAACGCTCCATCGCAAAAAAAGTCCAAGCACGCAAAACCTCCGGATCCCAAGATTGAGAATTATTACGGCGGCGTCTTTCTCATTGGCGATGGCGGCATCCCCAACGGCCCCTGCTTCCGCATCAACGGCCGCGTTACCTCCGCGGGATTCTTCAACGAGCTGAAGTCCTACGACAGCGATGACGGAACTATTTTTCGGCTCGGCGCAAACGAAGTCACACAGTTCCCCGACAAAGTCCTGCTAGCGCTGACCATCCGTGATCAGCCATGCTCGACTGGACTGCAGCCTGTTGGTACTGGCGTCTATCTCACGAAAGAAACGATGAGTTCCCTGAAACTTAGTCTGTACTGGAAGCACGGCGTGGATCTGCGCCCGGCAGGCAAAATAGCGATCGTGCACTTTTCCGTCGAACCCATCGCCCCTTACGCAACCGAGCTTGCGGCGGAATTGCCCAGGCGGTATCTATGGTCCTACGAATTCGGTATTCCCGGGGCGGGTGTTCCCCTTACGGACAGCCTCGTGCTAATTTTCCGCACACCCGACGGGCACATCGCCGCGCGCGTCGCCGCGCGTCTGTAACGTGATCGCGGTTTAGCAAAGTCCATGAATTTTAGCGAGAAACGGTTCGAGCCGTATTGACACTATTGTTTGGATTCTGCTCTTGTACGGAGAGTCGTCAAATGGTTTTCCAGGAGCTCTATCACGGACGACGGGTGACAGTATTTTGACGATTGCGAGAGAGGGCTTATCCGCCCAAACAACGGCGAGATCTATTTTGGAAAGCACGAATCCCAATATCACAATCTCTTCCAGTACGGAGCGGACCCTTCGCGAAGCGGAGCATTCGTGATCAAAGTAAGAACGCAAATCCCGGACAATCATAGCCTTAAGCCTGTTTCACGCGCCGGAGCACCCGGGGACGCTTGAGTTCTAGAAACGAAGAATCCCATCAGGGCGGAAATACTGAAGTTGTTCGTGCGTGTTCGACCGGGAGAACCCATTCTCCACATTTGAGCCGCCCCAAATTCCCGCTTACCTTCTAGCTCGCGGATTTCAGCTTGTCATCGATAGGAAGCATAGTTTTGCGGGGGGGATCGTCGGTGAGTTGCGTGTCAACGGAGCTTTCTTGTGTTACACACTGGAGCTCGCCTGGCTCGGGAATGAAAAGAACAAGAGTTGCGTTCCGCCGGGTGAGTATCGCGCCCATCTGCGCTTCGACCACAAGGATAAGTGGAGAATCGAACTGCTGGCTGTCCCCGGCAATAGGCAAAACGTTCCCATGTTGGGAATTATCCGAAGCATGTTCAGGGTTGCGTGCTTGTGGGCACGGCCTACAAGGGCGACATGGGGCGACATGGTCCTGAACTCGATTGCAGCTTACGAAAAGCTTAAGGCCGCATATCGCGAGCATCCAGGACCAATTTCCGTGAAGTTTGAGGGGGTGCTGGCGACACCGTGGGGCGATTACCGGCGCGCGAGAGGCAGTTTCGCTTGAGTATTCCTGCTTCATCCCATGGAGCTGACTTTTTCTGGCTCGATCTTGTAGAGGACGCGTACTTCGCCGGGCTGGCGGAATGGATAGACGGGCTTGCCGAGATATTTTTGCGATAGTTTGTTGATATGGTCGTCCGCGCCGTTCTGCGTAATCTCCACGACGCGTCCGCGAATTTCGAGATAGCGATAGGGATTCGCCGGATCCTGCAGCGAAACCGAAACACGCGGATCGCGCCGGACATTTTTGTCTTTCACGCGGCCCAGCGCAGAATTAAATCGGACGTACTTGCCGTCGTAATCGACCCAGATGGGAGTGACTTGCGGGCTGCCGTCTTTCATGATGGTGCCGAGATTGCCGAATGCCGGCTTTTCTAGTAAGTCCACGTATTTTTCCGGAATGTTTTCTGCCATGGCTGCCTCCTTACGATTCTGTTCTGTGCCGCTAAACACTCAAACTCTAGCACGCGAATGGCGCACCGCACAGCTTTGGCCCCCGTTTGCGAATTGCAAGGGTCTGGACAACGCACGAGCGCTCAATCAAATTGCATTTCCAACGCCCGGCCCACCGACGTGAGCGGCGCACCGGTGAGCTTCTGCAATTCTTCAATACCCCATCCCGGCGCAATCTCGCGAAGCACCAGTCCTTCCGGCTTCACGTCGATCACCGCAAGATCGGTAACAATGGTGTCGACGCAGGCGAGTCCCGTCAGCGGATAGGTGCAGTGGCGGACGATTTTTGGGGCGCCATCCTTGGTGGTGTGCTCCATGCAAACGATCAACTTTTTCGCACCCGCCGCGATATCCATCGCACCGCCAATGCCGCCCGAACCTTTTGCGCCGGGGATTTTCCAGTTCGCAAGGTCGCCTTTTTCGGAAACTTGAAATCCGCCAAGCACGGCGACATCCAGATGGCCGCCGCGGGTCATAAGATGCGCGTCCGCTTGGTGGAAAAAAGACGCACCAGGAATCAAGGTCA
>DATDHE010000109.1:0-5425 GCA_036521695.1 Candidatus Acidiferrum sp. | reverse complement strand
GGATGTCCGAAATTTACGAATCGGAAGTACCCATAAGGGTGCACCTCACCGTAAAGCATAGTCGCGATCTCCTGGGCGTTCTCTTGCTCACTCCTGCCGAGCGCATTGCGGGCCGTGACCGACAGTGCCAGCCGCAGGTTTATCCTCTCAAATAACTCTGGTGTTGTTTTTCCTCGGTGATCGAGTTCTGAAAGCATGAGTGCATGAAACGTGTCGTGGACCGTGGACGCGATTTTCGCTGAAATGATTCCATGCCCTTGGGCGTCGACCAGCAGGACTCCCGCAGTGCTGTACAACTCGCGCAGATCTTCGGCGACCCGTACCTGCTCCGAACTTCGTGCGGCTCTGTACTCTCTCTCCAGTTCCGATTTGTTGCCCGACCTTGATTTCAGCCATTCCACATGATCGTCCACCGAATTGCGCGGCAGCACCCCTACCGGCAGGGGCTCGAGATACTCGTGCGATCGCTCCAAGGCCCTCTGAATGCGCGCATCAATGTCGTAGCGTTGTTGAAAGTTTATGTACTCAAACAGATCGCCGCCGACCGTTCCTGCGGGAATGGAGCTACCGTACATCTCGATGCCCTGCACATGCGGGATCGCACCCTCCACGGGCATAAGCCGCTTGCGCAGGTATTCATCAATACTCGGAGGCATGTAGGGTGTGGTCATGGAAAAAGTTCAAGGCAAGACGAATCCCGCGATGTCCATCAAGCTTCATCGCTTCGATGCGACGCACGAAGTGTGAGTTTGCTTCTGAAAGCCACCTCGCTAACTGCGTATTTTACACCTCAATCAGAGAGCCTTTTCTTGTCGGCTTGAATTTTCGTTCAAGTGGCCGCCGAAGCCAGCGTCTTGCATGAAATACCCGTGCTTTGACGGCGGCAACGGTCAAACCGAGACGTTCAGCGGTCTCCTTCGAAACGGGCACTCCAAGGAAATCGACGATTGCTCTCTCAGGCAGAGAGGAACTGTTTGACGAGAACGGCGGTGTCGTCAGGATTCTCCTCCGGGAAAAAGTGGCCGCCCCTCATTCGCTGTCCTTGCGCGCGCGGCGCCCATTGCCGCCAAATGCCGAGCGGACCACCGTCTTTTGCGTAGAAAGTGTCGAGCGGACCATCCTTGGCCCAGAGATGCAGCATTGGGCATTCGATTCGTCTCGACGCGTCCTTATCGGCTCGATCGTGTTCGACATCCATCGTTGCCGCGGCTCGATACTCCTCGCAGATTCCATGAACCCGCGCCGGATCGCGGTAAGTCGAGACATATTCGTCGAGAATCTCTGTTCCGAAGGAACCGTGCCCGAAGGGGTTATCGAAGACGGCTTTGGGCGCGCCGAGTAAATAGCTCTCCGGGAGCGGGGATTGTTGCGAGAGCAAGATCCACGGCCAGTAGGTCTGGGCGAAGCGCGCGTCAGTCCGGCTCCATGCTTCGAGAATCGGAATCACATCGAAGACAGCAAGACGCTCGACATTCTTGGGATGGTCCAAAGCTAGGCGGTAGGAGACGCGCCCCCCGCGATCGTGTCCGATCAGCGTGAAGGTCGGAAAACCAAGCTTGTCCATCACCTCAACCAGTTCCTTTGCCATTGCTCGCTTTGAATAGGGAAAGTGGTCGTCGGTTGAAGCGGGGATCCCGCTGCCGCCGTAGGCCCGCAGGTCTACGCAGACCACGGTGTGGTGCTCAGCAAGCTTCGGCGCGAGGAATCTCCACATCAAACTGGTGCGCGGGAAGCCATGGACCAGCAGAATGGCCGGTCCTTTTCCATAGCGACGCAGAAAAATTGTGTTGCCTGAAACTTCGACCTGAGAAGTCTCGAAAGAAATTTGATCAGTCGAGGTCGCGCCAGCTTGTGCCGTGTATTGTGCTCTCGCAAGCTCACTGAAAATGCCCTCCGACAGGACTCCTAGAGATGCGCCGGCGAGCGCATCAAGAAAGCTGCGGCGTTCCAATATTTCTTCCTCGCTCCGACTCCTTGTTGCGATTTCCATTCATCCCCCAAGGCATGGAGTTAAATTCCGGGTCCAGGGCGATAATTCTCGGCAAAAGCCTTCGATCAGCAATTCAGTTCGCAGGCGAAGGCGTTATTGCGAAAGAGTCTTTCGCGCAGCTTCCAGAATCACGTCGACCACCACCAGCGCCGGCGCCGCATACATGGGTGTATGGTCCACAGGATGGGGCCTCACTGTCGCACCCATCCGAGCGGCCATGAAATGCTGCGTCTTCGGGTTGATCATGCGATCTTCTCCAGCAACCAAGTACCACGACGGCTTTGATTTCCAGAGCGGCGTGGGCGCTGGTTCTTGAATGCGCTGAACCGAAATCGGCCGTTGCACGGAGGCAGCGATCTTTGCCTGGCCGGGCGACGCCTTTTGTGCGAGCGCCCGACGAAACGCATCCTCGGGCATCCATACAAAGCCGTGGGAATCGGGAACCATCGTGGGTGCTTCTGGACTCGGTGTATCGCGATAGAAGACCTTCGCAACGGTCTCGCCCTCGTCCGGCGCGAGCGCCGCGACATAGACTAGCGACTTGACCCGCACTTCGTTCACCGCGGCGATCACAGCGCCCGAATAGGCGTGTCCCACCAGAACCACTGGACCGCTGGTCCGTTCCAGTGTCCAATTCAAAGCAGTAGCGTCGTTGGTTAAAGACGTGAGTGGGATTGGTGCACAGATCACTTTGAGACCGCGACGCTCCAGTGGGAGGATAATGTTGCTCCAACAAGCGCCATCAGCCCACGCCGCATGCACCAAAACGATTGTCGAGTTCTCGGGAAATTCGTTCCTGTTGGCGGCCCGCTTAGGCACACTTGCATTAGCTCGTGCGGCGTTTTGCGCTTGTCCAAAATCGGAGAAAGATCCTTCGAGCACGAGACCCAAGGATGCGGCTGCGGCCGCCCCGAGAAACCTTCGGCGTTCCATATCTTCTCCCTCGTTCCATTCACCCTTTTCTGAAAAATGAACAAACAACAACCCTTCTCATTGACCACCCGACGATTGTCGCGTTCTCAGAAAAGAACTCATCGTGCGGCCGTACTTTCTCCGCTCTGGTGCGTCACACCGTTCGTCTCGATGAAGTCCTTCATCGCAGATGCGATTTCGACAACGTGTGTCTCTATCGCAAAATGTCCGGTATCAAGGAACTGAACCTTCGCGTTCGGCAGGTCTTTCCGGAACGCCTCTGCTCCAGCGGGAATGAAAAAGGGATCGTTCTTGCCCCAGATCGCGAGCAAAGGCGGCTTCGATTTGCGGAAATATTCCTGGAATTTCGGATAGAGCTTTACGTTCGACGCATAATCCAGAAACAAATCGAGCTGAATCTCTTTGTTCCCTGACCGTTCGAGCAGAGCTGTATCCAATGTGTACGACTCTGGCGGGACGCTGTCTGGATTGGCCACGCCGTGCGTGTACTGCCAGCGCGTTCCCTCCAGTGTCAAAACATTCTTGCGGATGACGTCGCGGTTTTCTGCAGTGGGTTCAGCCCAGTATTTGCGAATCGGGCCCCAGGCGTCGCCAAGACCTTCCTCGTACGCATTTCCGTTTTGCGAAACGATCGCTGTGACTCGTTCGGGGTGAGCCATCGCCAAGCGGAGACCTGTTGGCGCGCCATAATCGAATACATAAATGGCATAGCGGTTGATTTTCAGTGCTTGCGTGAAGGCCTCTATGGTCAACGCCAATCCGTCGAACGAGTAAACATATTTTCGTTCGGCCGGAACCTCGGTAAACCCGAAACCGGGGAGGTCCGGAGCGATCACGCGGTAATCAGTTGCGAGGCGCGGAATGAGTTCGCGGAACATGAACGATGAGGCCGGGAATCCATGTAAAAGGAGAACAACGGGGGCGGTCGAATCACCGGCAGCCCGATAAAACACTCGGGCGCCATCGGCTTCGACCCAGTGGATCGTTGGAGGCGCTGTGTAATGGGCCTCTGCGCGCTTTGTTGCTGTCTGCGAAGTCCTGTCACTCATAAAGTCTTCTCCTTGTTGGGTGAATTTACTGGTGAGATTTGCTGGTGGGCGCTGCATTTAATCCCGGACCATCTCCTCGTCGCTTCGGAACGCTCGCGGCTGCTGCGGAGTTGTCATCGGCCTTCGTGGGACCTCCTTTAAACACCTGTGCCAAATTTACTGGAAACGAAGTGTGCGTCAGAATTGTTCGAGTCTAGCGACACCGAATACGGCATGAAATCGCTCGCAATAGATAACCGCCGCGTCGTATTTCTGTAAGTCAACAGATGCAGGAATATCGTAGTTCTGATCTCCTTGATTTCCTTTTAATAGCCCGAGCTCCACTCTATCTACCTGCCCCTTCACAATTTCTTGCTTGAGGTTTTCGTCATCGCTTCGCGCCAGAAGGACGTGAACATCCGGACCGTTGGAGGTCGAGAAGTCCGTCAGGCGTAGATATTCCTTGCCGTCGGCCGTTTTGTAGATCGTTGCTCGCCCGCTCGTCTGGTGAGCTTTCCCTTCGAGGCGGCCGGTATAAAGCGGCTGAGGGTCGGTGCTTGAAGCGAACGGGGCCGGTTCATTCACCTTTTGGTTGATCCACAGTTTTTCCGGCCGGAAGGCCCACCAGGCACCGATGAGCACCGGAAGACCCACCGCGAGCAATACCCACTTCCGGCGCGAGAACCAAGAACGTATACGTGAATCCATGATTTTCTCCGTCCAATCCGCGAATCGGGCAGGTGAACCTGCCCGACTCAATCGGAATGAATATGTGAGTCTTAGAATTTCTCAAGAGGCGCGGCGCCGAAATTCGCGTTGAACCGTTCGCAATAGATCGAAACGGTCTGGAACTTGCTCAGATCCGTGCCGCTCGGGATGGCGTAGTTCTGGTCGCCTTCGTTCCCCTTCAGCTTGCCCAGCTCCACCCGCTCCGTGTTGCTCTTGAGGAAATTGGCGTCGTCGTCCGCGTCCGTGGCCGCGATCAAAATCACATGTACATCGGGCCCGTTCGATGTCTTGAAGTTTGTCAACCGAAGAATCAGCCTCCCGTCTTTCTCCTGGTAGATCGTTGCACGGCCTGAAGTGCTGTGAACTTTCCCGTGGAAGGTGCCGGTTTCCAGAGTCTTCGCGTTGCTGTCTTGCGCGTGCGCCGGCGGGTGCAATCCGAATATGAATGCCAGCGCAGCGATTGCCAACACTGTCCTGATCTTGCAAACCATGATGATTTCTCCTTTCGGTTTTGTTTTCGATGAGCACCCTGAAGCGCTCAACTCTCACGGGCAATAGGAGTCATCTGCCGCGCGAAAGTTACACGGATGAGCAAAAAATGCCGCAATTCCGCAGTGCGTAGCGCGTTCGGTTTGTCAGCATGAATCGTATTTCCGTGCCAGAGCGAGACAGAGAAAACTTACGAGAGAGTCAGAGTGGAAGTGCGGAAATCATCGGATGACCATCCGAGGCGGCAAGCTTCGAT
>DATDHE010000108.1:0-2115 GCA_036521695.1 Candidatus Acidiferrum sp. | reverse complement strand
AGTACGGCCCGCAGCGAGTGGTACTCGCCGTCTCTCAGATACGGGACCTGGCTGCTTTGCTGGATGATCCGACGCGTTCAATCATGTTGCTGCTCGTGCTCACGGGTTTGCGTGTGGGAGAGTTGCTTGCATTACGCTGGGGGAACATCGACGTAAAGGCCCGAATGCTCCGTGTGTGTGAAACGGTGTATGAAGGCCACTTCGATAAACCCAAGACGAAGCGCAGTGTGAGGACTATTCCAATCGGAAAGGAAACGGCGGAGATTTTAGAACGCGTCCGCCCTGCCCTTGCCGACTCAACTTCCCTGGTATTTGCCACGCGTGAGGGATTGCCGCTCGACCGGCGTAATCTCCTGCGCAAACATGTGAAGCCCGCAGCGAAGAAGCTTGGGCTTACGGGTGTGACGTGGCATCTGCTGAGGCACAGCTACGCAACGATGCTCGATGGTGTGGGAACGCCGGTAGGGACGATGCAATCCCTGCTCGGACACTCCGCTCCGGAAATCACGCGCGAGATTTACCTGCACGCGATCCCGGAAGAGCAGCGCCGCGCGGTGGAGAGTGTCGAGCGGTTGGTATTTGGACCCAAATGGACCCAAGTTACAGAGTTGGATCAATCCACGTCGGGCGCTGTGAACTGAAAAGAAAGAAGTAATTGGTCGGGGCGCGCGGATTTGAACCGCGGACCCCCTGCGCCCAAGGCAGGTGCGCTACCAGGCTGCGCTACGCCCCGACATGATCAGCACAATTGATTCTAAAGTACTTTCCACTTTTGTTTCCACTCCGAACCATGATTTCTGGCCTCGACCGTTCCAAAACCGTGCCATTATCGCGCTCACTGCACGGTGACCGTGCCAATTCGATCACCCGCTTTTTCAGCAGGCATTTCGTTGGCGCGGCGGTTGAGTTTCTCCAGAGCTTCGCGCTTCATCTGCAACTTCATCTGCGAATACTTCTTGAAGACTTGCGCGTCTCCCTGGCGAAGCATTTGTGTTACCCACTCGTCCGCTACGCCTCCGGCGCTGAGCCGGGTGGCGTAGGTCGAGCGAAGATCGTAGATGCGGAAGTACGGCACCTTGGCACGCCGCAAGGTGGCATGCCAGGAGGTTTTCAGCGTTCGTTGATGTCCGCTCGGGTTCTCATCGCTGGGAAACAGATACGGACTGCAGGGTGATAATCGCAGCTGACCGCGAAATGCTTCGAGGGCCATAGGTGTCAACGGTACCTCGGCCACTCCGTTCGGAGTCTTGGAATCCGGAATCCAAACCATCGCGTTCGTGACATCAAGCTGCTCTTTTTTCATCGGCATAAGCTCCTTATAGACCCGCAACCCTGTTTCGGTAATGATCCTCACAACGTTGCGCAAATACTCGGGAGCAGCTTTTTCCGAACCGCCACGTTCAACATGCGACGGAGCACCCGAAACTCCTGGTGCACCGTGCTCGACTTCAGGATGCCCTTTTCCCGGTAGCCGTTAGCCAGCTTGACGCGAACTCGCTGGCGAAGACGACTACGAAGATAGTCTTCGATCGCATCGGCCGTGATATCCACCAGTTTTCTGCCCGGAAAGGCGGCCTTCAGATGGGGTGCACAGCGCAGGTTCGCCTCGTGAGTCTTGGCCGCCCGGATGGGCGGACTCGAATAATTCTCGAGAAACGAACCCACCCATTCTTCAAAATCGAGAGCCTCTCCTTTCCGAATTGCCTCTAAAAGATTGCCGTCTCTAGCCTGCAGCCGTTCCCGAAGCTTGCGGTTGGCTTCCTGCCAGTCCTTGGTTCCGGTGGATTCTCTGCAGCGTTTCCCGTTTCGATCACGGTAACGAATCCAGAGAATCTTTCCATCGTTGCGAGAATAGACAACCCCGTCCTGCTTTTGTGGTTTAGACATTCGCCATCTCCTGTCGGAATGAAGCGCGGAACGGCTCGAGATCCGATTTGAAAAACCGGATGTTTCGACCCATTACGCGGAGATGGGGAATCTGCTTTCGTTCAACCCAAAGATACACAGTCTGGGGACTCACTCCAAGAAATTTCGCCGCTTCTTTCACGGTCATCGGAGGCTCGAGGTCTTGGTCCGCCACCTGGGGCGGTCGTGGGCTGGAGACGATTGCAAGCT
>DATDHE010000107.1:0-21905 GCA_036521695.1 Candidatus Acidiferrum sp. | reverse complement strand
GTCGTCGCGAGTGGCAAGGACGACGACGGGAAGATTTTCATCGATGAGCGCGTTGGGGCCGTGTTTCATTTCGCCGGCGGGATAGCCTTCGGCGTGTATGTAGGAGATTTCTTTGAGCTTCAGCGCGCCTTCAAGGGCGATGGGGTAGTGAATGCCGCGGCCGAGAAAGAGAAAATCGGTATAGCGAAAAAACTGGCGGGCCAGGTTCTCGTAAAAGCCGGACTCGTCGGCTTGTAAAATCGTCTCCATCTTGTGAGGGATGCGCGTGAATTCCTGCATGAGCTTAACGGCGGCAGCCGGGGCGAGCTTTCCGCGACTTTGTCCGAGGTAAGAAGCTAGGAGCAGGAGCGCGGCCAGTTGCGCGCTGAAGGCCTTGGTTGAGGCCACACCGATTTCGGGGCCGGCGTGCGTGATAATGGTTCCCGCGGCCTCGCGAGTGATCATCGAGCCCATGACGTTGCAGATGGCGAGAGTCGGCGAGCCTTTGAGCTTCGCCTCGCGCTGCGCCGCCAAAGTGTCCGCGGTTTCGCCGGACTGGCTGATGCACACGGTCAGCGTTTTCGAGTCCAAGATGGGATCGCGATAACGGAATTCGCTGCCGTAGTCGACTTCGACTTGCAGGCGGGCTAGCCGTTCGATCATGAATTTCCCGGCCAGGGCGGAGTGCCAGCTCGTTCCGCACGCGACGATGCGCACTTGCTGGAAATCGCGGAACTGCTGTTCGGAGATTTGCATCTCGTCCAAGAAAATCTTCCCTGTGTCTTGCGAGATGCGGCCGAGCAGAGTGTCGCGCACTGCGCGAGGCTGCTCGAAAATCTCTTTTTGCATGAAATGCTTGTAGCCGCCCTTTTCGGCCATGATCGGATCCCAGGCTACATGATGCGCTGGGCGATCGACCGGGCGGCCGTCGTGGCCCATCACACGGACGCCTTTTTGCGTGAGAACGACGATATCGCCATCCGCCAGAAAGAAGATTTGGCGAGTGTGTTCGAGCAGCGCAGGGATATCGCTCGCGACAAAATACTCACCGTCACCCAACCCGATTACCGAAGGAGGACCAATACGCGCCGCGACGATTTTGTGCGGATCGCGTGCTGACAGAAAAACCAGGGAGTAGATACCGCGGAGCTCCTTGAGAGACTTGCGAACGGCGTCTTCGAGCGGGGCGCCGCCTTGCGAGTTTTTTTCGACGAGATGAGCGACGACTTCTGTGTCCGTCTCGGTAACGAACTTGTGGCCCTCACGCTGGAGTTGTTCCTTCAGCTCGAGATAATTTTCGATGATTCCATTGTGGACGACGACAATTTGGCCGGTGCAGTCACGGTGCGGGTGCGCATTCTCTTCCGTGGGGCGGCCGTGCGTGGCCCAGCGGGTGTGGCCGATGCCGTAGGTTCCTTCAATGGGCGATTTCTGAATGACTTCCTCGAGATTGCGGAGCTTGCCCGCGGCGCGGCGGATTTCGAGCCTTCCATCTTTCTTGACGACCGCGATGCCTGCGGAATCGTAACCGCGATACTCCAGCTTTCGCAGGCCTTCGATGATGACAGGCACTACCTTCTTCGGCCCAATGTAACCGACAATTCCGCACATGCACGGGATCTCCTGGGAATCTGTTTGGTTAGACTAGCACGGACTTGCGACGTGTTAGTGGGTTCATCGCGGGGATGTGGCGAAAGGCGTCAAGGTACCTCAGGGACGCAGGGGAGCATCCGGCGCCGACTGCAGGTCGTAGGAGAGCAGCTTTTCATTGGAATCGAAGCGGAAGGTGACGCGCGCCGTGGCGGGCTGAAGATTGTCGGTGTCCACATGGCGCACCATGGCGACCAGAGAGCCTTTGTCGGAGGAATGCTCGATGCTATAGCCGCGCGAACTGAGGAAGAATTCGACGCGCGACCTCGGCGTGCCTGGAGGAAGCTGGGTGTTGAGCATCTCGTCGATCTTTTGCAGGCGCGAGTCGGATGTGTGGGCATGGCTGTTGCATCCGTACGCGGAGAGCGACGAGAAAAGGACGGCGCAGGCTAAAAGCAGAAACGGCCGGACATCGGACGACGGCGACGTAGAGTTGCGGTGGTGAATCATAGCGCGCCGCACTCACTCCACGATTTCGAAGCGAGATTCTTCAATCACAGGGTTGGTGAGCACTTCTTTTGAGATGTGCTCAACCTGCTTCAGGGCTTCGTCGCGGGTCAAGCCTTCGACATTGAGGACGAAGAACTTGCCTTGGCGAACGTCTTTGACCGAGGCGTAGCCCAGCCCGGTGAGCGCATGCTGGATTGTTTGTCCCTGAGGATCGAGTACTGTGCGCTTCGGCATGACCCAAACGTGTGCTTTCATGGGCTAAGTATAACATTGCGGGCGGCGAGGGAGCGTTCGATGGAAGCGCACGACCGGATTAGGGCAGCGGGTCAGCGCGGGATCAAGAATTGCGGGATTTTCTGAGGGAGAACTTGCCGGCTTCTGAGAGGAAGGCGTGTTCGAAACTCATGTCCGCCAGTTGGGCGAGTTCCGTTCCGTTCATGCCCATTTGAGCGGCGCTTTCGTATTCGGCTTGCAGCGTCGTATGAAACATTGCGGGGTCATCCGTGGAAAGGACGATGGGGATGCCATGGCGCCAGAGCTGCGGCAACGGATGGTCTGCGATGCGTGCTTCGGGGAGACGCAACTGTTTGGCTAGCGCGCCAGTGCGGATATTGCTCTGCGGGCAAATCTCGAGCGGAATGCGGCGATCCACCAGGAAATCCATAAGCGCGGGATCCTGCGCTGCAGCAATGCCGTGTCCGATGCGCTCGACATGAAGCAACTCGATGGCCTCGCGAATTTTTTCCGGGCCGCCAACCTCTCCCGCGTGCATTAAAAGATGAAGACCATTGTTGGCGGCTCGTTCATAGACGGGGCGAAATTCGTGAGTGGCGACGCTCATTTCGTCCCCGCCAATGCCAAACGCCACGATTGCTTTGGACTGGCAGAGCTTGGCGGCGTTTACGACGTCCATGGCCGCCTCGGCGCCGAACTGCCGCGCGGCATCGAAAACCCAGTTTATGCGGAGCCCTTTTTTTTCAAACGATTCCGTGGCCTGTAAGATGGCTTCGAAATTGGCCTCGGGCCGTTGCTTGCGGAGAAGCATCACACCGATGGAAAGAGTGACTTCGGCGTACACCACGTCTTGGGTCAGCAGATGCTCGCTCAAGTCTCGTGCTATGAGCCCATAGTCGCGAGGCTCGCGCAGAAAAGAGGTGACCCATTTGAAAGCGTCGATAAAACCGATGAAATCGCGATAGGTGTAACGGCGGCGAACTTCGTCTTCCGTTAGCAGGATGTTGTGTTGGGCCGTCAACGCGCACACTGTTGCCGGTTGAATGGATCCTTCGAGATGAAGATGCAATTCAGCCTTGGGAAGGGAAGTGATGCTGGCCGGAAGGAGGGACGAATTCATCCTTGGGATGTCAGTGAGGCAGCTGCGGCCGGCCGGCGTTAATCCACGCGGTCAGCCAAAACGAGCCGACATCGGTGGACGCTTCGGAAAGTTGGCGAATCAATATGGCAGCTGCCTGGTTATAAAAACGATCGTAGTATTCGTCGTTGTAAGCATACGATTTTCCCGCGATGTAGGCATTGCGGTCCGCAAGGAGAATCGTTTCGAGCCAACTGTGCGAGGCGAGGCAGACTTCGAAGGCGTGATCCGTCGGATCGTTGATGAAGGAGGCGTCGCTTGGGCGCATGGGGAAGAAGGAAGAATAACGATCGATGAGGCCGGTCCCAAATCGTTCGTTGACACCCGCCTGCGCGGTCAGTTTGCCGTCAAAATCTTCCGTGGTGCTGAAGGGGTCGTGAGCCTCGGCAACGTAGTTCGCGAGGATCGCGGCGTCGAGTTTGGCTTCGTCCCAGTGGCCGGTCTTCATATCCTCGGTAAGCTTCTGGCTGTAAACCCCAATCTCCCAGGGCAGAACACCATTGGCCTCCAGCTTTGATTTTCCGTATTTGGCCACGGCCGCTTTGTAACTGCGAGGCAGGGCATCGAAGGGGAAGCGGCCGTACTTGTCGAGATAAAGATGGTTATTGCGCTTCTCGGCGGGAGTTTTTGCGACGGCATCCAGCGGATCGATGACGTGCAAGAGGAGAATCCCGCGGTAGGATTCAAAGAAACCACGAATGTCTTGAGGCAAGGTGTCGATGGCTTGATTGACGACCAGCTTGTGGGCGTTACGCCCCCAAGCGGCGGCGGGCTTCGGGAGCAGCACAGAAATAGCCGCGCACGCGAGCAGAAGGCCTGCCCGAATCTCCGCTTTTCCAAGGAATCCCGGACGCATCTCGATTCCTTTACCCCGCGTTGGCTGCCCGGAGCGTGCTGCGCTTCCGGCCGAAGTTGTAGTAAATCACCAGGCCGATGGCCATCCAGACAAAAAAGCGAATCCAGTTCGTAATTGGCAGCCCGGCCATGAGTAGAATGCACGTGAGGATAGTCACGATGGGCGCCAGCGGGCCGCCAGGGGCGCGGAAGGCGCGGTGGCGGTCCGGCTCTCGGTAACGGAGGATTAGCACGCCGGCTGCGACGAGTGCGAAGGCAAACAGCGTGCCGATATTGGAAAGATCGGCGAGCGTGCCGATGTCCAGTAATCCAGCGGGGATGCCAACGACAAAGCCTGCCATCCACGTAGAAAAGTCGGGCGTGCAGAACTTCGGATGAACGCGCGAGAAAATTCGTGGCAGAAGGCCGTCGCGAGACATGGCAAACCACACGCGGGCTTGGCCAAGCTGGAAGACCAGAAGCGATGAGATCATGCCCATCAGAGCGCCGATTAACACCACCAGACGTACGCCGCCGAAATGCAGTTTTTTCATGGTGTTGACGACCGGAGCGGCATCGTCGAGCAGAGTTTGGTAGGGAACTAGTCCCGTGAGCACAACTACGACACCGATGTAGAGGAGCGTACAAATTACGAGAGTTGCGATGATGCCGATGGGCAGATCTCGCTGAGGATTCTTGCATTCTTCAGCTGCGGTTGAAACGGAGTCGAATCCGATGTAGGTGAAGAAAACGATGGATCCGCCCGTCAAGATTCCCGGCCAGCCGTTGGGCGCGAAGGGATGCCAGTTGGGGGGATGAATGAACCGCATCGCAAAAGTGATGAACACGAGAATCGCCACGATCTTCAGAAACACCATGATGTTGTTGGCTTCGGCGGACTCGCGGATTCCGCGGACCAGAATAACGGTCAACAACATCACGATTATGAACGCAGGCCAATTAAATCCGAAGTGCCAGCCCGGCCCGTAAAGCATGTTGCCCTGCAAATCAGACAAACCGCTGGGCAGGTATGCAGGCGAGATCCAACGCGGGTTAGGATGTACGCCGAACCAGTCGAGCAAGTCCACCATGTGCGCGGAAAAGCCGACGCTGACGGCCATGTTGCTGACTGCGTACTCGAGAATGAGGTCCCAGCCAATGATCCAGGCGACGAGTTCACCCATGGTGGCATACGTGTAGGTGTAGGCGCTGCCTGCGATGGGGATCATGGCAGCGAGTTCCGCGTAACACACTGAGGCGAATCCGCAGACAATGGCGACCAAAACAAAGGAAAGCGCGATCGCCGGACCGGCACCGGGCCGCCCAAATGAAGGCGAGTGGTACATCAGGTATTCGAGCAGCGGTGCATTTAGGATGGAGCTGGCTTGCATCTTCTGGCCGGCAATCGCTGTGCCGATGACCGTGAAAATTCCGGAGCCAATCACTGCGCCAATGCCGAGCGAAGTCAGGCTCAGCCATCCGAGGGTTTTCTTTAATCGAACTTCCTGGTTTTCCGAGTCCGACAGAAGTTGGTCGATACTCTTGCAGCGCAGGAGATGTGATCCCACCCATGCTCTCCGATCGCCTCCGGGCAAGCCGGAGGAATTACCGGGTACGCCGTTCAGGGAAGATTGTCTGGCTCAATTTACTCTGAGACGATGCGTTTCGCAACCAAGTGCGGTGCGTCGTTTGCGACGAGCTTTGCATGAATTTAGGCCGGCTCAAGTTGAGCGTAGCGCTCGATGAATTTTTTTGTGCCGCGGCCCGGAAAACTTACGGAGACTCGGCGATCTTCCTCGTCGCCTTCCACGCCGACGACGGTGCCCACGCCATAGCTGGGGTGGCGAACCTTACGGCCAAGCATGGGATCTGCGTTGGCGCCACGTTTTACAGCTGGCCTGCCAAACGAGTTTGTGGCGCGTGTTGGTTTGTGCGCCGCCACTGTGGGTTCCGGTTTGCCGCGAACGCGGCGCAGAAACTCGTCCGCTGAGTAGGAATACTCCGGGTCGGGTTCGTAACGGCGCTTTTCACCGATTTCCGCCATAGAGCCGCGAACCGTTTCCGCTAACTCACTGGGAATCTCCGCCAGGAAGCGCGAAGGCAGGGACGCGCGCAATTGTTGTTCGTTGCCGAAGATGCGGCGGTAGACGGCCCGGGTAAGCGTTAGCGACGTGCGCGCGCGCGTCATGCCGACGTAAACCAGGCGCCGTTCCTCTTCAATCCCTTTTTCTTCATTCAACGAACGGCCATGTGGACAGATGCCTTCTTCCATACCCGTAAGGAAAACATGATCAAACTCCAGACCCTTGGTGCTGTGGAGCGTAATGAGCGTCACGCCGGGCTTGCCCTCGAACGAGTCCGCGTCGCTTACCAGGGCCGCGGCATCCAGAAAATCTGTGAACGATTCGCCCGCTTCCATGCTTTCGGCTACCGCCCGCGTTAGTTCTTCCAGATTCTCGAGCCGTGCGACATCCTCGGGCGTGTTGCGGTCCTTCAGCATGTCCATGTAACCGCTCTCTTCGAGGACAATGCGCAGAAACTCGGCGGGTTCTTTGTTGGCCAGGGCTTCTTGCAGTTTGCCGATCAACTCTTGAAATGAGCGCACGGGCGTCACGGCGCGACCACTGGCTGCCACCGAGACGAATTTTTCGATACCTGCCCAGAGAGGCGTCCCGTCGACACGTGCAGTCTCCCGCAATGAATCCACGGTAGTCTTCCCGATGCCGCGCGGAGGCACATTCAGAACGCGCAGGAGCGAAATATCATCTTCCGGGTGCATCGCCAGCCGCACGTAGGCCAGCGCATCTTTGACCTCGGCGCGATTATAGAAGCTGAATCCTCCTACAAGTTTGTAGCGCAAGCCGCGGCGGCGGAATACTTCCTCAAAAGCGCGAGATTGGAAATTTGTCCGGTATTCGACGGCGCACGTCTGCGCGGGGTCATCACTCAAAATACGTTCCAGCTCTCCTGCGACAAATTCCGCTTCGGCTTGAGCATCGCGCGCTTCGAAATAGCGGAGGTTTGCGCCCACGCCTTTCGTCGCGCTAAGAGACTTGCCCAATCTTTCCGGATTGTTCGCAACAACTGCACCTGCCGCATCCAAGATATTCTGAGTGGAGCGGTAATTGCGCTCCAGCTTAACGACCCGCGCGCCGGGGAAGTCACGCGAAAAGCTCAGCAAGATCGAGACGTCTGCACCGCGCCAGCGGTAGATCGACTGGTCTTCATCTCCAACGACACACAGATTGTGTTTCGGCCCCGTTAACAAACGCAGGAGGTCGTACTGTACACGATTAGTGTCTTGATACTCATCCACGTGGATGTATTGAAAGCGGGCCTGCCACTTTTCGCGTACCGCCGGCACTTCTCGAAGCAAGCGAACCGACCGCAGAAGGAGATCGTCAAAATCGACGGCATTGCTCTGATGCAGCAGCTTTTCGTAGGCCGCAAAAATATAAGCGACGTGCCGACCGTCCTGTCCAATAGCCTCGGCGCGCAACATCTCAGGAGTCTGCCCGTGGTTTTTCGCGTAGCTGATACGGCTTAGAATATTCCGCGGCGTCAGGCTGTCGTCATCGATCGCCAGCTTGCTCATGGCGAGCTTCAGGGCGGCGAGCTGGTCGTCGTCATCGTATATTGCGAAATCTCGCGGCAAACCGGCGCTTGGCGCTTCGCGCCGCAGAAGCCTTGCGCATAGGGAGTGAAAGGTCGAAAGCCAGGGCTGAGCGGGTGGCACTCCAGAACGCAGCAGCAGGTCAGACACGCGCATGCGCATCTCCTCCGCGGCCTTGTTGGTGAAAGTGACAGCGAGGATCGATTCGGCCGGTACGCCCTTGGAAATCAGATTGGCCATGCGGAACGTGATGGCGCGCGTTTTGCCTGTTCCTGCTCCGGCAAGGATGAGCACGGGACCTTCTACGGTTTCTGCGGCCAGGCGCTGTTCCGGATTCAATTCGTCGAGGAGATTCAACATTTACCTGCAGTGGTCGAAGATCTTCTGCCTTGTGATGGTAGCCGACTGAGCGAACGCGCGCAAATTACCGGATTTTTCAAACTGACCCACTACCGATTTTTCTCAAGCATTCGGAAAGAAATCGTCCGCAAGAAAGTGCAGTCGACGTTCAGAAATCGACCTGCCGGCTGAGGTCAATTTCGAAATAAAGAAGCGGGTGATTCTTCTCGAGCGAGCGGACATCCGGGATATAGAGATGCGCCGTTTTGAGCAGATCGATCTGTCCCTGCAGATCGAAGTAAAGCAATCCTTGCACGGAATGATGGGGCGCGACGATGCTGCTGGTAATCCCAGCATCGGCTGCAGCTTTTTGCATTTCCGTCCAGTGCTTGTCGCGGCCTACTTTTTGGCCGGTAGGGATAGGAATGGGGGACCTGCGCGATGCCGTTGGATCTTTTATCTTTGTGCCTGTCACTACGTCGGCTACGTCGTCCGCCGTGAGGGAGAGCAGCGCCTGGCGGTTGTCCTCAGACACCGTGACATTCAAGCGGATTTGTTCGAGGTCAACCTTCATGCTTTCGTCCGAATCGTTGCGAATGATCGTATCTATGGCTACGACGCCAGCGGCAAATGGAGACTTCTTCGGAAACTTCACCTTGTAGTTGGATGCGTCCGTCCAGGGCTGAGCGGAGATGGTCACGCCCTCGTGCGATTCGAGCGCTGCCGCTTTCAACGTGGTTTGAGGCTGCTGGGCGACCGATCCGTCAGAAAAAATCGTGGCGGCAAGAAAGGGAACTATAATGGCTAGGATTCGCATCGGGTTATAATAGTCCTTTCTCATCTCGACGCCTTCGATTCCTGGGGGAAGTGCAAGGTTGCCCGCACAGCGCACCGCCAGCTCGCGGGGAGTGCGGAAGAGAGACCGGAGCCACGCTTAGTGTATTTTGTCTACAGCCTGCTGATGGGCATCGTTGCCCTGCTGCTCACACCCTACGGGATTGTGCAGGGATTGCGCCACGGCAAGTATTTTTCCAATCTTGGCCAGCGCCTTGGTTTTTCGTTTCCGACGCTGACGAAATTAGCTGAAAACCGCCCTGACTCTATCTGGATTCATGCTGTTTCGGTCGGCGAAGCTCTTTCCGGCGTCGCTCTCGCCAGGCGATTGAAGCACGCGTATCCAGACCGGCCGCTCCTCATCTCTACGACTACTTTGACCGGCCAAGCGCTGGCTCGTGAACGCATGCCCTTTGCCGATGCCATTTTTTATTTTCCGCTGGATTGGGCGTTCTGCGTTCGCCGTGTTTTGCGCGCGGCGCGGCCTTCAATCGTCATTGTTTTGGAGACGGAGATCTGGCCCAACTTTCTTCGAGAAGCGCGGCGCCGTGACGTACCCGTTGTATTTGTCAGCGGGCGCATTTCGGACCGCTCGTTTGCTCGCTATCAACTGTTCCTCGGCGTTTTCGGATTCTTTCTCCGGCCTTTTCTACGTGATGCTCTTGCGAACGCTGCCGCATTTCTTATGCAGAGTGAGAAGGACGCCGAGCGGATTCGCGCACTGGGTGCGCCTCGGGATCGTGTGCAAATCAGCGGGAATTTGAAATACGATTTGGAGCTTCCAGCACCTACGCCGATCGCTAGTTGGCTTGCAACGGAAGCGCGGCGCAGCGGACGCTCGCCCATCATTGTGGCGGGTAGCGTCGTCGCGACTGAAGAACCTCTTGCGTTGATCGCTTTCGGCACGCTGCAGGGGGAACACCGCAAGGCGCTTTTGGTACTGGCGCCCCGCAAGCCAGAGTGCTTTGATTCGGCCGCCCAATTCATTGATGATTCTCACCGAAAATTTATTCGTCGTTCGCAACTGCCCGTTCCGGGGCCTTCGCAAAATGGTGCGCCAGCCGGCGAATTCTCTATAGCCGATGATGTGACGGTCATTCTGCTCGACAGCATCGGTGAGCTCGCTTCGCTTTACCGAGTGGCTGATGGTGCTTTTGTTGGCGGTTCGCTCGTTCCGAGCGGTGGTCACAATATCCTTGAACCCGCGGCATTCGGAAGAATTCCGGTGTTCGGCCCGTCCATGGAAAACTTCGCGGAAATTGCGCGGCGATTCACTGACGCAGGAGCCGCTGTCCAGGTAGAGAGCCCCGAAGACGCGGGCGTTGCCTGGATTGAGTTTCTGCGCGATCCCGAACGGGCGGCGCGGATGGGCGAGATCGCTCGCAACCTTGTCGAAAGCAGCCGCGGCGCTACGGATCGCGCCATCGCAGAGATCGCCCGGCACTTGGTTGGCGTTGCGCGAGAGAATGGATGAAGCTTCCGCTGCTGGCGCGAGTCTTGCTCTGGCCGCTTTCGGTGTTGTACGGCGGTTACGTTCGAACGCGCGCCTGGCTCTATCAGAAAGGGTGGCTGAAGCAGCGGCGCCTACGCGGCAAGGTGATTAGCGTCGGCAATTTGATGGTTGGCGGCACTGGGAAGACGCCCATGGTTTTGTGGCTCGCAGAAAAATTTCTTGCGGAGGGGAAGCGCGTCGGTATTCTGAGCCGGGGGTATCGCGGCTCTGGCGGCACGAGCGATGAAATCAATCTGATGAAGCATCGCCTGCAAGACCGGGTCACGTTTGGCGTCGGCAAAGATCGTTTTGCCCAAGGTCACCGCATCGAACAGCAGCAGCCCGTCGACGTTTTCCTCCTCGACGACGGATTTCAGCATCTCCCTCTCGCACGTGATCTAGACATTTTGATGCTCGATGGTTCGCGCAAACTTAAAAACCAGTGGCTTCTTCCGTCGGGAGCTCTGCGCGAACCCATTTCCGCTTGCCGGCGCGCTGATCTTTTGGTTGTGACGCGCAAAGCCGAACGCCCCAACATTGAGACGGGCGGCGTTCACCAATATTGCATTTTTTATGCGCAGACACGCTTGTTAGGTTTTCGTCGCTATGGCCATCACACTGGCATCCAGCATTTGAGCGAGATCGGACACGGGCCGTTTTTTGCTTTCTGCGGCATCGGTAATCCCCAGGCATTCTTTGACGATCTGAGCAGCTGGGAAGTTGCCATCGCAGGAGAAAGCGTCTTTCGGGATCATCATCTGTACATGGAAGCAGATCTTCGGCGATTGGAGAGGGCCGCTCAAAGAGCGGGCGCTATTGCATTCGTGACTACGGAAAAGGACGCGGAAAACCTGGGTCGAGGAAAGACCACGGCGATTCCTATCTTTGTCACTGTGATCGATTTTGTAATCACCGAGGAAAGCGAGTTTATCGCCGCCTTAGAGCAAAAGCTTCAGCTGCCGCGAGGAGCATCCGCGTGAAGATCCTTATTCGCGCGACAAACTGGGTCGGCGATGCCATCATGGCGCTGCCTGCCCTGCGAGCTGTGCGATCGCGATTCCCTGAAGCCGAGATAACGATACTTGCGCGGCCTTACGTTGCATTCATCTACAAGAATCAACAGGTATGCGACAAGACAGTTTTATTGGACTATAAGAGCGACATAGTGGATGAACTTCGCGCGCAAAAATTCGATGTCGCTCTGTTGCTTCAAAACGCTTTCGCAGCGGCTTGGTTGGCCTGGCGCGCGGGAATTCCAGAACGCATCGGCTATGCGCGTGACGGTCGCAGCCTTCTTCTCACAAAAGCAGTGCCGGTTCCAAAGCACGGAGAAATTCCCCTTCATGAGAAATATTACTATCTGGAATTGCTTCGGCGTGCCGGCTGGCTCGATTCTTTGCCGAGCCAATCCTTCATCAGTCTCGATGTGCCTGAGGAGAATCGCCAGCGCGCCGCGGAGTTTCTTTTTTCTAGCGGAGTGAGCCCACATAGGATGCGCATCGCGATCGGAGCAGGCGCCTCGTATGGCTCAGCGAAATGCTGGCCGCCGGATCGCTTTGCGGAACTGGCGAATCGTCTCCAGGCGCAGGGCAGCGCGGAAGTGATTCTATTCGGCACTTCCTCGGAAGCGCCCGTTTCGTCGGCGATTGCAATGGGCATGCATCGACCGCCCATCGATCTCACAGGAAAAACCTCCATCAGTGATTTGCCCGCGCTTCTTTCGCAATGCCATTTGTTTATTGGGAATGACTCCGGCGCGATGCACGTCGCAGCGGCAGTCGGCCTACCCGTCGTGGCCGTCTTTGGGCCGACCGATCCCTTCGGTACAGCTCCCGTCACGCCACGGTGCAGCATCGTTCAGGAAAAACCGTACTGTAGCCCTTGTTTTCTGCGCCGGTGCCCGACGGATCACCGGTGCATGACTCGCATTACTGCTAACGTTGTCGAAGATGTCGCGCGGCAATGGATCTCATCGATGGAGGTGCGTTCTGTGTGACTCCAGCGCACTTCGCCCCGCAGTTTTTCTCGATCGTGACGGCACTATTTCCGAAGAAGTCGGCTACCTGAATCACCTCAGCCGATTTCGTATCCTGCCTCGCGTCGCGGAGTCCATCCGCCGCCTAAACGAGGCTGGTCTGCCTGTGATTGTCGTGACAAATCAGTCGGGCGTGGGACGCGGCTACTTTCCGGAATCACTTGTTCACTCCATCCACGAAATCATGGCTCAGCAGCTCGAAGCCGCTGGCGCCCGGCTTGACGCCACTTACTATTGTCCGCACACGTCCGTCGACCGTTGCGATTGCCGCAAGCCAAACAAGGGAATGCTCGATGCGGCGGCCCGCGAACACGCCATCGATCTACAGCGATCTTTCGTCGTCGGAGATCGGCACGGCGACATCGAACTTGCTCGCCGTGTGGGCGCGTGCAGTATTCTGGTGCGCACCGGCTATGGAGAAGGGGAGTATCTTTGGAATGCCGCGAAATGGTCGATTCAGCCTGATTTCGTGGCCGCCGACCTTGCGGATGCCGTTCATTGGATCTTGAGGCCAACGAAATGAAACGATTTTCAAAAAAGAATGCGCCGTCATCGTCCGTCGATCTCCTGGCCCTCGCGGACTACGTCGAGCAGTTCTCTTCGAAGATCGTCGTTCTCTTTGGCGATTTTGTCGCCGATGAATATCAGTTTGGCGAGATTTCTCGCGTTTCGCGCGAGGCACCTGTCTTGATCCTGCGTCATCGCGAAACGCATTTCGCTCCTGGGGGCGGCGCCAATGCCGCCAACAACCTTGCAGCCCTCGGCACGGGCGTTTTCCCCATTAGCGCGGTCGGTGACGACCCCGCCGGAGAGGCGCTCATCACTTATTTCCGAAACAAGCGCGTCGATGTCTCCGGGATCCTCCGCGTTAAGGGTTGGACGACCCCTATGAAGACCCGGTTTCTCGCAGGCTGGGCTCACACCGTCGGCCAGCAAGTTCTCCGTGTTGACCGTGAGCCGCAATCGCCGCTACCGGAGACGGTGCACAAAAAGCTTCAGGCAAAGTTGCAGGCGAAACTTCGATCCGCGAACGCGCTTGCCGTCTCCGATTACGGCTTTGGGGTCACGGCGCCCGCACTGGTTCGCCAGGCTATTTCGACGCAAAAGAGCGCGCCACCGGTCACACTCGATGCTCGTCACAACCTCAACGCCTACTCCAAGGCCGGCATAACCTCGGCCACTCCTAACGAAGCGGAGATAGAAGCACTCCATCACGTTTCCATCGGCCAAAATCTTTCTGAATTGACCCGCTGCGGCGCTGCAACTCTAGCCGAAATGAAGCTGCAGTCCCTTCTTGTTACGCGCGGGCGCGATGGCATGGCGCTTTTCGAGCCCGAAGGCCGTCTCACGCAAATATCCGTGTATGGAAGCGACCAGGCTGTTGACGTCACAGGTGCGGGCGATACGGTTCTTGCTGCCTACACGGTTGCGCTGGCCTGCGGCGCTTCTCCTCTCGAAGCCGCTCACATTGCAAACATTGCGGGCGGCCTTGTGGTCATGAAGCGCGGTACGGCCACCGTCACACGCGATGAGCTTCTCGGTGCCTTGCGCTATCAAGCCGGCGGGGCTGCTTCCTGACTCATGCGCCACGCCGCATCCAAAATCGTCACGCGCGAATCGCTCCGCGATAGATTAGCGGAGCATAAGCAGCACGGCCAGCGCATCGTTTTCGCTAACGGGTGCTTTGATACGCTTCATGTGGGACACGTCCGCTATCTGGAAGATGCGCGGCGCGAAGGCGACGTGCTCGTCGTCGGCGTCAACGCGGACTCGAGCGTCTGCACGCTGAAAGGTCCCGGTCGTCCCATCCTTGATCAGAACGCCCGCGCGCTTCTAGTCGCCGCGCTTCGCGCCGTCGATTACGTGGTTCTTTTTAGCGAACCGAGCGTCGAGTCTTTACTTGAAGACCTCCGCCCGGATGTTCACGCCAAAGGAACCGACTACACGGCGGAAACCGTACCTGAGCGGGCTACAGCGGCGCGTCTAGGCATAAGTGTTGCCATCGTCGGCGACGCCAAAGATCATTCCACGCGCGATCTTCTTGAATCCGTCCGCAAGGCGCCGCATGCCTGACCCCCGTTTCCTGATTTTGCGCCTCGGCTCGCTCGGCGACATCGTCCACACTTTTCCTGCGGTTGCCGCGCTGCGTGAGACTTTTCCAATCGCAGAAATCATTTGGCTCACGCACCCACGCTGGAAGCTTTTAGTTGAGCGCAGCACCTTGGCTTCGCAGGTATGGGCGACGGAAACCCGCTCGATTCATTCGCTGCGCAAGATCATTGAAGATCTTCGAGCCGTTCACTGGAACGCCGCAATCGACTACCAGGGCCTATGGAAATCCGCAGCCCTGGCTTTTTTCGGGGGCATCAAATGCAGAATTGGCTTTTCCTCAGCGACGATTCGCGAGTTTGGCGTTCCCGTCCTTTACACTGATCGTGTCCGCTGCACCACCACACACATCGCCGATCAAAACGGTGAATTATCTCTTCGCGCAGGAGCGCGCAACGCCGTCGCACCGTTTTCTTTGCCCGTTCCACAGCAAGACGACTGCGGTACTCGCGATTATTTGCAGAATCTCGGTCTGGAGCGCTACATCGTCTTGAGTCCCGGCGGCGGCTGGCGTTCGAAGTGCTGGCCGCCAGAGCGCTTCGGCCATCTCTGCAAAATGATTCGAGACTCCCTCGGTCTGCGGTGCGTGGTGAATTACGGTCCCGGCGAAGACGACCTCGCCCTGGCCGTCCGCGAATGCAGTGGCGACTCTGAACCCATACCTTACAATGGGCCACTTGGACCATTGATGGCTCTCCTGCGCAACGCGGCGTGCATCGTCGGCGGCGATACCGGGCCTCTTCATTTGGGGATCGCTCTCGGCACTCCAGTTGTTGCACTCTTTGGTCCCACGGACCCTGCGCGCAATGGCCCTTATCGCACCGAGGATATCGTTTTGCGCACGCCCGGCGCCGTCAGGACGCACAGCCGCATTGATCAAACCGATCCTTCCATGTTGCAAATTCAAGTGAACGAAGCTTTCGACGCGGTCCGCCGCCGACTCGGAATCCGCGCATGAGCTCCGCCAGTGCTTTCTTTGTCCGTTGGCGCGTTCGGCTCAGCTATCCCCTTGCCATTCTCGTCTTGTGGTTCGCGCGGCCAAGCCCCCGCAGCATTCTTTGGGGAGCGCCTCTGGGCTTGCTCGGTTTATTCATCCGCGCGCGCGCCGCCGGCCATCTTCACAAGCAGAAGGTTTTGACGGTCACAGGGCCCTATGCCTACACACGCAATCCACTCTATTTTGGCAGCGCGATTCTCACCGTTGCCGCCGCTGTTACCACGCGGTCCTGGATATCGGCGGCGATTCTGGGAATTTATTTTGCGCTTTTCTATTCGATAGTCATGCGCCGCGAAGAGGCAGAGCTTCGCCAGCATCACGGTGCTGCGTTTGACGAGTACGCACTCGCCGTGCCGCTTTTTTTTCCACGGCTCACTCCGGCGAAGCTTTCCTTTGTCGGCCCCGGTTCATTTTCCATTGCGCAATACAAGAAAAACCACGAATATCAGGCGGCTATCGGATTCCTGCTATTGCTCGCGGTGCTGTTGTTGATCTGGTGGTTGCGCCTGCGCTGAGGCTGCTCCCGCTGTTTTCTCCGGACATGCCACGAAACAGCTAATCTCAAGTTGCTCCCATCGGTCAAAACATGCACCGCGCAGTCGCGGTCCGTCCGCAGAATCCGAATCCCCGTCGAAGTAAGGCGTTCCAGCAACTCAGGGCTGGGATGATCATAGGGATCGTCTTTTCCCGCGATAATCAGTGCGAGACGCCGATGTACCGCGGCCAGAAAGTCCGGCATCGTCGAGTTCTTACTGTCATGATGGCCAACCTTCAGAACATCGGCGCATAGCGCCGCGTCGCTGTTATCTGACAGTATGGAGCTCTCCGACTGCTCTTCCGCATCTCCCGGCAGCATCACGCTGCGCTTTCCGTATTTCAGCCGCAACAACAGTGAATCGTTGTTCTTCGGCGCGGGCCCAACTCCTTCTGGCGCAATCGCTGGCCACAGAAATTGTGACTCGACGCCGTCCCTCAAAAGCGTGCTTCCACGCTGTTCGTGGACGATCATAATTTTCTTTTTGCGGGCCAGATTTTCGAGATTTGCCAGCGCCGCCCACTCGACTTCGCGTGTCGCACCTGTGATACGGGATGTGGCCGTACGCTCCATTAGTTCCGGGGCCCGCAATGTCGCGACCAGATCAACATTCTGCGCCGCCAAATACCCACCTCGGTCAAACGCGCCGTCATTCCTGAAAACTTGCAGTTGTTTAGCTTGCGTCGCAACCACAACTTCATCTCCCACATGAACGTCCGGCGCGGCTGCTTGCTCCGGACTCTCCGAAAAGCTGACTCGCAATCCTCCTCGTGCGGGGATTAGCGCGGCCTCATATTCGACTCCCATCAATTCGATCTCATAGCCGACGCCCCGCGGCAATCGCGCGGGCTCGTCCCGCAGCCGCCCGTGCCACCGCTGTGGCGTCTTCAACTCCAGGCGACCTGCCTCAACGAGCGACAACACATAGTCCGCGGGCCACGGCTGATTTGCGATTCCCGTGCCCAACGCGCCCAGAATGATCCAACTCAAAACGGAAACGGTGGCAACAGGGAAGAGGTGTCCGCTTCTGGTCAGGAAGATGCCGGAACAAGTGAGTGTGGTCGCGCAGGGGAACCAATTGTGAGGAATATGTGTGAGGAGACTAGCGCCGCGAACCACGGAGGCTGGCCGAGCACAACGCCGCAAGCAAATAATGCGGCGATGGCGACGGCCGGTAATCTCACGAAACTCTTCGCAACCTCACTAGCGCTTCGATGTGATACGTCTGCGGAAAAAGATCGAAGAGGTGCATTTCGCTTATCTCATACCGCACGCTCAGCCCCGCAATTTCCTTCGGTTTCCGCGACGAGCTTGTCAGAACGGCCAGATCCCTTGCCAGAGTGGATGCATCGCACGAAAGGTATACAATTTCAGAGGCTCCAACCTCCGCAAGAATCGCAGAAGTCTCGGCTCCCAACCCCGCGCGCGGAGGATCGAGCACGATGAACTCCGGCCTTTCCTGTTTTTTCTTCAGAAAATCTTCGGCGTGTTCGTTGTGCGTGGTTACCGAGACTCCCGCCGCTTCCGCGTTGGCATAAAGATCGCGCGTCGCCGCGAGGTTTGCGTCCACGCATACGACTCTCTCAAACGCCCGTGCAAGCGGTAACGTAAAAAAGCCGACACCCGAATACAGATCCAGTGCCAGCTTGCCCTTCGCGTCGGCCGTTACCGTCTTGAGCAAATCCTCGATCAGGAATCGGTTCACTTGGAAAAACGACAAGTGGCTCACCCTATATTTGAAACCACCCGCTTCGTGCACCAAATATCCGGGGCCAGTAAGCTCGAATTTGCCCTTCTTCTGATCCAGCAGCAGCAAACTATCCACCTGCGGCATCGCTTTTCGCAAGATCGCAGCAAGTTCCGCCGCAGGCTTCGGAAATCTCTTGAACGCGACGTTCAAAGCAATTTTCTCGTCCGCTGAGTCGACAAATACTTCAATCTCAAGAATTGCCTCGGGCAGCGTCCCGGCCCTCGCCATTTCCTGCAATCGCCCGAACGTCTCCGCAAGTCGCGGGGAAAGCACTGGGCATTCATCGATGGGCACAACGAACGAACTCTCCGACAAGAAATAGCCCAAGGCACGCGGCATCCCGCTCCGAACGGCCCACTGCGCCCTGTTCCTATAGCCATAAGGCGCCGCGATGTGCTCCTGAATCGCCCCATCCCAGAAAATCCCGCCCAATCGCGACAACGTCTCTCGCAAAATGTCCTTCTTCAGGCGGACTTGCTCGCCAACCGCGATGTGTTGGTAATGGCAGCCTCCACAGGTCTGGAAATGTGGGCACGGCGCTTTTACACGCTGTTTCGAAGGAGACGTGACTTCAAGCAGTTTTGCCCAGATCACTTTTTTCTTTTTCGATTTTTCCGCGGCGCGCACCTCTTCACCCGGCAGCACGTACGGAACAAAAATCGTGTTCCCGTCGGCGTGCCCCAGCCCGTCGCCACCGTACACTAGCTTCTCAATCGATAATAATAACTCGTCAGACATATCAGTAAGGTCCCATTCTGCGATTTTTCGCGTGGAAAGAAAAGGCAATTGCTTCCGGAAAGCGCGCTTCAGGAAAAGTAGTACAAACTCAGCCGCGGCAAACGAAATTCCTCGAGCAGCCGCTTCTGCACATATTGTTTTTCGATCAGCGCGATCTGTTCCGCCTTCATCTTGCGCCGGTACGCCGCAAGATGCCCGTCCATCTCGCGCCGAATCTTCAGCATCATGTCTTCGTTCGCGTGGCTCGTAAGCGTGGCTTGCAGTTTGTCGTCCAAAATCGTAAGCCGTCTCTCCAAATCTTCCAAGTCCAGTTCGCCAGGTGCATCGAGCAGCGTCGCCGTACCGTTGAGCGAGTGCGCAACCTCCCGCAGGCGGTCCGCGAACTCCCTCTGCCCGAATGTTCCCCCGTCCGCCACGCCCGCAATCTGCGCCGCATTCTTCGCGAGATAAACTCGCAGCTCGTCCCGTGAAAACGGCTCTTTTGCCACGGCCTTGCCATTCTTCGGTGCGCGCCCCGCAGCGGCTTCCAGTTGTTCTTCCGCCGCTTCCAGGACCGCATCGGTGCAGTACGCCAGGTTCTTCAGCGGCTTCCCCGCGCCGCGCCGCGACCGTTGATAACTCTCAAACGCGTGATCGATCCCTTTCAACACAGCATCCAACGGCACGCCCGCCTTCTGCCACGTTTCCATGATCGCCCAGTCCAGGGGCGAAACCAGCAGGTGTGCGCCACGCTTCTTCCAGAAATAGCCTTCAATTTCCGTGAAGTAGTTGAAGTAGTTCCAACTTTCCATGTGATTCGTCATCGCGAAGTGGAGCATCAAAGACGAGCGCCCTGCCAAGCCGCAGTGCGCCTCGGCGTCTGTCTAGCTATACGCTTTCTTGGGCTGGGCTGTTTCCGGTACACCAGTGCGCGTCCCGCGATTTGCCGCTGCTCCTTTTCCCGCCTCGGCGGGCTGATTCTTCTCCCAGATCAGACGTAGCCCGGTCAATGTCAGAAATTCGTCCGTGTCCTGAATCTGTTTTGAACCTTTTGCCACCAATCTGGCTTGTCCGCCAGTAGCAACTACCTTCACCTCGCCGCCCATCTCCGCCTTCATCCGCGTCAGCATCCCGTCGACCATGTCCACAGCGCCGTAATAAAGCCCTGCCTGCATATGGGTGATGGTATTCGTACCAATCACTTTTCCGGGATCCTTGATCTCCACCCGCGGTAGTCGCGCCGCCCGTGCAAACAGGGCTTCCGAAGCAATCCCTAGCCCCGGCGCGATCACTCCGCCCAGATATTCTCCGCGCGCCGAAATCGCATCAAAGGTAATCGCCGTTCCAAAATCCACCACGATGCACGGTCCGCCGTACTTGTGAAACGCCGCAACACCGTTGACGATCCGGTCCGCCCCAACTTCGAGCGGGTTATCTACCAGCACCGCCATACCCGTTTTCACGCCCAGTTCGACGAACAGCGCCTTCTGCCCAAAATAAATCCGCGACATTTCCGCAAGCGTCCAATTGACCGGTGGTACAACAGAGCTGATAATCACCCCACCGATTGAGTCACGGTCCAACCCCGCCAGAGTAAACAAATTTCGCGTGAGCACGCCGTACTCATCGATCGTCTGCTGCCTCGCCGTCGTCAGCCGCCAGTTCGCAATCAGCTCCTCACCGCGGAAAACGCCCAGCACGGTGTTCGTGTTCCCGACATCGATTGTGAGCAGCATCTACTGCGCCTCCGCCACGTCGCCCGAAATCACCGTCACCATTTTTCCATCGTCGCGCGTCACCTGCAGTAAACCCTCGGGGCCCAGTCCCGCCGTCGTCCCTGCAAAACTCTCCGAGCCATTTGTCACTCTCACACGTTTCCCGTTTGCGTAGCTCGAAACCGCCTCGAATTTCCGTGTCACACCGCTCGGGCCTTCGCGCTGAAAACGATTGTAGTCGTTCTCGAATTCCCGCAGCAACCGCACCAGCAATTCCAGCCGCGAAACCTGTTTACCCGTTTCCATTCTCAGCGAAGTGGCCGTAGTTCCCAGTACCCCTGGAAACTTGTCCTGATTCACGTTCAATCCGATTCCCACGATCACAAATCGCACTTGTGACGGTTCCGCGTGCATCTCCGTCAGGATCCCGCCCACTTTCTTCCCGCTCACCAGCAAGTCATTGGGCCATTTCAGGTCCGGCGTGAGCCCCGTCTCCGCTTCGATAGCGGCGCGTGCCGAAAGCCCTGCCATCATTGTCAAAAGCGGCGCTTGTACCGGTGCGAGCCGCGGCCGCAAGAGCAAGGTCACGTAAATTCCCGCCGCGCGCTCCGATTGCCAGGCCCGTCCCGCGCGCCCTTTGCCCGCTGTCTGCTCTTCCGCCAGGACCACTGTGCCTTCCGGCTCACCTGCATGCCCCAGTTCCAGGGCGACACGATTCGTGGAATCCGTTTTGAAAAAATGATGGATTTGCTTCCCGAAGAGACCGCCTTTCAACCTCTGTCGCAGCATGTCGGGGGTTAAAATATCCGGCACGCGTTCCAGGAAATATCCTTCGCCGGCTTTTCCCTTGACGCGTACGCCAAGTCCGCGCAATTGCCGCACCCACTGCCAGACCATCGACCGAGACACACCGATTTCCCGCGCGATCCGCGCGCCGCTGATCACGATCGTGGCGTTTTCCGCCAGAAGCGTCAGCAACGCCGCCAGTCGCTTGTGCGTTGTTCCCGGAAGGGTTTCTTGGGCCATCGAGGTTCTAGTGCGCACTTCCGCGCCGCTTAAGCTTACGTTTCCTCTACGCAATCGACAAGGTGGACGCTAGACGCGAACGATTAGCGCAAGAGTCGACGCAGACAGGTTTCTTCCTAAAGCTGTCCCAAGCGCTCGACGATCTTCTGCAGCTCAATGCGTTGCTCCGCGAGCGTCGCTTCTAGTCCGCGAATGATCTTCCCCGGTGCCCTGCTACGAAAAGTTTCGTCACCCAGCTGGCTCTCTTTCGACGCTACGGCCTTCCGCAATCCTTCCATTTCTTTCTTGAGGTGTATCTTTTCTGCCTCCAAGTCCACCACATCTGAATATGCAATCCGAACATCAAATTCCGCCGTCGAGCGCATCGCCCCGCCCGTCTGCTCCAACGGATGTGGTGAAATGTTTAGCGCGCTTAAAAAGGCTAGTCTCGAAATTGCATCCGACTCGGCCTGCACTCT
>DATDHE010000106.1:0-2809 GCA_036521695.1 Candidatus Acidiferrum sp. | reverse complement strand
GACTCCCGCTACCCCGACCTACTGCGCCGGATGGGACTGTCGTAATGGAAGCGACCATGTTCACCGGTTGGATCTACGACCACCTCAAGCCGCATGCGCCCACCCTGAAGGTGGCGCATCCTCTGCGATTTGACCGCGCGTGTCTTAGAAGATGCGAGCGAGCGGCGTATGCGGCGCTTGGATCGCAGGTGTGCAACCAGCTCCTTTTTCAGCACTCCGCGGGCTTGGATGAACAGGCTACGGTAAATGGTCTCGTGAGACAGCGCATACTCTCGTCGCTGGGATACTGGGTCGTCAGCCATCCGGAAATCTGTTCCGGCGACCAGTCCAACAGCAGTTTACTCGCAACGATCTCTCGCAGCTGCTCCTGGATCGCAAGCAGGCACCGCTTTGGACGCAAGGCCGAGTCCCAGGCGCGCTGATCCGCTTCATTGGCGCGATATTCAGGACGGCCACCATGCCGGACCACCTCCCGACTCACCGTCGACGCGGCGCGGTCCAGAAGCTGGGCGCTGCCACTTAGTTTGGAAGACCGGAATATTTGGTGGTAATCGACTGCTCTAAGGACGCAGGATCTTCTGCGGCATCTTCACGCTCCCTGCTTACACGGTCTGCAAATCCCATACACAGGCCGAGAGCTTGTTCAATTTCACTCTTGCTACATTCTTCCCCAATGTCCCGAAGTACTTCAGCCAGCTTCATCAGATGACTCATTGCGCCCCTGACTGGGCTGGTGTGAATAGATGTGGAGTGTCGGCGGGGTACAGGCACTATGCTAATCCAGCTTGGCAGCAACTGACTCAAGAGCTTTCTTGCCATTTCTCAATACTCCTGTGACCTTTTCTTCCCCTTCAGCTACGGCGTCTTGTAGCTGTCTCAACGAACGGCGGCCCATGCGGCGCAGCACCTTAAGTTTCCGGTCCGCCGTATCGGCAATCCATTCTCGTGTCTCTTCACCCGACCGAGGCGCAAATAGAGCGGCGAGCCCGGCTCCGATTCCAAGGCCCGTGAGAAAAAAAAGGGTCGTGCGTCCGGTATTGTTCATGAAATCCTCCTTCTCCGGATAGGTCTCTCCCCTGGATATTCTGGGTCCTGCCAACCAGCCTCAATGTTGATCCCCGCGAAAAGGGCACTGTTCAAGTGCACAGTTCGTAGTCGGAGAGGGTGTCCGAACTATTTTCAGAATCACGTCCTTCGATTCTTGATCCCAACTGACAAAGGGAGCAGTTGCATTCGTGGTTCTGCAACACCGTATAAGCTCGAGCGTACTTCGCTTGCAATCGCAGGAGTTCGTCGCCTGCTTCTCTTCCAACAAAACGAAACTGACAAAACTCGGCGCGATGCTCGTTCCAGATTTCCAAGGCCCTTTGGCACTCTCCGAGTAGCCTTTTATGTTCTGTACAAACTGCTGTCTCGACGGAGAATTGGTTGTTCATTATCTCTTCTCCCCTGATTGGGGTGTGCACTTTGTTTGCCAATAGAGGTAAGTCGCGAGTTATACGGATTTTCGGACTATACGAGGCTTACTGGGCATGGGTTCCAGTACCCAGAAAGGGATCGTTCCACCTTGCTTGCTTGTAGTTTTTACACACATCGCGTCTCAATTCTCATCGCTTGTTACTCCATCCGACTGGTTTATGTGATTGAATTCTCAGCCTATTAGTAAATCTAATGTGAGTCTGGATGGGAGCTTGCCCTTCCAACAGTGGAAGCAAGGACTCTAAGGGATCTGCCCGTTCGGGAAGGGAAGTTTGCTCCGAGCAGCATAAAAGGCGCTTTAAGGAGGCGCTGCGAATGAGGTACACAAAGTGTTGGATCGTCTTAGTAGTGGGCCTGCTTACTTCGGGACCATTCTTGTCGGGAAAGAATCCGAGCGAAGCAAAAGCTGAGCAGGATCGTTTGCAAAACGCAGGAACGGTCATGCAAGAAATCCTCAAGATGCCTGATGACATTCCCCAAGACCTGATCGACAAGGCTCGTTGTGTGGTCGTCATGCCGTCAGTGTTGAAGGCTGCTTTCGTTGTTGGGGGCAGCTACGGCCGTGGCACCATGGTTTGCCGCACAGGCAAGAACTTCACCGGCACGTGGGGCGCACCGGCCATGTATGCGCTTGAAGGTGGAAGCATTGGGTTGCAGATTGGCGGAGAAGCTACGGACTTCGTCTTCCTTGTCATGAACGACCGCGGTGCAGGCAGCCTACTGCACACCAAGGTGAAGCTGGGAGCGGATGCATCTATCGCCGCGGGACCGAAGGGACGTTCGGCGGCAGCCGATACCGACGCTTATATGCGTGCGGAGATTCTGAGCTACTCCCGCGCCCGAGGTGTGTTTGCCGGCATATCTCTCGATGGCTCGACGCTTAGGCCCGATGAGGATGCCAATCGCAAGCTCTACGGCAAATCCACTAGCGCCGCAAAAATCATTCTGGAGTCGGATGTCACTGCTCCAGACGCGGCACACAACCTGATCGCGGCTCTCCAAAACTCCTCTCCCCAGCTCAAGCGTTAGTACAACTTGTTGGAATTGACCTGGACTGGTGCTAGCAAGAACGACTTGCACCAGAGGGTGCGGTCGACGTGGCAATCGGCCGCACTTGTGCCTACCGAGAACTCCGTCCGTATCAACCCGCATCCTTGTGGCACGCTAATCGCAGATCTAGTCGATGCGCTTTTCTTGTTGGCAAGCACATCGGAGTCTAAAGACTGGCAGTCTCTGCCTCGTCCAGTCGTCGAGTGCATTCAAGTGCGGGGAGTTCGCTTCGCGAAAGAATCCGATTTTGATATTTTGATCAGCGAAAGTTTGGTCGGGT
>DATDHE010000105.1:0-7438 GCA_036521695.1 Candidatus Acidiferrum sp. | reverse complement strand
GTCATCGAGCCCCTGGCGGATTCCTTCTTCCGAATCCGCGCGGGCGGCGATGTCGAGCAGGCGCTGGTACGCCTCGGCATCCTGCACGATGGCCGCAGCCTTTCCCTTTACAGTGAGCACCACGGGGCGCTTGCTTTTCTTTAGCTGCTTCATGAAGTCGCCGGAACGGCGCCGGAAGGTCGTCAGCGACTGGATGTCCTTGGTAATGTCAAGCATACGCCATCTCCTATGAAGCACCTTTTTAGGTGCCATCAGAATACACCATCCCGGTAATGCGGAAAAGGCATTACGTGGGGGGCCAAATCGCCCTACCTTGCCATTTTTCTCCTCTACGGGCAAGTTTGAGGCCCTGGTGCGGATATAGAACGCGCTCTATCCCGATCGACGACATTAAGTGACAGGGATAACGGCTAGGCGCGGGACCAACGACCTCAATACTGATAAGGGCGAGGTTGGTGGTTCAAGTCCACCCAGGCCCACCATTCAAATCATCAGTAAATACGTGGCTATTCACACTTTTCGCTTTTTCAGGGATCTCGCTCAGAAAACCGTTTTGTCAACCGTTTGTCAACTTCACGATTGGCCGGATGGCGCTACACTCCAGGCGGTTAAGACCGTACGGGTGAAGGCCGAATGGCTGGCATCGATTTCGGCTATGTCGAGAACGCTGCCCCGTCACGTCGAAGGACGCGCAAGGCAGTGCAAGACACTGCAAGGTTGTGGAAAGAGCGGGAAGACATTTTAGTCAGTTTGCGGGGCGTAGTTCAGTTGGTTAGAACGCTGCCCCGTCGCTGCGCACTGTCACGGCTTTAGCTGAGGATGGCTCCACAAACTTCGATTGCGTCCTGTATTCCCTTCCCGTCCTCGACGTAGGCTGTCGTGGCGCTCTTGTAAACCCCTACTTGACAAGTGTGTAAAAAGTGTGTATCGTATCTCATGTCCAGCCGAGAAGTCATACAGCTCTTGAAGCAGGACGGCTGGTATGAGGTTGCGCATGCTGGGAGCCACAAACAGTTCAAGCATCCGGTGAAGACGGGACGGGTCACTGTGCCACATCCTGTTCGAGACATACCAATTGGCACGCTGAGAAGCATCGAAAAGCAAGCGGGCATTAGGTTGAGGTGATTGATGGATTACATCGCGTATCTGCACAAGGATCGTAAATCTGATTTTGGCGTGAGCTTCCCAGATTTTCCTGGGTGCATTACCGCTGGCAGAACTTTGGAAGAAGCGCGGCGCAGAGCGGCAGAAGCCTTGAGCTTTCATATCGCTGGTATGATTGAGGATGGCGAAAAGATTCCCAATCCATCAACGATTGATGACGTGGCAGGTGATCCGGCCATTAAGGGCGCCGTGGCGTTTCTTGTCCCCGCCCATTCAGAACGGACAATCCGCATCAACATAACTGCTCCGGAGAGCCAGATTGAGAAGATTGACCGTTTGGCGCGGTCTGCTGGCCTAACGCGATCGGCTTTTCTCGTGCGGTCGGCCATCCAGTCGCGGCCAGCGAAAGAGAAGAAGCACAAGAACAAAGAAGCTTTCGCTTAACGCTCTCCGGCTTGCCGACCATCCGCCCGGAACCGCCACTTGGGTGTGCCGGTTAACGCCAAAGCGGGCTCTCAGGCGCGGTTGACCTGGAAATCAAAAGACATCACATTCTCAGTAGAGGCAAACCATGAATGGCCTGGAAATACAGAACTGCAATGAGCAGGGCGTACGCGCCAGAAAGAGCAAGGATCAAAGCGGTTTTCTGACTGATCGTCCAACTTCTGTGCCTGCTAACTAGGAAAGCAATTATTGGCAATACTTGGAGGGCGTGCAGACCCCCAAAATGCGCCGCTCGCAAGTCTCCGCCTTTTGTACTCCAATTCACGATGGGAAGTCCTGGACCTCCATCCTTGACGCCCATCGAATGCGATCCGTGGGCGATCATCATGCCTCCAATGCCAGAAGCCGCAAGAAAAATAACCAGCCCTGACCGAATACCCCAAAGGTAGGGACTCGGTACCTCGTATCTTCCTGTCAAGAAACAGATCAGCAGTATGAGAGCTAAAACACTGTTGAGCGCGATCATACTGCCCATGATGGAGAAGATTGCAGCATCAAATGGGGTGTTCACGTTGTAGTGCGAAGTCGTTCCCCGGGCTGCTTGTGCTGTAATGCAGGCGATTTCGGTCAGCATGGAAATCGAGATTCCCCAACTGATGATGTTCTTTGCCCAACTCGGCACGCGCAGGTATTCCAGCAACCATGCGACTGTCCAAACGTAGATCGCGATCGACATCGCAAACTTGATGGGCTTAATCCAGACGTTAATGCCCATCACGACCCGCGAGTCGAAAGGGAAAATCACGAGCAAGCCAGCCAGTAATGCAAGGTGAATCCAGCCGGTTATGGCAAGGACTCTACTGCGGCGATAGAGCTCACGGAGGAACTGACCTAGTCTGCCGAAACGAGGACTCGCAGGTGTAGGGGGTGTGGTCATTTTTTTTGATCCCGTACGTTAATGGACAGAAGCCTGGCGATACCCTCGATCCACATCAAGGAACAATTGTTTCGTTACCACAGAACGAATGGCCCAAAACACAAGTAGACCGATGGGGCCAAATAGAAATGTGAGAAGCAAACAGGGAACAACTAGAAAGTGGGAAACCCCAAGGCGCTGAGCCTGCCGTGCCTGCCACGCGCCCAGAAATAAGTCGAAAGCCAAGTAGTGTATCCATCCGGCGAGTAAGAGCCAGGAATTCTGAAAAAGCTGCGTGACCTGTCCGAGTGTGCCAAAGCCGCCGGGGGATTTTGCGAAGTAAACAACAATCAGAACGAGATAGACAATCGCGAGTGTGAGAGGAATGATCACCGACGCAATGCGTTGCGACCATCGCCACCGCGGAGCGAACACGAGCAGAGCCCATCCGGCCATTGCCAGCTTGCCGGATGCATTAAACAGAGTCTCTGGGTGCATCGTAGCCCCCCAACCCTAGCCAGTAGTCTAACCGAAACAATCCTCTGTTATCGTGCCAAAACGTCGTACACCTGCAGAATGAATGACTTGGCGAAAAGCTGGATTAGGATTTTTCCGCTAGAATTCTTGCCATGATCGTGTCGCTCCGATATTTCCTCGGTTGGTTGGTGAGCGTTTTCCGTTCCCGGGAGGACCTCGTCCTACGATTTCTCACAAGACCCGCAAGAATGGTCCAGCCCTGTTCGGGAGCAACGTCCCGGTGCCTGCACCGATCATCGTGGCAGAATCCTCAGCCGCTGCGTTTTGGCAAGTTTGCGCTGTCGTTTGTCGAACGTATAGAAGACGTCGGGCCCCAGCACAAGTGCGGTTGCAACGTGGAGAAGGTCGAGCGTTCTGGTGCCAAGTCTCGCGCTATGTTGACGCGAAAGAACTAGAGCCTTTTCCCAGATTTCAGAACCAAGGGGCGCTATACGAAATACGCCGGCGGCTTGATGTTGCAGAAACAGATCGCGGACAGACCGAGCCTCGAGGCGCGTCCATTCCTTTCGGAACACTCGCAACTCGACGGCGTTGGTGAATTCCGCCTCGCCGAGAGAGGTCAGCAGAAACACGGGTTTGGACCTAATCAAGGTAGTGGCGATAGCCGAGTTGCTATCCTGGCCATAAAGCGACACGAGGAATCCAGTGTCGGCGTAGGCGATCAATAGCGCCCCCGCTCCTCTGAGGCAAGCTCGGTACCAGTTTTGCGAGTCTTCTTTGCACCAAAGATCCGGCGTCGCAGGGTGGAAAAGTCAGGGTAGACCTCAGTCTTCGGTCGAATGGGCAACAAGCGAGCAATCATCTTCCGCCGCTTGTGGACTATGATTTCCTCACCCTTGCTCAGCCGAGCCTCGATCTCCGGGAAGTGATAACGAAGATCGCGTACAGTAGTCTTTTTCATTGTGACTCATAATAGCATCACATTTTTGGAGGCGTCAATATACGGCGGATCGTTCGACGCAACTTCCAGCGGCGTGGATCAGCTTTTTGTGATCAGCAACACGAAAACGTTTGGTTCGACGCTCGTTAATGAAGTCCGGTTCAGTGCAACCCGATTGAACAACAATCTCGGCGTACCCAAGGGCGGTGTCGGTGCGTCACTCGCCGATCAAGGAATCACCGCGGGAGGTCAGGGCATCGTTCAGGGCGCGCCCAAATTTGCGGGTGTGGAAGCCTTGTACTTCAACTCGTTTACGACGGGGACGGAGCCTTTCTTTGTAGCTCAGGTCAACAACACGTTCGATGCGAGCGACACGGTTTCCAAGGTCAAAGGCAATCACACTCTAAAAACTGGCTTCGAGTACATCTGGTATAAGGTGAAACAGAATCCGGATTTGGTCGCCAATGGGACTTTCTCGTTCTTCGGTAGCGGCGCTCAATCCACCGGCAACGGTTTCGCGGATTTCCTGCTTGGACTTCCGGACTTCTACTCTCAACAGTCTTCACCTGCTTTTTACGATATCCCGCTCCGATCTTCGGTCGAACCGGTTCACTATGACTTTCAACTCCTTGGAGCACTGGGATGACAATCACCCAGAGCCTCGCTACATTTTTCAATACTCCACACGGACCGATACGGTGGGCCATCGGATCGGCTGTACCCTGACTGCGCAACCCGCGACCTACAACGAGGACGGCGTGCGCAGCTACTACTCAGACGAAACACAAAATTTGCGTTGGACTTCCGAAAACCGGGCGGCTACCGCCGAGGATGCCGAGGCACTTCCGTGCGTACGTACGTCTACGGTTCGATGCCTCGATGTTATTCCGCCCTTGCCGGCAAGTCTTCCTTAACCGAATACCTCCGGATTGTCGGCAAACCGGACAAGATCCGGTAACGGAAGGGTTGCCCGTCATACGTCCGATTGCTCACCGAGTCGAACGACAAAAGGTGTTCGATTACGGGACGGACTATCTCGGAATCGTTCATTGAAGGCTAGCACTCGCAACACCACCGCCGTAAGTTCCGGCCTAAGATGCACTTCCGAGTAAATCGGGTGGCGGTTAACGTGCTCATATCGTGTTCCGATAAGGGGCCACAGATGGGTGAGAAACGAACCGATCTTCTGCGTGGAACGTTGGACCTGCTGATCTTGAAAGCGCTGGCGCTGGAATCATTGCATGGAGTCGGCGTGTCCCGACGCATCACACAGATTACCGGCGGTGCCTTTCGAGTGAGTTTTGGCTCGCTCTTTCCTTCCTTGCACCGCATGGAAGAGAAGAGTTGGGTGGAAACCGAATGGCGCGCCTCGGAAAACAATCGCCGGGCCAAGTACTATCGCCTGACCTCTTCCGGGCGGGCCCAGCTCACTGCAGAGCAACGGGATTGGAGCCGGGTGGTCCAGATCATGACGGCGGCGGTCGAATCCGCCTGAGTTCGCATGGGAGGCGTCATGCCAAGCCGAATTGCTAGTTTCTTCCGAAACCTTCTGCGCAAACGCGCGGTCGAGCAGGCGCTGGACGATGAGCTGCAATCTGCGGTGGAACTGCTGACCCAGGAGAAGATGAAGGAGGGGCTTTCGCATCCAGAAGCCCGCAGGCAGGCGCTCATCGAACTCGGCGGCGTCGAGCAAGTTAAAGAAGAGGTGCGCGCCATTCGTTCCGGTATGTTCCTCGAGATCTTCGCCCAAGACCTACGCTACACCCTCCGCATTTTGCGCAAATCTCCAGCGTTCACGATCGTAGCTGTCCTCACTCTCGCTCTCGGCATCGGTGCGACGACTGCCATGTTCAGCGTCGTGAACGGTGTGCTGCTCAGGCCTCTGCCCTATCCGCACCCGGACAGACTCATAGAAGTAGGGCTCGACCTTCCTGGCATCAACCAGTTCAACTGGCCTTTATGTCCGGAGGACTACTTTACCTTTCGCGAGCAGACCGGCACTTTCCAGGACATCGGTCTCTACTATACGGGGTTCGGTGCTTCGCTCTACTCGGCCAACGTCACCGGCCTCGGACGACCCGAACATGTGTCGGCTCTCGGCGTGACCGACGAAGTGCTCCCAATTCTGGGAGTCACACCTCTGCTCGGGCGCTCGTTCACGCGGACGGATGATGAGCCGGGCAGCTCGGACACAGTGATGATCACCTACGGCTACTGGCGCAGCAAGTTCGGCGGTGACCGTTCCGTGATCGGGAAAGCGATCGACGTGGATGGTAAGCCCACCACGATCATCGGCGTGCTACCGCAACGCTTTCACTTCCTGGACATGACCAATCTGGGCATACTGCTGCCTCTCAGGCCTCGACTGCTGCGGGGCTATAACTACTTTGCGGTTGCCCGGCTCAAGCCGGGGGTGACGCTTGCTGAAGCCAGTGCAGACGTTACGCGCATGATACCAATGGAAGTGGAGCGTTTTCCCGAGAGGGCCAACTTCTTCAAAGACACGCGGATAGGGCCGAATCTGCAGCTGCTGAAGCAATACATGATGGGCGACGTAGGCAAGGTCTTGTGGGTTGTGCTGGGTGGGGTGGGCTTGGTGCTGGTGATCGCTTGTGCAAATGTGGCTAACCTTCTTTTGGTTAAAATTCAAGGGCGACAACAGGAGTTAGCTATTCGAGCGGCTTTCGGCGCCAGCCCCGGACGTATCGCTGGCGGCTTGTTGGTCGAAAGCCTCGTGCTGGCGGTGATTGGCGGTGCTCTCGGCTTGCTGTTTGCTTATGGTGGCTTACAGGCCCTGATCGCTTTGGCACCGAGCGATTTGCCCCGGCTCAATGACATCGGCATCGACAGGCTCGTCTTGCTCTTTGCCCTAGGCGTCACGATGGTGGCAGGTCTCTTGTTCGGCTCGATGCTGCCCCTCAGATATGCCGGTGTTGGCGAGGGGACTGGATTGCGCGAGACGGGCCGCTCTGCCAGCGCCAGCCGGGAGCAGCATCGGGCGAGTAACGCGCTGGTGGTCATCCAGGTAGGTCTGGCTCTTGTTTTGCTCGTGAGCGCAGGCCTCATGATCCGTACCTTTCAAGCCTTGATACACGTTCAGCCCGGATTCACGGCGCCAGCCGAAGTCGAAACTTTCCACGTCCATTTTCCTGCCGAAATGATCAAGGATCCCGAGCGGCTGGTCCGTATGGATCAGGCGATTATGGATAATATCCAAGCGATCCCTGGCGTCTCTTCTGCCGATTTTAGTTCGGCCGTGCCCATGGATGCTGGCGCCGATAGCGGTCCCGTGCAAGTAGAGGATCACATGCTTCAGGGTCAGCTCCCGCCGGCTCGCAGGTTGTTTTGGGTTTCGCCAAGCTTTTTCAGGACCATGGGCATTCCCACGGTAGCCGGCCGCGATTTAACCTGGGACGACGTATTGAACAAGCGCCCCTTGGCTATCGTGTCGGAGAACCTCGCGCGTGAGTATTGGCATAATCCGTCGGATGCACTTGGGAAACGAATTGGAAACCCCAAGGGATAGCGGCAGATTGTAGGCGTCGTGGGGAACGTCT
>DATDHE010000104.1:0-46751 GCA_036521695.1 Candidatus Acidiferrum sp. | reverse complement strand
GAGGAGAATTGTAAATAGCACACGGACATGCAAATACGCTTCCATGGTTGAGTACCTGCCCGGCGAAAAGATTCGACAGCAGAAGTTTGTTGCACGAACAGGCTACGGAATTGTCACCTTCACCTTTGCGCAGGCCAGGATGACCCGGCTGTTTCCCTGTTCTTCCTCTCGCTTGCCTCCCCTTAACCCCCTCTGCTATCGTCCCTTTGCCTTGCCACAGACTCTTCAGGGGAGAGTCACGACATGCCAGGACTTTTGCAGCGGCTTATGCCGCGCGAGGAGGGTTTTTTCGACCTTTTCGCCCAGCAAGCCGAGAACATCCACAACGGGGCGGAAGCCCTCCTCAAAATGCTCTCGCACTACACGGGCGTACCAGAGCAGGTGCAAATCGTCAAGGCCATCGAGCACGAAGGCGACGAAATCGCCCACCATCTGCTCATCAAGCTCAACCAGACCTTTATCACGCCTTTTGACCGCGAAGATATCCACACGCTATGCAACCAACTGGACGACGTCATCGACCTGATCGACGCCGCCGCCAGCCGCTTCGTCCTTTACCGGGTCGACGCCATCCGCGAGGGCACCGTCGAACTCGTCAAAGTCCTGGTCTCTGCCACCGTCGAAGTCACCGCCGCCGTCAAGGCCCTCGGCACTTCCGAAAAAGCGCTGAAACACTGCATCGAGATCAACCGCTACGAAAACGAAAGCGACCGCCTCTGCCGCACCCTCATCGCCCAGCTTTTCGACGAAGAAAAAGACTCCGTCCAAATCATCAAATGGAAGGAAATCTTCGAAGTCATCGAAACCGCCGTGGATAAATGCGAAGACGTCGCAAACGTAATCGAAGGCGTCATCATCAAGAGCGCTTGATTCGCCGATGCCCAGCTTCAACCTCCTGATCGCCGTAATCGTCCTTACGCTGGCCTTCGAATTCTCCAACGGCTGGCATGACGCCGCCAATTCCATCGCCACCGTCGTATCGACGCGCGTCCTTACGCCGTTCCGCGCCGTCGTGTGGGCCGCGTTCTGGAACTTCATCGCCGCTTTCGTTTTTGGCACCGCGGTCGCTACCACAATCGGCAAGGGCATGGTTCACATCGAAATGGTGGATCAAACCGTCCTTTTGGCCGGGCTGCTGGGCGCCATTTCCTGGAACCTCATCACCCTGATCCTTGGATTGCCCACCAGCTCCTCCCACGCGCTGATGGGTGGCTACGGGGGCGCGGCGGTCGCCCATGCCGGTTATAAGGCGCTCATCCTGACAGGCTGGACCAGGCCCGTCCTCTTCATTTTTCTCTCGCCATTCATCGGCATGTTCATCGCGATGGTAGTGACTGTCGCCACGAGCTGGATCGTCCGCAGGCAGCGTCCGCAAAAAGTGGACAAGTGGTTTCGTCGTTTGCAGCTTCTCTCCGCTGCGGGCTACAGCCTCGGCCATGGCACGAACGACGCGCAGAAGGGCATGGGCATCATCACCACCGCTCTTGTCGCTGGCGGTCTCATGAGCACTTACTCCGTTCCCTATTGGGTGATTATTTGCTGCTACCTGGCGATGGGCGGCGGTACCATGGCCGGCGGCTGGCGCATTATCAAGACCATGGGCCAGCGCATTACTAAACTAACGCCCTTCGGCGGCTTTGCCGCGGAGTCTGCAGGGGCGCTTACGCTTCTCGCCACCGCTCACTTCGGCATCCCTGTCAGCACCACCCACACCATCACCGGCGCAATTGTCGGCGTCGGCGCCACGCGCCGCCTCTCCGCCGTCCGCTGGGGCGTTACGCGCCGCATTGTCTGGGCCTGGGTCCTCACCATTCCCGGCGCTGCCTTAATTGGCGCGGGTGTCTTCCATCTCCTCGCTCCTATCCTCCGCTGACTACCCTCGCCCCGTGACCCATCTTCGAGCGCTAGTTCACTCTCCTTCCCCGCTAAAACTGCCACACTCCTGGGATTTTCTTGGCTTTCGATGATTCTTTTGATACACCATCTCCATCAAATCATCGGAGGTTTTTCATGAGCACATTTAGCCGATTAACAGGCGGTGCCCGCGAACTGGATCTTGAGTTACTGATCATGCGCGTCGCATGCGCTCTTCCCTTCCTTTATCACGGCTGTGCCATCTTGTTCGGAATGTTTGGCGGCCCAGGCCCGCAAGGCTTTGCGGCCTTCATGCACCTGCCGGTCGCCGGGGGCTATTTGGTCGGATTGGCCCAATTCGCCGGAGGCATCGCTATCCTAACCGGTGCCTTGCTCCGTGTCGGAGCCGTAAGCGTCATCATCGTGATGCTCGGCGCCATATTTATCGTGCACCTCCCGCACGGCTACGACATCGGCCATGGCGGCCTCGAATACGCTCTCACCGAGCTACTGCTCGCCCTAGGATTGTTGCTCGCCGGCCCGGGCAAGTATTCTCTCGCCAGTGTTCTCCCGGCCCCGCTTCGCAAGTTGTAGCAGGCGACAAATTCGTGTTTGAACCGCATCAAAGGCGTAGAATGTTTGAGGATAGCCTCTGGTAAATATGCCTTGTGCTGGAGAAGCAAAGAGTGCAGCCCCAAGAATTGTATCCGCTGACGAGGTGCCCGATGCGCTCAATGAGATTTGTGGTTCTTGCCGCCGCGTTCCTTACAGCCGCTCCGCTCTTCACAGCGTCGTCCAACGCCCAAACAACGGACGACGACTCGTCTGGACCTCGAGGTAGCGTGCCCCGGTCCTCCGCGGACCGCTACCATTCGCATGCCCAACGCGACGGCACGAGCGTCGGAGCGAATATTCTTACTCCCAAGCAAGTGCAGAAAGCTTTTGTCTCCGACTTAAATCGTTGCTGCATCGTTGTGGAATTCGCCCTCTATCCCAGCAAAGGAAAAGATCCGCACGATTTATCGCTGGATGATTTCGCACTATACATTTCCGGGAGCGATATAGCCACAAAGCCGCAGAGCGCCACTGTAGTCGCTGCTTCGCTGCAAAAGAAAGCCGGTTCTGGGGCCCCCGTTTCGGTGCAGAGCGGCGCAACCGTTGGCTACGAATCCGGCACCTATACTGATCCGAACACGGGGCAGCCGACGAAAGTTCATGGTGTCTATACGGCGACAGAAGTGGGTGTTGGTGTGGGCCATCCAAACCCCGCGCCGGGTTCGACGGACCGTGATCGCCAGGTCATGGAGAAGGAACTCGTCGAGAAGGGACTGCCGGAAGGAAAAACTGCGGCTCCCGTTGCAGGGTATCTGTATTTTTCCATGCGCGATCGCAAGAAAAACGCGAAATATCAGTTGGAATACAATTTCAACGGCGAAAAGCTGGTTCTCCCGCTGACTTGACCTCCATATTGCAACAATTGTTTTGTTTTCATTAAGTTAGACACACTTTGCAAGAACGCGGATGGGAGTCTTACTCACACAAATACGCGATTGATCGCTTTGGCTTTTAGACTCTTAAAGCTCACCCCGTTCCAAGTGACTTTAATGGCTTTAGTTTCATCAAATTCGCTAAAATGACTTGTCGGTGGTACAGACTTCAGTCTGTCTCTCTGGGCAGTCACCGGTGCGTAAGATACGCATGACCAGCAATCAAATCAATTTCGCCACCGTCGAAGAGGCCGTAGGAGAAATTCGCCAAGGGCGCATGATCGTCCTGGTGGACGACGAAGACCGCGAAAACGAAGGCGACCTAACCATGGCCGCCGAAAAAATCACACCCGAGGCCATCAACTTCATGGCTAAGTTCGGCCGCGGTCTCATCTGCCTCGCGCTCACCGAGCAGCGCTGCGAGGAACTCCATCTTCCTCTGATGTCGCCCATCAACACGAGTGTCCACGGAACCGCCTTCTGCGAAGCCATCGACGGCCGCCTCGGCGTCACCACCGGCATCAGCGCCTCCGATCGCGCCATCACTATTCTCACCGCCATCGACGAGAAGACCCGGCCACAAGACCTTGCCCGCCCCGGCCACATTTTCCCTTTGCGCGCCCGCAATGGCGGTGTCCTCGTGCGTGCCGGCCAAACCGAAGCCAGTGTCGACCTCTCCCGCATTGCAGGCCTTAACGCCTCCGGAGTCATCTGCGAAATCATGAACGAAGACGGCACCATGTCCCGCGTGCCGCAGCTGAACGAATTCTGCAAGCAGCACAACTTAAAGATGTTGACCGTCGCGGACCTTATCCGCTACCGGATGCAGCATGAGCGCTACGTCCGCCGCGTCGCGGAAGCGGTCCTACCCACACGCTGTGGCGACTTTCGCATGATCGCCTACGCGAGCGACGTCGATCACGACCAGCACATTGCACTGGTACGCGGCAACCTCGAAGGCGAAACGCCCGCCCTGGTCCGCGTGCACTCGCACTGCCTGACCGGTGACGTCTTCGGCTCCACCGCCTGCGATTGCAGCGAACTTGTCTCCCGCTCGCTAGCCACCATCGCCAAGGAAGACCGCGGCGTTTTCCTCTATCTCCACCACACCGGCCGCGGCTTCAGCGTGGAAACCGCCGAGGAACCCGGCGTGCTACCGCAAATCCATTTTCACAAACGCGGCCAGCTCGACCGCGAGCCCGCCCGCCAGCGCATGGTCCAGCACGAAAGCGGCATCGGCGCGCAAATCCTGATCGACCTCGGCCTGAAAGACATCCGCGTCCTAACCAATCACCCCAAAAAGGTGGTCGCCCTCGAAGGCTATGGCATCCGCATCGCCGACCAAGTGCCTCTGCGCATCGAAACACCGTCGCGCCCAACACACCAAGTGCTCTGATCACGATTTCTTGACGCGGTGCACACCGGTGATGTCATTCCGAGCTAAACTAAGCGAGGAATCTGTTTTTAGTTCTCGGCGATGGTCAAGCCGCGAGCTGTCGCGGTGGATCAGGTAGATCCGAAGGGACAGTGGGAGGCTTTGGCGGAGTCGCAGGCCTCGGCCCATTGGCGGGTTTGGTCGCTGCCCCTGCCTTGCTAACCGTCAGACATTTGCGCATCTTCTCGAGCCGCTTCGGCCCAATTCCTCGGACGGCCCGCAGATCGTCCACGCTCTTGAACGCGCCGTATGATTTCCGCATTTGCAAAATCTTCTCAGCAGTCACCGGACCGATTCTTGGCACTTGCTGCAATTCTTCCGATGTCGCCGTATTCAGGTTGATAGGGGCCGCGGGTGGCTTCTTTTTTGCCGGAAGCGCTGAAGCGAACGCGCGCAGTGTAATGAAAACGACAGAGATTCGTACGATAGACCGCCAAGCCATAGTGGTTAGATAACGCAACATTTATATTAATAAATCAATAATTTAGAGTGTTTGCGGGACTAGCCGAGCCTTTTGCCTTGGGCGTCGAAGACTTCGAGTTCGCCGAAGAGCGCGGCTTGCGGTTCAATTTGACCGCGGTCGCCGACCACGACAATCTGCATGTTCGCGGAATCGAGATATTTGCGCGCCGTTTCGAGCAAATCGGCTGGCGTTAGCGCCCGCACCTTGGCGCGATACGTCTCGAGATAGTCGTCCGGCAATTCGTTCAGTGCCACCACCGCGATCTGCCCGAGCAAACCGTTTTGCGTCGCGAGGCCCATGGAAAATATGCCGCTCAAATAGTTCTGTGCGTCGGCCAGCTCGGCTTCCGGAACTGGCACGGAGCGCAGCTTGTCCATCTCGTAGAAGATTTCCGTCAGCGACGCTGCAACGACGTCATTGCGTACTGCCGCCGAAACTGAAAAGTATCCGTGGTCTCGCAACGCGTTGACGCTGCTGCGCGGACTGTACGTATACCCCTTGTCTTCGCGAATGTTCAGGACCAAGCGGGAATTGAATGCTCCGCCGTACAAACTATTGGTCAAGCCGAGCTTCACCCAATCCGGATGCTTGCGCGTGATGGCTTGGCATCCCGCGAGAATTTGCGTCTGGACCGTGCCGGGCAGATGCACGAGATAAACGTGCCGTCCGCGCCGGCTTGCCGGATCAGCGGATGGTTTTGACTCCGGCTTCTTTCCCTGCCAGGCACCGAACACTTTTTCGGCGCTTTTCAGCATCGCGTCCGGTTGGAAATCGCCCACGAGCAAGAGCAAACCGTTCTCTGGGGTGTAAAAATCCCGGTACGCGGAAATCAAATCGCCACGCTTGTAGGCCGCAACCTGCTCTTCACTCGGCGAAACCTGGGCATAAGGATGGGCGCCGAACAAGACTTTGCGCAGGCGTTCACCAGCCAAAAATCCCGGCTGTGTGCGCTCCAACTTGACCTCTTCGAGCTTTTGTCGCCGTTCGCGCTCAAACTCGGCTTCGGGAAACGCCGCCTCTCGCGCCAGCTCATCGACCATGCCGAGAAGCGGCTCGGCGAACTCGGAGAGCCCCGCAAAGGAAATTGCGCTCGTGTCCGAACCAGCGCTCGTCGCGAGATCCGCGCCAATGCGCCGCAAATCCTCTTCAATCTGCCTGCTGGCACGCTTGGTCGTGCCCGTTCGCACAACGGTGGCCGTCATTTCCGCGAGCCCCGGGCCGCGATCGATGGCTGCGACGTTACCGGAACGGAAATAGAGATCGCCGTGAAATTTCGGAATCGTATGCGATTCCACGAGAATCACTTCCAGGCCGTTCGAGAGCCGCGCCCGCTTTCGGTTCGGCCAGGTGACTTGCCGTTCCGCAGACAGCGCTGGCACTGCCTCGTTTACTTCGACCGTGCGCGTCGCCATTATGCTGCCTCCTTTTTATCCGCGGATGCGGGCACGCCAGTCGCGGGCGGAAGCCGGAACACGATCGCTCGCTTTTTCTTGCGCAAGTATTTCTTCGCCGCGGCCTGAATATCCTCGCGCTTCACGGAGAGAAAACCATCCAGCACCGTGTTCACGAGTTTAGGCTCGCCATCAAACAACGTGAAGCACGCGAGCAAATGCATCAAGCCATAGCGCGGCATGCCGCCGTGCCCGCTCTCGAGCAGCGAGAAATAGTCCGATTGCCATTTCACTTTTAGTTGCGCGAGTTCGTCTTCGCTGACACCCTTCTCCTGAATTTCGCGGATCGCTTCGTCGAAAGCGGCTAGCGCCTGTTCGCTCGAATACTCCGGCTTGTGCAAAATGCGTGTCACCATCTGCGTGGGCCCGTTGTAGCCGAAGATATCTTCGATTCCTCCGTCGAGCTCCACGGCCACCTGTTTTTCCAGGACGAGTTCGCGATAGAGTTTCCCCGCGCGTCCGCCATGCAGCGCTTGATCGAGCAGCGCCATGGCGCACCAATCGGTAGTCCGGCGTTTCGGCACAACGTAGCCGATTGCCATTGCCGGGAGAGTCCCGAATTTTTCTTCAACGTGACCGCGGCGTTCTTCGTTCTGCTCTGGTTCCGTCGGATCGGCAAACGGTGGCGGCGCCCCCGCAGGAATATCGGCGTACAATTTTTTCGCCAACGCAAATCCCTCTTCCGGTTTCACGTCGCCGAGCAGCAGCAAAACGGCGTTGTTCGGCACGTAGTATGTCTTGAAGAAAGCCTGCACATCGGCAAGATTCGCTTCATCCAAGTTCGCAAAGTCGCCGTAAAAATTGTGCGCGTTCGCCCAGTTTCGAAACGCCACGGGCGGCAAATCCAGCCAGGGGAATCCTCCGTACGGCTGGTTCATGACATTCACGCGCACTTCCTCTTTTACAACGTCGCGCTGGTTTCGCAAGTTTTCATCGTCCACTTTCAAGGCGCGCATGCGGTCCGCTTCGAGCCAAAGCACGCGTTCGAGCGCGTTCGACGGTACGGCCTCGTAATAATTCGTCACGTCGTAATGCGTCGAGCCGTTGAGCACGCCGCCGCTCGAATTGATGAGCTTAATATGCTGCATTTTCGGCGCGTTCGCCGACCCTTGAAACATCATGTGTTCGAAGAGATGCGCGAAACCGCTACGGCCGCGCGGCTCCAGCCGGAATCCAATCTTGTAGTACACACCGACCGTCACCACCGGCGCGGTCGTGTCAGGCGCGATAACCACTTTCAATCCGTTCGCCAGCGTCGTGCTCTCAATCGCAATCTGCAGTTGCTTCACGCTTGTCCCCCCGTTGCTTTCACTTTCGTTTTCTTGTTCAAAGCCACTTTTTCCAGCTGCGCCTGCATCTCCGCGGAATCTTGCGCCAAAACCACCGCCGCCAAACGGTTCACGGCCTCATAGGCATGCCTGAACTCCGCCGGCAAATCTTTCATCGCCTCCGTGTGCGCTGCCACCACACCATAGTCTCCTCGCGAAAGCGGACCAGTCCACGCCGCGCGCGGGCCCAGCCGTTCAAAGTTTTCCAGCACTTGCCGCGTCAGCGGCAGAAGCGCGCGCACTGCTTCGCGACGATGCATTCCGGTCGCCGTCATGAGCCGCGTGGCTGCTTCCATCAAAGCAAGGACATTCCCCGCAGCCAGGGCTCCCGCGGCGTGATAAAGCGGCTTCTTCGAACACTCAAGGTGCACGGGAACGGCGCCGAGTGCGCGCGCAATCAGTCTGGCGGTGCGCACCGCGTGAGTGTCGCCTTCGATCGCAAACACTTTTCCATCGAGGGAAGGCACGGCCACTCCGCTGAATGTCTGCAAGGGATGCATCGACCCCACTGCGGCCCCGCACTTCTTCACCGGATCGAGGACGCGCGAGCTCAAGGCTCCGCTCGTGTGTAGCACGATCTTGCCGCGCAGTTCCTCCGCGCCGATGCGCGCCAACTCTTCCGCCATCGCGGCGACGCTGTGGTCCTGTGTGGTTATCAAGATGACCTGTGCAGCGAGCACTTGCCGTGTCAGGAACGCGTGCGCGCGGCCCGCGCCGATCGAACGCACTGCCTTGCGCGCGCTGGATTCGCTGCTGGCCACCACTGCGCCGATCTTCCAACCCAACTCGCGTAAGCGCCGCCCCAGTGCGCGGCCTACGCGCCCTGCACCGATGATCGAAAGGGTTCCCGGCATTACATGCTAGGATAACCTGAGCTTGTCACGCGACACCAACTTTGATGCACACCTTGGGACTCGTTCTTTTCTCTCTGGTTGCCGCTTTTTGGGTATTCCACGGCCTCCGCGCCGCGTATGGCGCAACGAAACTCCCATGGATGAAGGATTTCGCCCCTACGGCAGAGGCGGCATGCCCAAGCGTTTCACTCATTTTCGCCGCACGCGATGAACAAGAAAAACTGCCCGCGGCGCTCGCCACTTTAGCCGCGCTCGACTATCCACATCTGGAAATCGTTGCCGTCGACGACCGCTCGCAAGACGCTACAAGCCGCATTCTTGATGAGTTCTCTGCGGCGTGTCCGTGTTTACGCGCGGTACACGTCTCCGAGATTCCCAGTGGGTGGCTCGGAAAAACGCACGCTCTACAAACGGGATTTGAAGCCAGCAGCGGGCAGTGGCTTTTGTTCACGGACGCCGATGTGCGCTTCAAGCCGGACGTCATCCGCCGTGCGGTCGCTCTGGCGGAGCAACACCATCTCGATCACCTCACCTTGGTCTGCAATGTGGAGATGCATGGTTTCTGGGAAAAAACGCTGATCACTTTTTTTGGTCTCGCATTTCATCTTGCGACCGACGCCTATCGCGTAAGTAATCCGAATTCGCGGGCATACGTGGGAGTGGGCGCATTCCAGTTGCTGCGGCGAAGCACTTACGAGGCGATCGGCACACACAGGCGTCTGGCGATGGAGGTGGTGGACGACATGAAGTTGGGAAAACTGGTGAAGCGAGCCGGCTTCCGTTCTTGCGTGGCAATCGCGCAAGAATTCGTAACGGTGCGCTGGCATGCGGGAGCCGGAAACGTGATTCGCGGCGTCACGAAGAATTTCTTCGCGGCCTTCGGTTACAACGTGGCATTTGCGGCGTTTGCCCTCGTGGGAATGTTGTTGCTAAACGTAGTTCCCTTCTTTGCGGTTTTCGTGGGGCACGGATGGATTCGCATTTTTTCGGCGATTGCAGTCGCTGTTGCGCTTGGCATGCATTGCAGCGTGGATGTGGTCAATAAGGTTTCACCTATGTACGCGCTCACCCATCCGATTGGCGCCGTAATGTTTTGCTACATGATCGTGCGCTCCGTGGCGGTGACGCTGTGGCAGGGTGGAGTGACGTGGCGCGGCACGTTCTATCCATTGAAAGAATTAAAACGCGGAGTTGTTTAGCGCCATTACCTAGCTGGCCGATTCTGCCGTCGACGCTGGTTCGATCGAAAATAATCCTGTCATGTCTCGTTGTTTCAGTGAGCGGATACGATCGCGCAGTTGCGCGGCGCGTTCAAATTCAAACTTTTTCGCGGCCTCGCGCATCTGCGTTTCGAGTTGTTGCAGCATCTCGGCGAGTTGCTGTTCGTTCTTGATCTTGGACGTGGCGGCATCGAGCTCAGTGTCGTCCGCGGGGATCGTCACGTAGTCGGCTTCGACGATGCGCGCAAGGTCCATATCCACGGACTTGATGATCGACATCGGCGTGATGTTGTTCTCCTTGTTGTACTCCAGTTGTTTGGTGCGGCGGCGGTTGGTTTCGTCAATCGCCTGATTCATCGAGCCTGTGCGGCGATCGGCATAGAGAATCGCGCGTCCTTCGATGTGGCGCGCGCAGCGTCCCATGGTTTGAATCAGCGACGTGGCGCTTCGCAGGTAGCCTTCCTTGTCGGCATCCAGAATGGCCACCATCGAGACTTCCGGCAGATCCAAGCCTTCGCGCAGCAAATTGATGCCGATTAGTACGTCGAATTCTCCGCGCCGTAAATCGCGCAAAATCTTGATGCGGTCGAGCGTCTCCACTTCCGAATGGAGATAGCGGCAGCGCACGCCGACCTCCGTGAAATACTCAGACAAATCTTCCGCCATTCGTTTGGTCAGCGTAGTCACCAGGACGCGCTCGTTTTTCTCCGCGCGCTTGCGAATTTCTTCCAGCAGATCATCAACCTGGCCCTTCACCGGACGAATCTCCACTTGCGGATCAACCAATCCTGTCGGGCGAATCACCTGTTCGACCACGACTCCGCCGGACTTCGTGAGTTCGTACGGGCCCGGCGTCGCGGAAACATAGATGACTTGATTCAAGCGGTGCTCGAACTCTTCGAAGGTGAGGGGACGGTTGTCCAGTGCCGAAGGCATGCGAAATCCGTAGTCGACTAGCGTCTGTTTGCGCGCGCGGTCTCCATTGAACATGCCGCGCACCTGTCCCACGGACTGATGCGATTCATCGATGAACATCAAAAAATCCTGTGGTACATAGTCGAGCAGCGTCGGCGGAGCTTCGCCCGGCAAACGACCGCTGAGGTGCCGCGAATAGTTCTCGACGCCGTGGCAATAGCCGACCGTGCGCATCATCTCGATGTCAAACATGGTGCGCTGCACGACGCGTTGCGCCTCGACAAACTTTCCCTGTTTCTCCAGCTCTTTTTTCCACCACCACAGCTCTTCCTGGATGGTGATGATAGCGCGATCGCGTTGTTCTTGCGGCATCACGTAATGAGTTTTTGGAAAAATCGTTACTCGCGGCAGATCTTCCTGACCGGTCTTAACCTCGCCAGTAAGCGGATCGATCTGCCGAATCGCGTCGATCTGTTCGCCCCACATCTCGAATCGGAATCCGTCATCTTGATAAGGCGGATATATTTCGATGATGTCTCCGCGAACGCGAAAAGTCCCGCGGCGTAAATCTTCCGAGCGCTCGTACTGAATATCCACGAGCTTCCGGAGAAGGGCCTCGCGCGAAGTATGCTGGCCTTTCTCAAGAGTGATCAGCATGCCGTAATACGCTTCCGGCGAACCGATGCCGTAGATACAAGAAACGGAGGCGACGATAATGACGTCGCGGCGTTCGAACAGAGACCGCGTGGCGCTCATGCGGAGCTTGTCGAGCTCGTCGTTGATCGTGGCTTCCTTGTCGATATAGATATCGGCCGAGGGAACGTAGGCTTCCGGCTGATAAAAATCGTAGTAACTAACGAAATATTCGACCGCGTTTTCCGGAAAAAATGATTTGAACTCGTGATAGAGCTGCGCGGCAAGTGTCTTGTTGTGAGCAAGCACCAGAGCGGGCCTGTTGAAAGCTTCGATCAGCTTGGCAGCCGTAAATGTCTTGCCGGACCCGGTCACACCAAGGAGCACCTGGTGCTTTTCGCCGGCTTCAATCCCGCGAGAGAGCTGTTCGATGGCCGCGGGCTGGTCACCGCGTGGCTGATAGTTGCTGCGCAGCTTGAAGTTCATGGAAGGGGTCTCCCGGCACGAATTTCGGCCACAGCCGAAACCTTCATTATACTCCTCGATGCAAATCGGAGTAGCTGAGGACGGGAATTCGGTGGTGGGCCAGTTCAGCCGGAGCTGAGGTCTCGAACCAGAGGCTTGTCGAAGAGCGCCATCTCCTCGGTTGTCGGCGCCTGGAATGTCTCGAACCATCGGGACAATACGTCTTGTTCTATGGGTGGATTTTCCATGCCCCGGCGTTGAATCCTTTCGAAAAGTACATCCGCAGGCGCACAGACATAATGCAACTCAACGGCAGCGCCAAGAGCTCGGGCTCCGAGCCTCAAGGTATCCCGCTCGGCCCTTCCCCAGGTGCCCCATTCGATGATTACAACGAGGCCGAGCGCGAGGAGTTCTTGACCGAACCTCCACTGCAGCGCCTCGATCTTGCCGCGCCTTTCTTCATCCCAGAGGTTTAGTGAAAGAGCCTCCATCCACTCATCGGGAGAAAAACGAACCGCATGCAACTTGCTTTCAAGCACTTTGGCAAGCGTGGTCTTGCCCGAACCCGGCAACCCGCACACAATGATCAATCTCGGTCCAGTACCCGATCCTTCCATAAGCGGATTATCCCTGACGATCGGTTCTCTTGTGCCGGGAGTTTTCATGCCGGAAAGGGCGACCGGATTTCGAACCGACCAACTGACGAGGATTTGAAGCCGTAGAAGTTTGCGGACAGTGATTACCAACTATCTCCGCCGCTGGTCGGCGGCCAGGCTCCCAACGCGCGCCGCACCAGAGCAATTTGCCCAGCATGGTAGCTATTATGGGCCAGGGTTTGCCAGAGAATGGCGCGCACGGTGGAAGTGCGCGTTTCTTGATTCGGGTGCATCGCGGGCACATCGCGGCTCAGCTCGTTCGAATCGCCTTCCGCCATCACAGCAAGAATGCCAATCAGTTCAGCGAATCGCGCAGCCTCTCTTTTCCATTCGGCCTCGCCAGGAGGGTCGTTGGTCGGCCAGCTCTCCCTCGCATGGGCCGGGTAATGCGGTTTTTCGCCGCGAATTCTGCGAAGTTCGTAATCCGTCCAAAAATTCACGTGCCACACAATTTGCCAGACCGAGTGAGGAAGATTCTCCGCATGCCGGCCCGCCAACTCTGCGGAGAGGTCTTCAACGCAGGCCAGCGGATTCGCGTGCGCGCCTTTACCATAGAGCAGTTCGATTAGAGTGCGTTCTGGCATCGTGATTTTCCTTCGAAGAAATATTTGATCGTGCGTCAGGGATGATTAGCGGGAGTTTCCGCAAGCAGCATTACTTGCAGGTGGCTTTCCGCGTCAATCATGTAATGAACCCGATTCGAACCATCGGTCTTCGCTACGATGACATTCATCGATTGATTGGCGTCTTCCGTCGCGCGCACAACCAGCCTGGTTTTCAGCGAAATGTACGTGATGGTCTCGTTTTTGCCTTTAGCAATCCCCATTGTGCGCAAATCGTGCAGCTTGTAATCCTCCGGCGTGGCGTCTTTTTGAGAAGATTTTTGTTTCAGGATCGCGGTCGTCAGAATCACCGCGCAGGTTTCCTGGGTTTGCTCTCCCGCAGCGAGATCGCCCTGAGGCGTAAGATTCATGGCGCCGCAAGGCGCGTCGTTCACGTACTCCGATTCTTTTTCCCAAGAGAGACCGGCCAGCAGCGCATTGATAATCGGCTCTTCAGCTTTCCACCTCTCCCCTGGCTTTATGCCTTTCTCCGGGAACGCTGCGCCTCCTCCAAATCGCGCCACCCATTCCTGCCAGGCGGCTTGCTCGTCAGCAGAAAGTCTATCCAGTCCTTCGACATCGGTGACCTGCCCGTCCGCGTGAAGAACAAATTCCACGGTCTTTTCGCGCTTGCCGGATTTTGCGGCATCGTCGGGATTTTGTGTGCTTTTTGTTGCCGTCTTCCCGTCCGAAGCTGTGGCCGCCGCTGCGCCGGCATCCGCCTCGACCATTCTCGTCCGCAGACGCGCTACCGTCCTGCCAGCGTCGACGCGCAAATCTTCCACTTCGACAAGCAGAAGAAGATTCTCATTGGTTTGGCCACCGGTTGGTGCCATGGGCACGGCTACGGTGCTTTCGGTGTTCATGTTGGTTTTCGCGCTGTAACCAATCTGATAGCGGAATGTCTGGCCGACACTGAGTTTGGGGAATAGCACAACGCGGTCCGCGTTATCGCGCGCTGCACACGGAACCGTCGCTAAGATCAGGTAGCAGCAGAGCAATTTTAAAAAGCTATTCATGGCAGGCGCTCCTGCCCGGCGTCATTTCTCCGGCGTCTTAAAATGTTTGTCGAAGAACTCGATAGTCGCGTGATACGCGGCAAGCCACGTTCGATGCAATAGAAAGTCATGAATCTCATCGGGAAAAACCAATAGCTCAAACTCGACGCCTTGTTTTCGCAAAGCCTCGGCCAGATCGACTGTTTCTGCGAAAGGAACGTTGCGGTCGTCGTCGCCCTGGATCAAGAGAACAGGGGAGCGCCACGTGCTGATTGAAGAAAGTGGCGACGATTCCCACGCCAGTCTTGCGAAATCGGTCCGATCCGTTGGCCTATAGGACGAGGCAAAAGTGGGGATCTCCGTGTTCCAATCGTGGACGCCGTGCATGTCGACGCCCGCCGCGAAGAGATCGGATGCCCGAGCGAGGCCGAGAGCCGTCAAATAGCCGCCATAGCTGCCGCCCCACAAGCCGATACGGGCGGGATCGACGTCCGGACGTGAACGGAGATAGAGTCCAGCGCCTTCCACATCGTTGAACTCACTGGCACCTGCCGCGCCGTAGTTGAGCGCCTCCCGAAAATTCAGGCCATAGCCGATGCCGCTGCGATAGTTCACGGCGAGGACGATGTACCCGCGGCTGGCAAGATACTGATTCATGGCGTAGGCGTTGCTGTAATAAAACATATAATGGAAGCCGAGCAGCATCTGGCGGCGCGATCCGCCATGGAAGAAACAGAGCGCCGGATGACGCGCGCCATCGCCGGCGTTGTGGGGCAGGAAGAGCTGGGCGTGAATCTGCATTCCGTCGACAGAAGAAAGAATTATTTGTTGCGGCGTGACCAGGGCGCTGGCGGGAAAATCTGCCGGGAGCGATTCCGGCGCGAGGTCGCGGATTTCGCCTTTGCTTGCGACAAGGGCTGGATGCATCGTGGTGTGCGCGTCGGAACGCAGAACCAAAACCGTTTTATTGTCGCTAGCGATGACCGGCGCGGTTTCAATTCCTGTGCCTGACGTCACGGCTTCAGGATGGTCTCCCGTGGGAGAAGCTTTCCATACGTGCCGACGGTCAATATCATCCTGATTCGAAGAATAGACAATTACTTGCCCATTCGCGCTAGAGGAGACATATTCCACTTCGAAATTTCCCGGCGTGAGGGGCTTTGCTGCGCCACCACTAGCGGGAACGGACCACAGGTGAATCCATCCGCCGCGTTCCCACGGAAAAACAATGCGGTCGCCAGCGGCCCAGATCAATTGATTCTCCGCGACAACTGCATGAAATACGCTGCCGCTGCCTGCGTCCGCGTGCCAAATTTCCTGGCCTTTGCCTGTTGTTGCGTCGGCGATTCGAATAGACCACGGTTGCCCTTCGCGATCCGGGCTAAATGGGAGCCTGCCCTTCGATGCGGCGATACGAAGGAAAGCAATTCTGCGGCTGTCCGGCGACCATACCGCCTGGCCGTCGGTATCCACGCCGGGATCAAGATAAATCAGCGATTTGGCGGCGACATCGTAGACGCCGATGAATTCGTGGTCTCCGCGGCGGCTCGCAAATGCCAGCTTCGAGCCATCGGGCGACCAGCGCAAGTCGCTCGCGCCGCCATTTGAATGAATCAACTGCTCCGCTTTATCACTGCCATCCAATTTCGCGATCCACACCTGCGTCTTGAAAATAAAGGCAACGCTTCCGCCCTTCGGCGACACAGCCGGCGAATGCCCTTCGCCGAGTTTTTTCGGCACGCCGCCATTCAGCGAAACTGCCCAAATATCCTGCTCGACGCCTTGCGGCGAATTTTGAGGATTGGGATACCCCGCATTGGCGAATTCAAGATCGCCGCCACGCGTGTAGACAATCGTCTCCGCATCCGGCGCCCAACTGAGCATCCCGAGATCCTGGCCGTCGTCATCCTTGTAAGATGAGATTTGGCGCGCCTTGTAGCTTCCGTCCGCCCCAGGTTCGCCGATCCAAAGATTCCGCGCGCCGTTCGCGTTGAAAACCCAAGCGGCGCGGCCCTTGGCGGGCGCGGCGGTCAACTCTGTCGGAAACGGCGCGCTGAGAAATTGTTCTAGCGTCGGCGCTTTTTGCGCTCTCGCCGCCGGACAAATCATCAGCACTGCGAGGATCACTATGGCTACAATGCGTTTCATCAACAACCTCCGCGCGTCTTAGAATTCTGCTGACAAAGTCGTCCCTTAAGCATAAGCATCGCTCTCACATTTCAATCCGCTGGCTGGTGCGCGGCCACTTTTTGAACCGAAACGCGCGGCCCGTCCAGCGGCCCTGATATTTTCAGCGCCCGCCCGGCTTCGTTGATTCCAATCGTCCGGCCGTGCCGTTTTTCCGCGCTCAACGTTTCGATCGTCAGGTCCGCATCTCGCGCGAAACTCACCGTGCCTTGCAGCGAAGTTTTCTCCGCGCCGGATTCCAACGTCAAATTCTCTACGGCCACCACGCGGTTGCGCATCGTAAACGTCCCTTCGCCGCTTGTCCACCGCGAAATGCCGGTGTGGGGCGCGCCGTCGGCCACGCTGGCGATCACATCCCACCCTCGAAATTCCCCCTTCTTGAACTGAACTACGCCACCGCCCGCCAATTTCTGCAGGAGCTCGTCGCGCCCGACGCCTTCCGTCTCGACATGCGCCGTGCCCGAAGCTAAGCCCACAAGCCGCTCCGTGAATCGGCCGGCCGCGTGAATTTCCGCAAGATTCACACGATCTAGCTTTGCGGTGACATCATATTTCGGGAGAGGCGCGAACTTCGCATGCAACTGCGCATGCACTGTGCCGCCGGCCCACTGCGCATCCGCTTCGCGCACTTCGAGCTGTAGATCATGCAACGCTCCCTCCGCGTGCACGCTCGCCAGCTTTAGCTTTTCGATCGTCAATTCGCCGATGTTTATTTCCCCTTCGGCATTCATCTGGCGAACCAGCTCGCTCGCAGCGGGACTGGGCGATGATCCGCCCAGCACCGACGACAACACTCTCTGCAGCCAGTTTGGCCGCGCGCGCGGCCCAACCCAGCGGTCAAGCTCGGCAGCATTCAGGCGATCCGTGGTCAGGCTAAAATTCCATTTTGGGCGGTTTTCGCCGTCGGCGATATTCCTTTCATTGATGACGCCCGACCAAGTGCCGCCGAATCCGTCGACCCTGGTTACGTCCACGAAACGCACTCCGTCTTTCCAATTCAGTGTGCTTTCTTGCACGGTGAGAGGCTGGTTCAGCCCCGCAACCGCCAGTGTCACTTTATTAAAAAGAATTCTGCCGTTCCAGCGGCCGCTGAAAGATTTCTGCCATTCCCATCGCGTCACCGCAAGCGCATCTCCGGTCAATTCCCAACCATGATTCACCGGGCGACCGAATGCCGCCGCGGTCTTGAGCGCGGCTTCGACTTTTTGCACGTGGCCTTCGATGCTGATGCTGCCTGTTTGCGTGTTTAGATCCTGACTGAACGTAATGTCCGCGGCGTTGTCCATCAGCGTCGCCATGCGCCGCTTTTTGGGCGCGAAGACGTCGCGAGCCGCGCCACCGAGAGCTATGCGAATCGGCTCTGACACCAGCTGATTTCGCTCGCGTCCAATCCGCAAGGGACCAATTCGCACAGGGACTTTCAGGCCAGGCACTTTCACAACGCCGCCACTGCTCGAGAACGCGGCTTCGCCGATCTCCAGCGGCCAGCCGCGCAGCGTCATCGCGCCGGTGAAGAACTGCTCGGCCGAGATTCCATCGTCTACACCTGGATGAAACGCTCTGTACCATGCCAGCAGATCCGCGGCTTGAATCCCGGAAGAATCCAGATGCACCTCGAAGCCGGGCGCAGGACCGCTCACATAATTTGCCCCACCTCGCAAATTCGAACGGGGGCCCTCGATGGTCACTTCTTCCGCGCGCACGGTTCCTGCCGCCACGTTCCAGTGGCCTTTGACGCCGAGTCTCAGCCGGGGATTGTCGCTTCGTTCGATTAAATCCCAACGATGGATTTGCGCTGCGCGGGCTTCCGCGGAAAAAATCCATTGCCCTGGCGCGGTTTCAGCACTCGAGACCGTGTCAGACGTGCCACTCTTCAGTGCTCCGTCCAGACTAAACACGCCGCGCATACCGTAGTCGCGCCCGCGCAGCAGCCGGAAGAAGTCCGCCAGCGAAACTTCCTCCCACTGCACCGTGATTTGCGCTGGCTGCAACCGCGCCGAGGTTCCCGCGATGTCTCCCTGCACCCGCACCGTTCCTGCGGATTGCAGAACAACGCCGCTGCGCCACGGTTGCGCTTCGAGCCGAAGCTGCCAGCGCCCCGGCGCCACCTGGTCCACACTTCCCGAGACACTCGTCAGCGCAAAGGGAAGCTTATCATCCGTAATCTTGAAATTAACGCGGCCTTCGTCGAAATCGATCTTCAGCAGACGGTTGACAGGTGCAATCGCCGATGGCGGTCCGTAAACGCGCGCGGTGGCTTTCGCGGGAGGCAGCCAGCGTTCCAGGTTCCATCTTCCCTGGTTGTTGCGCACCAGGATCAAACTCGGCCGGCTCAGCGAAAGCGTGCCGAATTCGAAATGGCCACGGAGCAACCCGTTCCACCGGAGTCCCGCAGACAAATTTTCGGCGCGCAAAAAGTATTCATTGCCAAACGCAGGGTCTTCGCCAATCGACACCTGTTCCGCATCCAGCCGGGGAGCGGGTAGCAACTGCACGGAGAACCGTCCGACCTCGACCGGCCGTCCAAACGCTCTCTCCAGTTGCGCGGTCAAGTACGTACGCATGCGGTGCGTGCGAACCAGCAGTGACACACCAATCTGCATGGCCACGAGCAGCGCCATCATCGTAAGCGCCAGCTTCCACCACTTGCGCGGGATCTTCATCTTGTCCGGAAGTTTCGCAGACTGGCCTGCAAATGAAAAGCTACCGTAAGGCTAACTTCACACGGCGTTTTTTGTGCCAGAAGCCGGCTTTCCTGGAGCATGTTCAAATAAATACCGTCAGAGAATAACTGCAAAGCTCAGTGCACCGTGTGCAGCATCCGGCTCCAGCGAGTCCGGGATGGAAGGTGGGCGATCGTGTCGAAAACTCCAGCCAGCCTCTGGAAAAAAGTGGTTTGCGTGTAGTCGTTGCTCGTCGCCTCCACCGACCAATAAATCAGGAAGGGTCGCCCCATAATCGCGCTGCGATCAACGAATCCCCAGTACCGGCTGTCCGAACTGTGGTCTCGATTGTCGCCCATGGCAAATAATTTTCCGGGCGGGACGACGATTTCGTCGCCTTGTACGTAGTTGCGCAGCGTTTTCCTCCAGCCCGATTCCTCAACAACCTGCTGCGAAATCATCTGATCTCTGCGAGGTGGAAACGAGGTGTTGAAAGGATCGTAGTTCGCGAGCTGATCGTGAACCACGTATGGCTCGTTCAGTGGCTTTCCATTGACGTACATTTGCTGGTCTACAAGTTTCAGACGGTCGCCAGGCAAACCAATCACCCGTTTTACAAAATGCTGGTGGTCCGCATAGGGGTACTTGAAAACGATGATATCGCCGCGCTCCAGCGGCCGATACGGAAGCAATTTCTCGTACCACGCTCCGCTACCGCCGAAGATGAATTTGTTGACCAGCAGGTGGTCGCCAATCAGCAGCGTCCCTTCCATGGAAGCCGACGGAATTTTGAACGCCTGAACGACAAAGCTGGTCCCGAACAGCGCCAGAAGCACCGTCACCAGCAACGATTCCAAGTATTCGGAAATCGTCGTGGGATCCTCGTGGGGCTCTTCTTTTTTCGGCTCTGCCGGTGTTGCCGGATTCACCGGCTCTTCGACCTTTAGGGCAGTTTCTTCCGCCATTCGCTCTCAGCCTTTCCGTTCCACTCGCATTTTACTCTCGCTCCAGCAGTTCCATCGCGCTCTGCGCTGCCCGCTGCTCGGCTTCTTTTTTTGTGCTGCCTTCACCGCTGGCCATGCGTTCGCCGTTAATCCAAACTTCCACCTGGAAAATTTTCTGATGGTCCGGCCCGCTTTCCCCCGACAACCGGTACTCGGCAGTCGGCTTTCCGTGTCCTTGCAGGAATTCCTGGAGCGCGGACTTGCGGTCCGAGTCCGAGATTCGCTCGCCGCGCTCTTCAAGCGCTTGTTCAAACAGCAGCCGCTTCAGCATCTCCCGCGTGGGCCCCAGCCCGGCGTCCATATAAACCGCGGCGACTACTGCTTCGAAAGCATCCGCTAGAAGCGCCGGTTTTTCCCGTCCGCCAGTCTTTTCTTCGCCGCGGCCCAGCCGCAAATGCTCGCCAAGCTTCACCCGGCTTGCCGCGTCGTGCAAAGAGTGCGCATTTACAAGCCGCGCCCGGCTTTTGGAGAGCTGGCCCTCGCTCCACTCGGGAAACAACTCAAGCAGATAATCCCTCGCCAACAACTCCAGAACGGCATCTCCCAGAAATTCCAGCCTCTCATTATCCTGGATGGCAGCCACTGCTGCGGATTCTTCCGTGCTCTCCGCGCGCAACTCCGGGACCGCGGAGCTATGCGTCAAGGCGCGCTCAAGAAGCTCCGGCTTTTTGAATCGATAACCGAGACGCTCCTCGAGTTGCCCTGCGTCACTTTGTGTCATGGCCTTGAAAAGCGCGCCAAGCGCCAGCAGGCTTTATTTTGGTGCGCTCAGCTGCGTGGCGCCCAGTTTCTTTGCCTCGTCGGCGCCGCTCTTGCACGTCGGCTGCAAGCTGCCCGGAACGGCGGCGCACTTGTTGAACGCCGTCACCGCCGCATCAAAATGCGAAGTCTTCTCGTCCGAAATCGCCAAGACATAGAACGTCACGGGATCGGCTTCCGGATTCGGATCCACCTTTGTGGACGTTTCAAACTCCGGAATTGCATCGTCATACTTGCCCCGGCGGAAATAAACAAGTCCCAACCCGCTATGAGCCATGGCCAGCGTTTGGTTTTTGGCGAGATCAAATTGCGCGTCCGTCATACCCTCTGGCTTGGGAATCGTGGGAGTGAGCTCAATCGCCGACTTGGAGAATTTTTCCGCCTTGTCCAACTGTTGGGCCGCATTTGGCATGTTCGCGTTCCAAGCCCGCGGAAGCGTCTGGCCGAGGATCGCGAGAGTCTGCACATCGTTCGGAGCAAGAGCAACATCTTTCTCGCCGGCGTCTTGCATCTTCTGGATCTCGTTTTCCGCCAGATAAAGTTTCACGAGGCCCGAATACACCGGTGGAAGGTAGCGACTCTGCGGGTATTTCAGCACAAACGCCTCGCCTGCCTGAATTTTCTTGGTTCCGTCCGTCAGAGGCATGGCTGCGAACGCCTTGAATGCTGCATCTTCCTCCGCGTTCACCGGTGGCGCCGGCGTGTCCAGCGTCAGAGTATTCGCTTTGTCTTTATCGGTTTGTTGCTGGGCAGGCGGCGCGCTTTGGCCGCTCTGACCACTCTGTCCGCTCTGGCCGCCGCCGCTTTGTGCAGCCGCCCCAACGCATCCCATTGACAGCAATCCTGCAAGAGCCCCTGCTTCCATCCACTTCTGCCACGTCCCCTTCATTTCCTGCCTCCTGTTTGCTTCTTCAAGTCGTCGCCCGAGTCCCCAGGCTCGAGATTCGCCGTCTCATTCTCCCCAAGTTCTCCGGTTCGCCATTATTAACTCTAAGGCCGCTCGGCTGGTTTCTCAAGGTTCACTGCTTCGAGTCCCTTTTGCGCTGCCTGCTTTGCCTGCTCCGGGGCTCCCGGCACGGCGAGCGCCGCTTGGAACTCGCTTTTGGCGAGTCCCTGTTGTCCTTCGTCATCATAAATCCGGGCCAGATAGACATGCGACCAGGTCATCACCATGGGGTCCTGCGTCGCCGCGTGCGCCCCCGTCGTCAGCCTGCCAAAAACCTCTTTCGCGCGCGGTCCATCATGTTCTAACAAAGCCACCAGCCCCAGGCCGTACCACGCGCGGATCTGGTCCGGATATTTCGCCAGCACTTTCTGAAAAGACACTTCCGCCTCGCGGGGATTCTTCTCCGCGATTCGCCGCTCGCCATCCGTCAGCTCCGCGATCGCATCCGCGTCGTTTGGCACCGTAGTTGGCTGAGCCACTCTGCGTCGTGTCACAGCTTCGCTGGCAGGGTCGTCTGCGCTCTGCCCTCGGTCCGCGAATGCAAATTTGATGCCGTCGGTCCGCTTGGTTTCTGCCGTCAAATTGATGCCTCTCACCAGGTCCGGAAAATAAAGCGCCATGGACGGCTCGGAAGCTTCGTATTTTGTCAGCCCGATAAAGAGAGGCCTCACGAGCACGTAGCCGTCCGCGTCGTCGCGGTCGATTGCCGCGTCCCGTTCCCCGGGCGATGGCTTCTTGAGTTTTAGTTCCACCGCCCGTACCAAGCACTCGGCGAAGTAAGACTCATAATCATCTTTCAAGTCTGCGGCCAGACGGGGCGCCATGGCTGCCTTCTCATAGATCTGTCGTTTCGCCGCAATCACATGCGGGTATTGCTGCGGAAGCGGATCAAGCAGGAAATGCAGGAAGGCGTGCCTCACGATATCCGTCGGAATGTCATCCGAACCGCTTAAAACGATCGAGTAATGTTCGCCGGAGTTACGCACGTTCGTGATACGGCCGACGAGCGGCTCCAGAATGATCGTAAACGTCCGCGCAGTCGCGGGATCCTGAAGCTGCCGCAGATATCCCGTCGCCACAAAAACGATTTGCGACACGGTGTCATGCACCTTCTCGATCTCGCCGTTGTAGATGGGCTGTAATCCCTTCCAGAGCTGCCCAATCTTTTGCTCTTTGTAATAGGTCGAGAGGATTTCGCCGAAGCCCTCGAGTGCCAGCACTTCCGTCGGCTGGTCGTCTCGCCGCAATGTCATCTCAAAGTTTGGCGCGGGCCCGGAAAGCAGACCAAACCAAATGTAGCGCGAGAGTGTCGCCCCCGAATCGCGCAGCACATGTTCCTTGTAGAACTGCCTCACCGCATCTACCGCCGGCCCCTGCTGATGCTGCATCTGCTCGCGAAGTCGGGCGCGAAGCGGGTGCCAATTCTCCGCGCTCACGTTCGATTCGAATCCGGCTGCCAGCAGCGCGCACATTGTCGTGAACATGGCCTCGCTGCCGTCCACCGAAACGTTGGTAGCTGGCGCCGGTCGTTGGGGAGGCCGGGGCAGAGGCATCTGTCCGCTCGCCACCATCGGCCCTAACAGAAACACTGCCGCCGCGCACAATCCCGCCATCACACTTCGCCGAAGTTGTTTTGTCATGAACTCTGCCGCAGCTCTCGCTCGAGCTGGATGCTTTTTCAACTGCTTGTTCAACCTCTTAAGCGGGACAGACACCGGGTCTGTCTCCCAATTTCTCCGCCAAAATCCCCTGGGGCGCGCACTGTCCTGTGGCAACCCTGCAGCATCTTGTCAATTTACAAGCGCACTTCTCATCCGTCAAGGAATCAGCGGCTTGCCCCAACCCGCTCGCCATCCAACTCTTGCTACTCTGGCGGGCATCTGTTAACAGAGAGGATGCGTTCAGACCTGTCGCGGGATGGCTCGACCCTATGAGTTCCCTGCTCGCAAAAACCGCTGTTATTTTCTTGGCTGTTTGCGCCCTCCCCGGGTTATCGCCGTTCGTTCTCGACGCCCAGCTCGTGCATGAAGCTGCCGCGCGGCAAGAGCAGCGTGCTCCCGCTATGGCCTCAGCGCAGGACTCAGCTGCCGCGTCCGCACCGTCCCGCAAGCTCCGCGTGACACAAGAAGTTCAGCTCTCTGGCGATTCCTCCTGGGTTGACACCGGCATCGACGTGCAAGCCGGTGAGCATGTCGTCGCCACTGCGACCGGAACCCTTCGCTACGCAGACCAGCAAACCGACACAGCCCCAGCCGGAATCGCTCGCGGCTTCAAAGATCTTCTTCGCAATCTGCCCTTCAACGAAGCCGGCCGCGGTGCGGTCATCGGCTGTGTCGGCGACAAAGACACTTCGCAACCGTTTCTCATCGGCGCCAAGCGCGACCTCTTCTCGCCTATCTCGGGCCGCCTCTCGATCGGCATTAATCAACTCAGCAGCGACACCGGCGATGGCACGTATTCCGTTCGCATCGAGATTTACGCTGCCGATGCCAACGCCGTCCTGTACACCGCCAAAGCCGTGCCTTCCATTCGTGGCGTCGACAATGTCCTCTTCTCCAAAATCCCGCGGCGCATCACCGATAAAGCCGGCGATCCTGGCGACATGGTCAACTTCCTGATTATTGGATCCCAGGACGCCATGGAAAAGGTCTTCACGATTGCCGGCTGGGTCAAAGTCGACGCCAACGTAAAAGAAACCGTCCTTAACGGCTTCCTTGCAAGCATGTCCAAGGAGTCCTATCTCACCATGCCAATGAGCCCGCTCTACCTCTTCGGCCGCCAGCAAGATTATGGCTGGGCCCACGCCGAACCCATCGCCGTCGTCGCCTCCCGCAATCACCTGCGCATTTGGAAGGCCTTGTTCGAGGTCAACGGCCTAACGCTCTGGGTCGGCGCCGCCACCCACGATGTTGGCTTCGAAAAAGACCAGCGCAACAGCGGCCTGACCCACAAAATTGATCCCAACATCGACCTGGAGCGTGACTACGTTGAAAAAACCCTCACATCCACGGGTCTGGTCGCAGAAGTCACTTACGTCCTGCCGAAAGATCCGATGCAGGAAGCCAAGACCGCCACTGGCGGCAGCTTCCACTCCAACGGCCAAGTCCTAGTCCTGAAATTAGGCGAACTTGCTCAGAGGCAGTGAGCGGCGCCAGTAGCTCGGAGTCAACACCAAATCAGCGTCAAGAATCCTACTGTCCACCGGCCGTTCCCAATAATCTATTGAAAATACAATAGTTAGCCCCTGGCTTTGGCATATATTTGAACAAGTTCGAAATGGTTCTTGACAACCGGACGGCCCAGCTTTATTATTTGAACATGTTCAATACTGCTGCTAGCTCTCCCAAAGCCCAGCTCACCCGCTCCAACATCCTCTCTACTGCTCTTCGCGTCTTCCGTGAGCGTGGACTCGAATCCGCCACCATGCGCGAACTCGCCGCCGCCGCTGGGGCTTCCCTAGGCTCCGCCTACTATTATTTCCCCAGCAAGGAAGCCATCATCCAGGCCTATTACGACGATGTTCAAGCCGAGCACGCTCGGCGGTTCGCTGCAGCCCTCGCCGAGAAGCGCCTGGACCTCAAGGATCGCCTCAGCTCCGCCTTCCACTCCAAACTCGACATCCTCCAGGGCGATCGCAAACTCCTAGGCGCCTTATTCCGTTATACGGGCGAGCCACACCATCCGCTTTCTGCTCTCGGCGACGGCACACGCAAGAATCGCCAGCAGAGCATGTCGATTTTTCTTGCCGCACTCGGCGACGAGCGATTTCCGGACGACATTCGCGCAATTCTCCCCCTTTCCCTTTGGGCGTTGCACATGGGCATTCTTCTTTACTTCATCTACGATGATTCTCCCGAGCAGCAACGCACCCGCCGGTTGGTCGACGGTGTCCTCACCTTGATCGTGCGCCTTCTCGCTCTCGCAAAACTTTCCGTCTTGAAGCCCGTCCGCGGAAGCATTTTGGCGCTTCTTCGCAACGCTGGCCTTCTGCCGGAACCGGATTCCCCGCAGGTTCCCGCATTTCAGGAGTCACAACCATGACCACTAACTCAGCCAATCAACCGAATCATACGCCTCAACAGAATGGCTATAATCCCATCACGTTCGATGATGTGGCAAAACCTCCGCAATCTCGCAGGCAGGATTATTTTGGCGAGTTGCGCGACCCAATAACTCGTTGTATTGCCGCTCCTCTCTTGTTCTTCATCTTCATGTTCAGCAACAGGAACCCTATCGTCGCACCCTTAGCACTTCTGGTTCTTCTGGGCTGCCTCTTCGTCCGGTTGGACAATCATCCTCGCCAGATCGCCGCTGTCCCGTTGACGCTGGCGGGCATCAAACTTGCATTTCAAATGGCCGAGTATTTGAATTCTTCCACACCGGGCTATTTATCCTTACGCGGGTTCTCGGGTCCGGGATTCATCTGGCTCCCAATGTTCTTCTCCATCTGCCTCATTTTCATTCCTCGGCAAGATTCGGTCACCTTCAAAATCATTCTTGGTGGCTCTTGTCTGCTCCTCGCGTCGGGACTTCTTCCGGGGCAAGGATTCGTCGCCATCTTTTATGTACTGGACGGCATGCTTTTCCTCGCTATGGTCATCGGAATATTCATCGATTTGAAGACTTACTTACCCGCTCAGTCCCACAGCGGTGTGCGGCCAGCACACTAGTCCTATTCGTAGCAAAACGAATCGTCGATCAAGACGAACGGCGGCGACTCTCAGCTAGTGGCGCCGCCGTTCTGTTCCTGGCTCAAGCTAGTCCGCCGAAGCGGTAGCTGTGAAATCTCCGACTGCTTCTTCCCTCTCGACCTCAATGGAACCAACTTAAGAGGCAAGTTGCCCGCTCTTGGAGTATGATGGCCGCCGCCGAGAAACTATCGGCCTTCCCGTTATTGACCCGGGAGCCCATCATGTCCATCACCAAGCCGGCCAACGAACCGGCCCGCCTCGCCGCTCTCGAACGCTATGCGCTCCTCGATACCGACCCTGAAGAATCGTTCGATGATCTAACGCAGCTGGCTTCGTTCATCTGCAAAACTCCTATCGCGCTCATCTCCTTGATTGACGACGACCGCCAATGGTTTAAATCGCGCATAGGCCTCACGGCTACCGAAACCCCTCGCGAGGTCGCCTTTTGCTCTCACGCGATTCTGCAAGCTGATGTTTTTGTGGTTCCAGATGCGCTCAAGGACGAGCGCTTTCGCGATAATCCGCTAGTCGTCTCGGATCCGCACATCCGCTTCTACGCTGGAGCGCCTCTCATCAGCGAGGACGGCTACGTCCTCGGCACGCTCTGCGTCGTCGACCAAACTCCCCGCGAATTGGCGCCCGAACAATGCGACGCGCTCAAAGCCCTGAGCCGTCTGGTCCTAGCGCAAATGGAATTTCGCCGCAACCTGATCCTCCTAAAGGAAGCTCTCAACGACCGCACGAGAGAAGAGCATGAACGCCAGGCGGAGCTCCTCAAACTGCAAGCTACCCTGATGCGCGTCCTCGGCCTGCGCCACGCCGCCTCAACTAGATAGACATTTCTCGGAGGTTTTCTTTGTACGCATAACCGTATCGGTCCGCGGATTCTCTGCCTACTCTGTGTCTCTGAGTTAGTAGTTCCTCTCGATTTTCTCGGCCATTACGCAACTCCAACAGCCCGCCGCAAAACATCCCGCGAAATATTCGCCCCGCTCACAACCAGAACCACGTTGTCGCCGAAACTCGCGCCCGCGTTCAACAGCGCCGCCGTGCTCGCCGCTCCAGCCGGCTCCGCCAAAACATGCTCTTCCACGAGCAAAATCTCAATCGCGCGCAACATCTGCTCCTCGCTGACAAGCACCACGTCAGCCACAAGCTTCTTCACGTCGCGCACATTCGCAGCATCCGGCGTCCGCGTAGCCAATCCATCCGCAATCGTGTCGCAAGTCTCTGTTCCCACAACTCTGTCTTCCTTCCACGACCGAAAATACGCCGGCGCCCGTTCCGCCTGCACGCCGATAATCCTCACGCGGGGCGCAGCCTGTTTCACCGCCGCCGCCACCCCGCGAATCAAAGCCGTATCGCCCATCGGCACCACGATCGCCCCAACGTCCGGGAGCTGCTCCAGAATTTCGCAACCAATCGTGCCCGGCCCCGCCGGCAAATCCGCATCCGTAGCGTCATTCAAGAAATAAACTCCAAGCCGCTTCGCGTATTCCTTCGCAAGTTCAAACGCCGCTGCCAAATCTGCTCCTCCACTTTCAACAATCTCCGCTCCCAGTGAAGCAATCCTCCCCCGCTTCACTGGATTGCACTCGGCCGGCAGAAAAATTCGCGCCTTAACTCCAAGCAGTTTCGCGGCATAAGCCACCGCAGCCCCGTGATTCCCCGTGCTAGACGCAATCACTTCCTCAACACGCTCCTGCTTCAAGCGCGTCGCCAACGCCCACAAAGCCCCCCTCACCTTGAACGACCCCGTCGGCAGCTCCGCCTCCAATTTCAAATAAACGCGCTTCCGCAGCTTCTCACTCAAAACCGGCGCTGCCACAAGTCGCGTCGCCCCAAAATACTCCACCAGAAATTGCTGTGCCTCGCGAATAGCCGAAATGTTCGGCCGAATTTCCGCCACGCCCTCACCTGCTCCAGCGCTCATTTTTTGTCCCTGCTACACTTTTGTGTTTTCTCATCGTTCGCCTTTTCACCGCTTGCAATCCTACCGCCATCGATATCTGAATCTAACGTAGCTTGGAATCCTCCCACTTTTGGAGACCCTCTTCGCTCACTGCCACCTTTGGTTTGCCCTGCGGTCAATTGTGATGCTCTCTTCCCGGGCAGACAAGCCTTTGTGATACAAATTCTGCTTTGTGGCACAGTGAGCTATGCGCGCTGCAATCCAAGCAAGACTCGACGATAGCTCTCGTAAGAGACTTACTTTGCTGGTCCGGGAATTGGGTTGGAGCCCCTCTCGAGTTGTCCGAGAGGGCCTGCGCGTCTTGGAAGTAAGCTACCTGCGCAAGAAAACACGCGGCGTCATCGGCCTCGGAAAATTTTCCTCTGGCCTGCCCGAGCTAGGATCGGACAAGAAGCATTTGCACGGCTTTGGGAAGTGAAACCTGTACTCCTCGATACCGGGGCCATTGTTGCGGTTCTAGACCGGAGCGAGAAGGCTCACCATGCGTGTGCCGAGGCGGTGAATGAACTGCAAGCGCCGCTCATCACCTGCGAAGCGGTCATCGCCGAAAGGTGTTACCTTCTGCGCAATCTCCGTGGCGCACCCGAAGCTGTAATCGAAAATGTGGCCGCCGGAATTTTTCAAATCTCTTTCCAACTCTCGCGCGAAGTTGATGGCGTAAAACGGGTTTTGCGAAAATACAAGGACCGAAAGACTGATCTGGCAGACGCCTGCCTGATTCGTTTGGCGGATGAATCCGAGAGCGCCGATATTTTGACGCTGGATAAGAACTTCACAATCTATCGCTGGGGCAACCTTTTCACATCCTGTTAGACCTTAACTAGCACGGCCTGCCCATCCTTACCGATTCCAAATGGTCGCATTCGACTTCGCTGCGTTCCTGCTCCCGTACCCGCTAACCAGTGCCACGATCATCACCGAGCTTTATTTGTTGTTTCGGCGCTAGCGATCCCGCCCGTTTTCCAACAGCGTGTTCAGGAGACTCGCGAGTTGCGATTCCTGCCGCAAAACACCTTGTTGATGTTCGACAGCGCCATCGCCACTGGTGAGTTGCGCAAGGTTGGAAGCCAGATTCTTTACCGCTACGTCTCGCGGAACGTAGATTCGATCCGGTGGCGGGACGGCCTCCCAACCCGATTCGGTTCGCCGCAGTTCCCAGCGAGTTTTTTCGTGCCGGTGCTTTACTTGCGCTGCTCCGCCGCTAATCAGCACTTTGGACTCAACCGATAGGCTCGCCCATCCGTGGTCGCTCTGGACGTCCACCCGCTCCACCTGGAATTTCTCGACGATCACCACTGGCACACGACTTTCCAAGGGGTCATCACTCCGCAACTCTCTCCCCAAGGCGTCGCTTAATTCGGAGATGCCTTCCGCCACTTCCTCGCGCGTCGGGGGTTTATTTCCGGCCGCGATGATCACCTTCGCCGGGATCCCGAACGCCACCTCCGCGGTCTTCGGTGCGGACGACACGGGCGGGGCAGGAGGGCCATGAATCACCTCGCTCCTCAGGGAACCCACGGTCGGTGGCCGATTTGAAGAGGCATTCACCGCGGTGGCCCGATCTTCAACGGTCGTGCCCACGATATGTTGCGCATGGCTGTTCGAAACCACGGACGATCCAGCTAGACTCGATGCGCTTAGGACTCCGTCACCTTCCAGTATGTAACGATAAAATCGAGGTCTCCCCCGTGATCTCCAGTATGCCGAATCGTAATCCTGCGCTTCCAATCCCGTTCTCACCAGGCTGTAGAAAGAGTGTTGCTGCGGATCAACCACGATCCCGACGTGTCCCGGCCAAGCGATCAAATCACCCGCACGTGGGCTTCTCACGCGTTCAAATTTTTCGTTGCCCGCATAAATCTCAAACGAACTTGCATACGCATACTCAAATCCCGCACTCGCGTAAATCTGATGAACGACGTGCGAGCAATCCCGCCTGCCGCTCTCCAACGGCTCCTGTTGCAAGGCTGCGTTGACGATCGCACGCCCTTCCTCCACGCTCAACAATCGCGCGTTCGAATCGGACTCGTGAACTGGTCTCACAACCTGTGCCCCTGCGGATGCACACGCGATCCAGGATACGCACGCCATCCCCAAGCAAGTCATTTTCAAAACGGCGACAAAGCTGGAGGCCCCACGCCAGTTAAGTCTCGTTCGCATCTCGCCCATCCACACGTGATTACACACGTTTGGGGAGAAAGGATCCCCTCTGTCTAGAAAACATCCAGGGCTGGTACGAGCAATAGGACTTGCGCTGGAGCGTACTTGGCCGGTTGGCCAGTCTCTCAGAGCTTTAGAATACCGCTGTTCGTTAGCAGGATTCGAGGAGCGAGACAAAAAGGCCAGTCAGGGGAATCCGGTAGGTCGATGCGCGTTGCGAAGCGTCGACACTTAGCTGGTTCCCGCTCCGCCGGACTGCCGGTGAACCCTCTTAATCGCTGATGCAGCTAGTGGTTTGCAGCAGCGGCAGCGGCATCTGTTTTTCGCGAATTGTCCCAGAGGTGAATGTACGGCTCCAAATCCTTCATCATTTTTTGGAATTGCGGGATGTCCAGCGATTGCGCGCCGTCACTGATCGCCTTCTCCGGAGCAGGATGCACTTCCACGATCAATCCGTCAGCGCCAATGGCAACGCCTGCGCGCGAAACGGCGGGCACCAGGCTGCGCTTCCCTGTTGCATGGCTTGGATCCAGAATTACGGGAAGATGCGTCAATTCATTCAGCGCGGGAATCGCTGCAATGTCGCACGTATTTCGCGTTTCGGTTTCAAACGTGCGAATCCCCCGCTCGCACAGAATCACGTCGGAATTCCCGTGTGCCACGATGTATTCCGCGGACATCAGCAGTTCCTTAATCGTCCCGCTCATGCCGCGCTTTAAAAGCACCGGCCGCCCGCATTTTCCCAAGGCCTTGAGCAGCACGAAATTCTGCATGTTCCGAGCGCCCACTTGCATAATGTCCGCGTACTGCGCGATCAAATCGACGTCGCGGTCGCTCATCACTTCCGTAATGATCGCCAGTCCTGTGGATTTCTTAGCCTTCCGCAATAGTTTCAGGCCTTCTTCTTCCATGCCCTGAAAATCGTACGGCGAAGTCCGCGGTTTGAAAGCGCCGCCGCGCAGAATTTTCGCTCCCGCCGCAGCCACTCCCTCGGCCGCGCGCATGATTTGCCCTTCTGATTCCACCGAGCACGGCCCCGCCATCACCACAAATTCGTCGCCGCCAATTTCCGTGCCGTTCACGCGCACCCTTGTCTTCCCCGTGCGAAACTGTTTGCTCACAAATTTGTACGGCGCCGAAATCCGCACCACTTTCTCCACCTGCGGCATGGACTCGACCGATTCCATGCATGCCGTCACGTCTCCCACTCCCACCACACCGATCACCACGCGCTCTTCTCCTTCAATCGAGTGCACCTTGTACCCGAAATGAGCCACTTGGTTGCGCACTTCATCGATCTCCTGACGCGTGGCGTGCAGCTTCATAGAAATAATCATGGCTTGTTCCTCTCACGTCCATTCATGTTCCCAAACTCCACTTTGCAAACTTTTCCGAGAATCTCTGCACCAAAAAACAAAAAACCCACTCGCTGCGAGTGGGTCGAAACTTTCTTGCGCTGTTTCTAATTACAGAATCGCCCCTCGCCTCCTAGGTGGGCAGGTACCAAAATCGAAACCAATACGAATGGGCACTGCGATTCATGAGCGTATTCTATTTCGTCTTTCCCGCGGAAACAACAAATATTTTTCTCCGCCACTTTTGCTCGGCGATCTCTTCAGCTCAAGCGTGAAACACCGTTGATTCCCAGCTCCGCGAGGTTTCTCGCTGCAAATTTCAATAAAGCAGTACGGCAATGCGGTATCGCGTGAAACCCCCGGCATCTCCTCTCTGGCAAGCACCCACGGCCCCCTTCCGATACTTCCGGCTCTTGATCTTCTGCAAAAGTTCGTCGGGAAGCTTGCTGAGGTCGGTCACCTCAAACCGAATAATGTACAACACCGAAGTACCCGCATAGTCGCGGTCCATGCTGCACGTCTTGCGCGCATCCGCAGTTGCATCCACAGCGAGCAGATCCGTTCCTCTCAGCAGCGAAGCCACCTTCTCTTCCTGCTGCTCCAGACTCAGGTCCGCGACCTTTCGAGAAAAATCCTGCACCGCGAAGAGTCCTCCATTTCCTCGCGTCGTTGCTATGCCTATGGCCGTCAGCTCGGCGTTAAGAATGTTCCGCCGGTGGCCCGGAGAATGCATCCATCCGTCGTGAATCGCTTCTGGATTGGGACCGATGGCGACATTTTCCGCAATCATGGCGTACTTTGCGCCAGCCTGGGCGACACGGTGGTCCAGCGGAGGCTCACCCGGGAGCTGATGCGAAAGCACATTCTCACCCGCCATGAGGCGAGCATGCTCGCGTGCGGCAGCGGCCAGGGCGTCATCCCACTTGAGGGCTTGCAGTCCGGCCGCAGTACGTTCGCGGTTAGCTGCATCGAGAAGCAGTTTTTCGTCCGCTGAAGGATGCGACGAGAGCGATGGAGCCGAAACTGGAGGACGATTCTGAGAGCGGCCTTGCGAGTGAGCGGCGCAAACGAAGAAAAGAAAACATAACATCATGCCCGCGCATGCGGTTCTGAACAAGCGCAAGTTTTTCATGGAGAGTTAGCCGCGGACGTGTACGGCGCTGAAGTTGAGAATGACATGTCCGCCGGAAGTTGGCCGGCCAAAACTCAGCATCGGGCGGAAACGCGAGAAAAGAAGAATCTCGTCAAGCTGATGGCGCAAGGTCGGGCTCGCGGGACCGGAAAGAATCTCATAGTCCACCATCTGGCCACGAGCGTCGACAGTGACATAAACCTGGAGGCCCTGCGGAAGCGAAAGTTCGAGTTCATGCTGCTCGGATCCCCAAGCTTGCGGATAATCCGAAATCGAAACCAGCTCCGCTGGACGAAGAATATCGAGCGGCACGTCATTGGGTACAGCCTGCAAGGTGGCACCCGGCGCCATCAATTGCAGCACGAAGACGAAGACCACAATGGCCGAAAAAACGCCGCCGGTGGCGGGAACGGTGAGCGGACGCAAAACGTGATCGAGAAGAAGATCGGCGTGGTCGCGCATTTTGCGCAAGCGGCCCGACCAATCCCAAGATTGCTGCGACTGCGCTGCAGCTACTTTGATGCGAACGGCCAGATCGGCAGGCGGAACATTTTTCGGCATGCGCGAAAGCAGGACGGAGAGCCTGCGAAAGGTTTCCAACTCGGCGCGGCAAACCGTACAGCCGTTCAGGTGCTCGCCAATTTGTACGCGCTCCGCGTCCGATGTGGTGCCCGTGAGAGCGTCGTCGAGATAGCCCGCAAGTTTTGTCCGTACCGTATTGCACTTCATGGAAGCCCCTCCCCCGCGACACTTGCACGCAGGGAATTACTTTGCTCTTGCGAAGAATCATGGATGCGGCGCGCCGCGGTATACGCGTCGCCGAACGGCGACGGCTGCGGCTCGACCACCGAACTGGCACCGGCCTTCTGCGCGCTGGCGTAAACCACGCTATGTGAGGGAGTATGCGACTCCTGCTCGCGAAGAAACGGCTCGAGAACTTGCCGGAGAGCGCGGCGTCCACGAAGGATCCGTGACTTCACCGTGCCGCAGCTGCACTCGAGCACTTCAGCGACTTCGTCGTAGCTCAATCCCTCCAGGTCGCGCAGGATAACGGCGGTGCGAAACACTTCCGGAACTTCTTGCAAAGCATGATGCACGGCAATCTGAATCTCACGCGAGGCCAACTGCTCAAAAGGTGTTGCGCCGAGATCTTCGATTTCGATCGCGGCATGGCCTTCTTCGGGTTCGGCGTCAATCGAAATATTCTTTTGCAGATGGCGCTTGAACCAGCGTTTGTGATTGAGCGCTTCGCGAATGGCGATGCGGTAGAGCCAGGTTTTCAAAGAGCTGCCTTGCCGGAACTTGCGAACCCCCCGGAAGGCTTTCAAGAAAACTTCCTGCGAACCGTCGGCTGCATCAGAGGTATCGCCGAGCATGCTCAAAATCAAGTTATAGACCGGTGCGTGGTAGTGGGTGACCAGCCAGTCGAATGCCGTTTCCGAGCCGGCTTGCAGCTCAGAGACGAGTTCGGCTTCATCGCGGCCCCAAGAAAGGGCGCTGACCCATTCGGACACTGCCGGCCTTTCCGGCCCGGTTGCTGGCTTGCCCGGACCACCCTGCTGTTAGGTCCACGTTAGAACGCCCTATTAGAACGTTGGACCCAGGCCTTCTTGCGAGTCCGACCCGGAGGTTGCTCTCTGGGATCGATTTGCTATCAGGTTTGGCAGTCTGCGGATGCCGCGCCCGATGTCCGCTCTCCATACATTAGACACCACCTGGAGCGAATATGTTTCCCGACGGTGCTGCCTTGAGCAGCTGGCGCGATTCTGGCACTTTGCGGTTTGCAGCGCAACGGTACCCTGGGACCAGAGAACGGTAAACTACGCCACGGCAGGACGAAACCTTGAAGAAGTAGCTAGGAATGCGGGCATCACGACCTCTCGTAAGTGCTGATTTTAAATGGATTACAAGCTTGCTTTGCCCAAGTGCTCAAGGAAGGATTCTACTCGGCGGAGAAAAACAAACTCAAAAGCTATCGTCGCCCGTGCTGCGCTCAATTGGACGGGGTGCGCCTGCCGTTTTGCCCCGTCTGTTCGAGAAAATCCACCTTCTGTTTGAATTTCGCGACGAGTTGACGCGCGAAGCCGCGCATGCAGTCGAGTTCGCCTCAGCCTGGTTTTTTTCTGGGGATTTTGGCGCCCTTTTTTCGTGCTTCGGATAGACCGATCGCGATCGCTTGCTTGCGGCTTGTCACCACGCCGCCTTTGCCACCCTTTCCGGAGTGGAATGTGCCGCGCTCCTCTTTATGCATTGCTTTTCTGACGCTTTCGCTGGCCGCTTTGCCGAATTTCGCCATGGCTCCTGCCTCAAAGCTTGCCGTTCCGATTTTACAGCGGAAGGGATCGTCGTGCGATGCACGGATTACCTTATCCAGCGACGAATTAGAATGTAGGAATCAGAGTGAGAAGACTCTTTACCGAACGCGCGCTGGCGAATGAATCTCATCAACTCGAGAGGCCTTGTCACGGAGCGAGGCGGCAGAACGACAACGGACTGCTGTTGACTGGCTGCATGATTGACGCTGTAAACCATGGTTGGATGGAAGCGCGGGGACGCGGAAAGTCTCGACACAGGATTGCTTTCGAAGATAGAGTCAGCATTCATTACGACCAATTCAGAAGACCTTCGCACGCGGACCGGGAGTTGCCACCAATATGTCTACCCTGACAGAGCTCGAATTCCTCCTGGTGTCTAACGACTACGCTACGCTGACCGCGGTTTCTGGAGGCGTGAAGAAATATGCCGCCAAGTTAGCGTTGGTGCCTACGGCGGAGGCGGCGCGGGATTATCTGGAGCGGAAGAAGATTGACGGCGTGTTTGTGGATATGCAGGTTTCAGAAACGCTGGGACTGATTGAGGCGATTCGAAAAGGGTCCTCGAACAGCAAGGTGGCGATCTTCGCGTTCGTGCAAAACGCGGTAGAAACTACCGCCACGTTGAACGCAGGAGCAAATTTTGTGATGCGCGCGCCCTTGACCGTGGAAGGCGTCGCGTTGCACATCACGATTGCGAAAGACATCATGCTGCGGGAGAGGCGACGTTATTTTCGTCATGCAGTTAACCTGCCGGTGACGCTGAAAGATGGGGAGGGGGAACAGCGCGGGCGGATCATCAATCTTAGCGAAGGAGGGATGGCGGTTCGGGCCGCGAGTGGGCTGAAGCAGTGGAGGGTGATAGAGTTTGCGCTGGAACTTGGCCTCGGCGTGGATTTAAGCGGAAAGGGGCAGGTGGCTTGGACTAGTTCGGAAGGCATGGCGGGGATATTGTTTCAGACATTGCATGGAATGGGGCGAGGGTATCTGGGGGCTTGGCTGGCTGCGCGAGAGCAGCTGTCGCGGAAACCAGAGGAAGATGAGAATCCCCGGTAGGCCTGGTGTTGGGAAGTTTGTGGAGAGGACCGCCAGGGCAGCGAGCCGGCCGGGAATTTAGGGATTGATTAAGTGGAAAAAGGTGGGTTAGTTAGGTCCCCGTAAGCATGAAACCTTTAGTAAAATAGGGGATTACGGTAGGAGAGTGTGACGTTTTTGGCCGAGGGATCGGCTCCAAACAGAACGCTGGCAGTGTATTCGTGGTGCTTGATTCCCTCCCCCGGCTGTATGCGGGCGAGGCGGAGAATGCGGAATGACGCGGTCGGATGCGATGAAAAATGTGACGACGGTGGCGGGCCTGGCCGTGGTGTATTTCGTCGCGGGGAAGCTGGGGCTGCAACTGGCGTATGTGCATGCGAGCGCGACGGCGGTATGGCCTTGTACGGGGATTGCAATCGCGGCGTTGCTGGTGTTTGGGTATAGGGTTTGGCCGGGGATTCTGATAGGAGCGTTTCTGGTTAATCTGACGACGGCGGGTTCGGTGGCAACGTCGATCGTAATTGCGGCGGGAAACACGTTGGAGGGGTTGGCGGGCTGCTACCTCGTCACCCGATTTGCGCGCGGCAAGGAAGCGTTTGCCCGGGCGCAGGACATATTCAAGTTTGCGCTGCTGGCGGGCATGGTTGCGACTAGCGTAAGCGCGACGATTGGAGTTGCCACGCTTGCGGTTAGCGGGTTCGCGGATTGGGCGGCATTTGGCTCGATATGGTGTACTTGGTGGCTGGGAGACGCGGTTGGTGCGGTGATGGTGACGCCGTTGTTGCTGCTATGGTGGGAGAATCCGCGGCTTAGATGGACTCGCGAGCAAATCACGGAGCTGGCTTTCTTGTTTTTGGGGCTTTTTGCCACGGGCTGGGTCGTTTTTGGCAAACCTTTCCATTCCGAACTGGAGAATTATCCTCTGGAGTATCTGTGTATCCCGTTTCTTATCTGGGCGGCCTTTCGATTCGGGCGCCGGAAGGCAGCGACCGCGCTCTGCGCGCTTTCGATGATTGCCGTGTGGGGCACTTTGCACGGGTACGGACCATTTGCACGGGAGTCCCAGAATGCTTCACTGCTTTTGATGCAGGCGTTCATGGGAATCATGGCCGTCACAACGCTGGCATTGGCAGCAGAAGTTACGGAACACAAACGGGCAGAAGAACGGTTGAGCCATCTGGCCGTGAGCGATCCGTTGACGGGGCTGGCAAACCACCGGCAGATGGTGGAGGCGTTGGAGACAGAGATCAAGAGGTTTGGAAGAAACGAGAGGCCTTTTGTGGTTTTGCTGCTGGACTTGGATGGGCTCAAGAGTATTAATGACGCGCTTGGACATATTGTGGGCAGCCGGGCGCTGTGCCGGCTGGCGGATATGTTGCGGCTGTATTCGCGAGAGATGGATACAGCGGCGCGGTATGGCGGCGACGAGTTTGTGCTGATTCTGCCGGAGACGGATGCGGAGGCGGCAAGGCTCGTGGCGCAAAGGATCTCCAAACGGCTGGCGGAAGATGGCGAAGAGCCGAAAATCTCCGTTAGTATCGGTATGGCGGTGTATCCCAGCGATGGGGAGACCGTAAACGAAATTTTGGGCGCGGCAGACCGCGACCTGTACCGTGAGAAGGGTGTTCCGAAGAAGAGATCGTTGCTGCCTAGCTGATGCGAGCCTTGCCATTTTGCAAGGCACCCGCCGTGGAATACTTCAAGCTAACTTCGAGTTTGCCTCAGATTCGCTTCACTTCAAATTAGCGTCGAAAAATTTTGAGGCCGTGATGGCTGTTTGCGCGTGAATTTCGTCGCGCAGGATACCCGCTTGGTCAATGCAGATCCGCGGCTGGGTGCGGTCCCCGAGCTCGGCGCAGGTGCCGAGGAACGTGTAATGGCCTACGGCTTGAAGAATGGAAACTTGCGCGCCGGGAATTCTGGCAGCGAAAAACTTGGCGCTGGTTTCTATAGGGACGACGGTATCAACTGCGCCGGCGACGATTTGTGTCGGGATGGAAATTCTTGCAAGCGAGTCTGGCCAGAACGCCGGGCCGAGCGCGGGAGCCATGGCAAAGATGGCGCGGATGCGCGGATCGCGATGCGATTTGGAATTTTCGGCAAACGCGGCTTGGATGGCCGGATCGGTTTTGGCCAGAGCCGTGACTTTGGCCAGAAGGCCCGGGTACTCTATCGTGTCGGTACACATGCCGTCGGCTTTGGGCGATTTGCAAAAGTCCTGATAACGAGAGAACTCTGCGATACCACCGGCGAGTTCGATGACGGTGAGGCCGCCGAGAGAAAAGCCGGCTGCGCCGACACGCTTGGGATCAATGCGGTGCCCGATGCTTGGGTCGGCGAGAAGGAGATCGAGAAGAGCGCTCAGGTCGTGGGCACGCTGGCCCCAGAAGACGGCGCCGGGAATGGTGTAGTCCTCGAGAGCGTTATTGCCTGGGTGATTTACGGCGGCGGTAATATAGCCATGCGAGGCTAAAGCGGAGCCGAGCCAGGCCATCATCGAAGAAGAACCGCCAATGCCGTGAGAAAGCAGAATCAGCGGGAATTTTTCGGGCGTTGCGATGGGCTTGGCATCGCGCGCGGCTCTTCCGGCCTTGGCGAATGGGTTATCGGGAGAGCCAATCCATTGCATCTGCTCGACGGCGGCGGGATCGGCCGGATACCAAATATCGGTGATGAGGGAGTGCGTTTTCGCGTCGCGCCACTCGTAAGGCTCGGGCGGAGTGAACTGGCGGCTCATCACGCCGACCTTGTAGAGAACGGTCTTGGGGGCGCCCGCTTGTGCAGTCGAGAGAAAGATCGCTGAGCAAGAAAAGTAGACAGTGAAGATAAATGCGCGAGTGCGATTCATGTAGTTTCCGTGGCCATGGAACTTCAACAACACTTTAGACGATTTGCCGCGGAATAGGGAGCGGTTCGCTCCTGGGTGGTGCGTCAGTTTCCGGCTACCGCTCCTGCGTTTACCAGGCATTGACGATTATAAATTCGGGGCTATGCCGAGATTCAGGCAGGTTGGAGCAACTCGGTTCGATACTTTGGAGCAAGCGCTGCAGCCTTCGCCCTGAATTCTGCTTGTGCTGCGTCCAACAATGGCGGAGGCGTTGTGCGGGTTGCGACCGGCATACCCAGCTCCATGAAGAAATCGTCCTGGCCGGCTGGCGAACAGATACAGAGCATTCTCGCTGGCCGGGTCGAGGAATTGTGGAATTGGCCCACTACTCCAAGATGGGAAATTCTCTGATCCGTGTGCGGCCGTGCAGTCCCGAGCTTGCGCAGGGGACCGGCCCCCGGGAGAGCCACACTGGGTTGCTGGACGGAAGTCGATTTCTCGGTCATTCCTACCTACACTCCTGACCCTTCCTACCGTTGGATGCAGGGTGGTGCCAAGAGTGACAGTGAACATCGAGGAGACAATTTCTCAGCCACTTTTTATTGTGCGCGAAAGTGCGATCCGGGAGGCTCGATGCGTTCGGACTGGTTCAGTATGCCGATGAGACGTTCCTCGAAGGCATCGATGTCGCTGCCGATCTCGCGCGTTGGACCTGTGTGAACGAGACGACCTTTGGCAATCACGCTGATTTCGCTGCACAGGCTGCGGATTTCTTGCGCGTCATGGCTGCTGAGAAATGTTGTCACGCTCTCCGTGGCCGCGAGACGGCGCAACAAGCTCCACATGTCGCGTTTGGCCGGCAAGTCCAGTCCACGCGTGGGTTCATCGAGAAAGAGAACTTTCGGGCGGCCCATGAGAGCGCGCGCGATCTCCACGCGTCGTTTCATACCCGTGCTATAGGTTCGGATCAGCTTGCCTCGAAAGTTGGCATCCAGGCCGACGTCGTCGAGGATGCGTTCGACTTCTTCGCTGGGACTTGGCATGTGGCGGATGCGAGCGAAATACGAAAGGTACTCGCGTGCGGTCCATGCCGATTGACTCTCGCTTGTCTCGTCGCTCACCAGTCCCACGAGCTTCCGGACAGCAAGAGGTTCCTTCATCACGTCGTGTCCCCAAAGTTTCGCGGTGCCCGCGCTGGGCGGGAGCAGCGTGGTTAGCATTCGGATCGTTGTCGTCTTTCCCGCGCCGTTCAGGCCCAGGAATCCGTAGAGCTGTCCCTTGGGGATTTTTAGCGTGACGTGGTCGACGGCCACGAAGTCGCCAAAACGGCGCGTGAGGCCGTCCATCTCGATAGCGTAGTCTGTTGCCCCAATCGCCGTTGGCTCGCTCACCGCGTCTGCCTCCAACGTTTGAACGCCGCTCCAAAACACACGAGCGGCAGAATCAGCGACGCAAAACCCATTTCGTAGATAGCCTTCGACACTTGGGCGTCAACGGCCGCCCGCGCGCTGAAGGTTCGTGTCTGGCTTTCGCCTGCGACTTGATACGTGCCCGTCACCTTCAGTGGATACCGGACACCACCGATATCCCAAGGCTGGGTTGGAGTGAGCGTCACCGGGATACGCGCGACCCAACCGTTTACGACATGGTGTCCGTCAGCTGCCGCCGGGCCCAGGTCATTTGTGTAGGTGTGCGTCTCAAGAGCTTGCGGCGCAGGTGAAAGCGCGTCTGGAGAAGCTGTTGCTTCCAGTCCGTTTTCTCCCACGACCTGGAGATGTACGTCCGCAACGCGCTGCGTGGCCTCGACCGGCAGCAAGACCAATAAATCCCTCCGCGTGGGCTCGTCTGTGCCGAACGGCGGCCACTCATCTCGATTAAGGATCGTGCTGCAACAACGAGCTGGCGGCTGACCACCTGGCCACGCCAAAGCGAGGCTGCTGCCGGCCCTAGAGAAGAGCCGCTGGATCGAAGGAGCGTTGGTTGCGTGCGGGGCGGGCTTGTCATAGTTGGTGTCCGCCATCGCCACGGGCAGCACGATGATGGCGACGATGCCGAGAGCGATGATCCAGCGTTGGCTACGGGTGGCTTCCCACGTCTCGACTCCTTGCGTTCGCAGAAACGCCCACACGGCGAGCGCGAACGCAACGATGACCATGACCGCCAGGCTGATCCACGTCCGCGTCGTGGTGGCGGGAATACTTCCCGCGGCCAGCGCGAACCCGAAAGCGTTCTTGAGCAGTACGGCGGGACTCACCAAAGTGACGTGGCCGGTGCGCGTGGCGCCGTTGCCCTGCGCAACCAACAGTTCTTGCAGCGGCACGAACCCCGCATACACCAGCAAGACGCCCATGCCCGTCGCAGCGGGAGCGGCAACGCTCTCGCCTATAAACATCACACCGATCAGCGTGCCCATCGCGATGCTCATGAGCAGTAGGCAGGGAGCCCAGATCAGCAACTTCTGCAAGAGCAACGGCACGCCGACGTGATGCGTATAGACCAGCACCATGGGGACGAGCGCGACGTAATACGCGGCGGCCATCGTGACAACCACCAGGATCTTAGCGGTCAACCAGTCGCGGCGTTCGACGGGAGCTGTGAAGACGCTCTCCACGAAGCGATTCGCGCGCGGGCTGGCGAGGAAGGCGGCCGAAAGCGGGACAAAGGCCAGCGGGACGAGGAAATACGCGATGATGCCGTAGCCGTCCAGCCAGGTGTCCTGGGTGCCCACGGTGGCCACGCAGCCGACGGCAAACAGGATGACGCCGGCACCAATCAACGCGAAACGGCCGCGCATCGTGGCTCTGAGTTCCTCGACGTACAGTGTCCTTATCGCCATGTCTATACCAAGCCTTGATCGCGACGCACCGAGATGTTGTGCAAGCAGTTCTCCAGACGGTTATTCGGATGGACGACGGAAAATACCAACTCCCTCCTAAACAGACGATTAACTTTGATTTCGAAGTATGGTCGCTCGGGGAGCAGACCAACTGCGGATGGAAGGGTTACCGGAAACTGGGTTACGAGCGGCAGATTCAGCGGAAGTGTAAAGGCAATTTGCATGCCGAGAGCATTCATCGGATGCCCCGTGGGTAAGGATGCAGGACGGCCCATCAGCCGCAAGAGCAATTGCGTCAGAGGAAAGATGAAGAAACCGCCTGCGACCAACGCGATGATCGCTGAGTTAGGCGACTGCCAAGTGGCCAAGACGGCTGACACAAGCCAGACAAGACTCGATACCAACTGACCCGGAAGGCCACCCAAGAAAACGTTTCGTACATCCCGTTGCGCATCACTGATATTCACGGAGGTTCCTTTCCAGAATCAGAACTCTCGTATTGACGTTCATCTGTATTAAGGAGTACGAAATTCCTGGCGAATCCTATCACTAGCTCATGGAGAATTTGCTCATGCCGCGGTTATGGCTATCATGGCAGTCCGCCTTGAGAACGAACGTAGGGACTTGCTGATCGCCGGGGCTGTGTTTGGTATCATCGGTACAATTCTGATCGTGCTGGCTTCGGCGAAGCAATCGGTCGCGAAGGTATCGGCGGCCGGTGCGTAGCCTCCTAGGATTCCTTCCACGGCAGCGAGCCAAGCCTAGGAAAAGACCTATCTAAGTTCTAAGTGGCGTACAGTTCGAGAATCCTTAACAAATACTTTCAAAAACGATACCGTACTTGTCGATCCCACTGCTCGTGATTCGACGTGTAAGTGGAGCTAGAGTTTAGCCCGTTCTAGACTGGCTGGCGCCCGGCTTCCAAGCTAGACCAACAGGAGAATACGATGCGAGTTATGGTGATCGTGAAAGCCAACAAAGACTCCGAGGCGGGTGTCATGCCCAGTGAGAAACTCCTCGCCGAACGGGCAAATTCAACCAGGAATTGATGAAAGCAGGCGTGTTTCTGGGAGCCGACGGGCTGCGTCCCAGCTCGAAGGGCAAGCGCATACGGTTCTCGGGAGAAAAGCGTACGGTGATCGACGGGCCTTTCAGCGAGACGAAGGAGCTAGTGGGTGGGTACTGGTTGTGGCAGGTGAAGTCCATCGAGGAGGCCGTTGAATGGCTCAAGCGCGCGCCTTTCGACTCTGAAACCGAGGTTGAAATTCGGCCCGTGCAAGAAGCGGCAGATTTCGCCCGGTAATCTGCTCATGCGAGTGGTGGAACACTTTTCGAGAGAGGGGCGACGGGTCCGGGAAAGAGTCGAAGAGACGGAACCTGAAGAAAACTGCTTAGACGTGTCGATTTTGCGGACCCACGTTCGACGTAGAAGTAGAACGAGAATTCAACCGTTCCTGAGCACCGGCAATTGAACGCCGAACTCAACAATGGCAATAAGATTGATACAAGGAAAGGGTAATCATGAAATTCCTAAGCATCTATAAGACTGCAGAAAGAGGCGTTCTCCCTTCCCAGGAGGAAATGACTAAGATGGGCGAGCTGGTCGAGGAAGGCATGAAGGCCGGATGGCTGTTGGGCACGGAGGGCTGCCTGCCCAGCGCTCTGGGCGCGCGGGTGCGCAACACGAGCGGGAATTTGACGGTGACTGACGGGCCTTTTACAGAGGCGAAGGAACTGGTCGGCGGTTTCGCCATCCTGCGAGCAAACTCCAAGGAAGAGGCCATCCAATTGACGAAAGACTTCCTGAAGGTCGTGGGCAAGGGCGAGTGCGAACTTCGGCAGCTCTATGAAGCGGATACCTGCTTGGGCGCAACAGCCTAGTTCGGATTTTCACAACGAGAATACCTGAACAGATTGAGTTGAGAAGTTTAGGGTTCGACTTCGTCGAACCCCAAGGACGACAAGCTGTTTTTTGGAGAACGTCGGAAAGCTCGGTTTCTAAAGCTAAGAACAAGGAGAAAAAAGAGATGCGATTCGTGATGATGGTCAAGCACGCTGAAAGCCAGGGCCCACCGCCCAAGGGATTCATGGATGTGATGGCGAAGCTTGGTGAAGACGCGATCAAAGCTGGCACGATGGTCCTAAGCGGCGGGCTAGCACCGACTGCCGTAAGTACACGTGTCCGGCTTTCCAAAGGGCAGATAAGCGCGATAGATGGGCCTTTCACCGAAGCCAAGGAAGTTGTCGGCGGGTTTGCGGTTCTAGAATACAAGTCAAAGAACGAGGCGCTGGAAGGGGCCGTGGCGTTCATGGAACTTCACAAAAAACACTGGCCCGGATGGGAGGGCGAGACCGAGGTTCGCCAGTTGATGGGGCCCGAGGACTTCGCTCCCAAACCGTAGGAGTCTTTCGCAAGGACGGATGGCCGCGAACTGATAGCCGCAGCGCCCGCTTGCGCAGGCGGATTGAAGATGGTGTGATGGGTAGCCGTGACGGCTACGGATACCCATTGCGCGATCGAAGCGGTTTGGAGAATCGAATCCGCCAGGATCATCGCCGGTCTCGCGCGAATCGTGCGTGATGTCGGTCTCGCCGAAGAACTCGCCCAAGACGCTCTCGTCGCCGCGCTCCAACAATGGCCGGAGTCGGGCATTCCGGATAATCCAGGCGCCTGGCTCATGGCCACCGCGAAGCACCGTGCTATCGACCATTTCCGCCGAAACAAGCGGCTCGAACGCAAGCACGAAGAGCTTGGTCGCGAGCTCCAGGCTCAGCAGGAGCTTGCTGTGCCGGATTTCAATGACGCGCTTGACGATACTGTTGGCGACGACCTCCTCCGCCTCGTGTTCATCTCCTGTCACCCTGTGCTCTCCACCGAGGCACGCGTTGCACTGACACTGCGCTTGGTTGGAGGTTTGACGACGGACGAGATCGCACGCGCGTTTCTCGTTCCGGAGCCGACGGTCGCCCAGAGAATCGTCCGGGCCAAGCGAACCCTTGCCGAAGCGGAAGTCCCCTTCGAGGTCCCGCGCCGCCAGGAACTCGCGGCCCGTTTGTCGTCTGTGCTCGAGGTCATCTACCTGATCTTCAACGAAGGTTACTCGGCCACGGCGGGAGACGACTGGATGCGGCCTGCGCTCTGCGAGGAAGCGCTTCGCCTTGGCCGGATATTGGCCGAGCTTTCTCCGAAGGAGCCCGAGGTCCACGGGCTCGTAGCGTTGATGGAGATTCAGTCGTCTCGCTCGCGGGCGCGCGTGAGCTCGTCGGGCGAGCCCATCCTGCTGCTCGAACAAAACCGCGCGCAGTGGGACCAACTCCTGATCCGTCGAGGCTTCGCGGCGCTCGGTCGCGCCGAAAGACTCGGCGGCAGGCAGGGTCCGTATGCGCTCCAGGCTGCGATCGCTGCTTGTCACGCGCGGGCGGTTACGCCGGAGGAAACGGATTGGGCCCGCATCGTGTCGCTCTACGATGCGCTTGCTCAAGTCACGCCGTCTCCCATCGCAGAATTGAATCGCGCAGTTGCCGTGGCACTGGCGTTCGGTCCGGCCGCGGGCCTCGAGCTTGTAGACGCGCTGACGGAGGAGAGGTCACTTGAGGGCTACCACCTTTTGCCAAGCGTGCGCGGTGACCTGCTGAAAAAGCTCGGTCGATTCGATGAGGCCCGCTCGGAGTTCGAGCGTGCGGCGGCACTCACGCGTAACGCCCGAGAGCGGCAGCTGCTGCTCGATCGCGTGCGGGAGTGCGCGGGCGGGTCAGCGCAAACTGGGGAGGCGCGATGACGGAAGAGAGATGTCCGCGCGCTTGCACCGTGGTTGTAGTGGACTCTAAACCCGCACACGCAAAACCGGCGTGTGCGGTACCCGGCATACGCCGCGTTTTTCATGACTTATATATGAGCGGCCTATAGGCCTTTCTCAAAAGTTTTTCATCCCAAAGAATCTGTCGAGAAGGAGCTAGGACTGGAATCATAGGATTCCCGCTTGGTTCTTAAACCATATTAAGAACCTACTCCGCCGGCGCCTCGCTATGCACCTACTTAGTCAGACGATACTCTCAAGCCCCGAACCATTCAATTGAACGAATGGACTGTGTAGCTCACCAGCTATCGGTGGATGGGCATTGACAGGCAGTCGTATCCAGCATACCGTTCGCGGCCAATGAGAAATTCGAATTGGGGACGATGAAAAACAAACTTTTAGGGGCGATGATTGTTGCGGCGACGGTGGCGATTGCGGCGTCGCTGCTGGAGAGCTGGGGTGTGGTGTCGCTGCCTGGGCTGGTGCCGGTGATTTTGCGCTGGGCGGCGATTGCGTGGCTTGCGGGGTATGCGGGGGTGAGGCGGTCACTGACGGCGTGGATTTTGGTTGGGCTGGCGGCCGGGGCGGAGTTGGGGCACGACTGGCCGGCGGCGGCGGAGAAAGTACAGTTTCTTGGGACGATTTTCCTGCGGCTGATCAAGGTGATTATTGCGCCACTTTTGTTTGGGACGCTGGTGGTGGGGATTGCGGGGC
>DATDHE010000103.1:0-9125 GCA_036521695.1 Candidatus Acidiferrum sp. | reverse complement strand
ACAACATCGGCGGTGAAGCAGGACGTCCGAATCCGGGCGATGGAAGAGGCTCAGGACATGAACGTCTGCGTTGAACTGCAGCAGCGCATCTGGGGTTATGCGCCAATCGACACCGTGCCGGACCAGATTTTCATTGTGGCGAAGAAGACCGGCGGGCAGGTGATGACTGCGTACGATGGAGACTACCCGGTAGGGTTTGCTGTGGCGTTCGCGGCGATGCGTGAGGGATTGACCTACTTGCACTCGCACATGGTCGGAGTCGTCGAGGAGTATCAGAACCGCGGTGTAGGGCGGTTGCTGAAGCTGGCGCAACGCGAGGATGCCCTGGAGCGTGGAATTAATTTGATTGAATGGACGTTCGATCCGCTGCGGCTGAAGAACGCGCACTTTAATATCGAGCGTCTAGGGGCGATTGTACGGCACTACATCCCGAATCTTTACGGGCATACGTCGAGCCCGCTGCACGCAGGGCTGCCTACGGACCGTCTTGTAGCCGAATGGTGGGTGCGTTCGCAGCGTGTAGAGGATGTCCTGGGTGGCAGGTTACGCGCACTGGGTTCAGATTGCCAACGGATTTCGATCCCCGCTGACATTCGCCGAATCTGCCGCGATGAACCGCTGACTGCTGAGAAAACACAAACAAACGTGCGCGAACAATTCCTTGCGAACATCGCCGCTGGCCGCGCAGCCGTGGGATTCGAGTTCAACAAAGAACTGGGGACATACCTTCTGGAGCGTTATGAAGATTGAATCCATTACGTTGCGTGAAGTTCAAATGCGGCTGAAGGCGCCGTTTGAGACGAGTTTCGGCGTTTCGCATCATCGCAGAATTATTCTTGTCGAAGTCGTTGCGGACGGCGTCAGCGGCTGGGGAGAAGTCACGGCCAGTGAAACGCCGGGATACAACTCGGAGACTACGGATACCGCGTGGCACGTAATCTCCGATTTTGTCGCGCCATCGCTGATTGGAAAGACCATCAGTGCCGCTTCGGACTGTCCGGCACTGCTTGCCAGTATTCGCGGACATGAGATGGCAAAAAGCGGCGTGGAAAATGCGCTTTGGGATGCGGAGGCGCAGATCAAAGGGATTTCACTCTCCAAGCTGCTCGGGGGAACGTTGGAGGAGATCGCCAGCGGGGTGTCTCTTGGCATTCGCGAGAGTCCGCAGGCGCTGGTGCGGCGCGTGGAAGAAGAATTGCGCAGCGGATACCAACGGATCAAGCTCAAGATCAAGCCAGGGAAGGATCTCGACTACGTTGCGGCGGTGCGCAAAGAATTTCTAGAGATTCTGCTTTCTGTGGATGCCAATTCGGCGTACCGCCTCGAAGACGCCGGGCATCTGCGAGAACTGGACAAATTTAAGCTTCTGATGATGGAGCAGCCGCTGAACTGGGACGACATATACGCGCATTCGAAACTGCAGGCGCAAATTCAGACCGCGATTTGTCTGGATGAGTGCATTAACAATGCCAGGCATGCTCTCACGGCAATTGAGTTGCAGGCCTGCCGGATTATCAATATCAAGCTTGGGCGCGTCGGTGGCCATAGTGAAGCGAAGCGGGTCGAGCAGCTCTGCCGGTCGCATTCCATCCCAGTGTGGTGTGGTGGAATGCTCGAGACAGGTATCGGAAGGGCGCACAACATTGCCATGTCGACGCTCGCTGGATTCACGCTGCCCGGAGATGTTTCGGCGAGCAAGCGCTATTGGAGCGAAGACATCATCGAGCCGGAGGTCGAGGTGACCTCCAAGGGCACGATTCACGTGCCGAAAACTCCCGGCATTGGCTATGCCGTGAGGCGCGATCGAATCGAGCAACTCACCGTTCGGACAAACAATTGGAAGAGCCAGCGGACGGCCGCTTAAGCTCTCAAGCTGCTCGTGCCTCGACGGCTGGGGCGTGCCGAACTCAATCCCCAATGCAAATCAGGCGGATTGCCTGCTATCCTCTACATCACGTCTAGGTCTAATAGGGTTGGAATGCCTAAGCCGAGCAAGTGCGAACGGGGAACGGAACATCGCGCCACCACTTTCGCAGCTATGGCGTAATGTCGCTTTTTTCAGAATAAATTGGAAGGGAAAGACTATGAAGCGCCTCGTTGTGCTGGCGATGTGGAGTTTGTTCACGAGTTCTGCCGCGTTGTCGCAGCGACTGCCAGAGAATGTCGTGCCCGACTCTTATGACTTGAAATTTGAGCCCGACCTTGCGAGCGCGACGTTCGCAGGAGACGAGACGATTCATGTCCATCTGCAAAAGGCCGCGACTTCCATCGTGCTCAATTCCGCGGAGATCGAGTTTAAGGAGGCATGGATTGGGTCAGCCGACTTCAAGCAGGCCGCGGCAGTCTCCAAGAATGAAAAGAACGAGACCGTGACGCTGACAGTGCCAAGCGTGGTTCCTGCGGGGCCTGCCGAGATTCACATCCGTTTTACGGGAATCCTGAACGACAAACTTCGCGGATTCTATCTCAGCCAGACCGGGCGGCGGCGCTATGCGGTAACGCAATTTGAAGCGACCGATGCGCGGCGCGCATTCCCCTCGTTCGATGAACCGGCTTACAAAGCGGTGTTTCGTGTCACACTCGTGATAGACAAAGGCGATACAGCCATATCGAACGGCAAGATCGTTTCGGACACCCCGGGACCGGGAAGTGGCAAGCACACGCTGCAATTCTCCGATTCTCCGAAAATGTCCTCGTATCTCGTGGCGATGATGGTGGGCGACTTCGCGTGCATCCAAGGCGGGGCGGATGGGATTCCCATTCGCGTTTGTGCGGTACCAGAAAAAAAGGACTGGCTGTCTTACGCGCTGCTCTCTGCGGAGAATATTCTGAAATTCTATAACACCTACTACCTGATAAAATATCCCTACCAAAAGCTGGACATTATCGCGTTCCCCGATTTTTCCGCAGGAGCGATGGAAAATGTCGCCGCGATTACTTACCGAGAAACTCTGCTTACCATCGATGACAAAAACGCCTCCGTGGACGCGCACCAGGCCGTCGTGTCGGTGCTGGCGCATGAGATGGCGCACATGTGGTTCGGCGATCTGGTGACGATGAAGTGGTGGGATGACATCTGGCTGAACGAAGGATTTGCAACGTGGATGTCTCACAAGCCGGTAGAGGCCTGGAAACCCGAATGGCACGACGAGCGCGGAGAGATTCAGGAAACCGGGGGCTCCCTTGGCACGGATTCTATTGCCTCGGTGCGGGCGATCCGCGCAAAGGCGGAAACTCCCGCGGAGATTGCCACACTCTTCGACGGCATCGCTTACGGAAAGGCTGCATCCGTTCTGCGCATGGTCGAAGCGTATGTGGGTCCGGACGTTTTTCAAAAGGGTGCGAACGCCTATCTGGAAAAGCATGCGTACGGAAACGCGACGGCGGAGGATTTCTGGAATCAGATGGCGGCGACCTCGGAGAAACCGGTTGACGGAATCATGGCGAGCTTCACGCAGCAGTCGGGAGCACCGCTTGTTGCGGTGGTGAAAACGGGTTGCAGCGAGAAACTTGTCGCCAGCGGGCGCAAGAAGAAGAAAATGCCCTTCACGGAGGTAACGCTGTCGCAGGAGCGTTATTTTGCCGACCCCGCAAAGCTAACTGCGGGCTCGCAAGAGATTTGGCAAGTCCCGATAAGTCTTCGTCCCGCAGGCGTCAAGGACGCGACGTACGTCTTACTGGCGCAGCGCCAGCAAACCTTTGAACTGCCGGGATGTTCGCCGTGGGTTTATGCCAACGCGGGTGGGCGCGGCTACTATCGGAGCAGTTACGATGCGGCCACGCTGGCAAAAATGAGCGTGGAACTGGAGACCAGTTTTTCGCCGGAGGAGCGCATTCGCTTTCTCGGAGATGAGTGGGCGATGGTGCGCGTCGGCCGCTTGAACATTGGGGATTATCTGGACACGCTCGAGAAGATGAAGGGTGAACGCAGCCGGGCCCTGGTGGAAGAAATGATGAGCAGGTTTGGCGACATTCACGACACGATCGTGGCCGCTTCCGACCGGCCCGCTTTCGAAAAATGGGTGCGCATGTTTCTCGGTCCGATTGCAGCGGACCTCGGCGCTGCGCCGGCCCCGGGCGAAGCCGACGAGAAGCGGGCGTTGCGTGCAGGCATCTTTGGAACGCTCGCGATGTATGGCCGCGATCCTCAATCGATCGAAAGGTCACGCGCGCTCGTGGAACAGTATATGAAAGACCCTAATTCCGTTTACGCCGGCCTCGCCTCGAATGCTCTCTACGCATCCGCGTTGGAAGGTAACGCCGCTCTGTACGATCGGTATCTGGTGCATATGAAGGCGGCCAAGACCCCCGAAGAGTATTACAACTATTTTGGAGCCCTCTCACAATTCCCGAGTGCAGAGCTGGCCAAACGTACTTTCGAATTGGCGTTAAGCCCGGAAGTGAGAAACCAAGACCTCTTTTATATTGCCGGTTTGCTGAGCAATGTGGATACCCAGGCTGCGGCGTGGGAACTTTTCAAGAGCGACTTCCCGGCAATCAAGGAGAAAGCAGGCGAATCGCATTCTCATGGATTTGCCGCGCTGGCCGGCTCTTTTTGCGACGAAAAGCTGAGAGACGATGCCCAGGACTTTTTCGCGTCGCAAAATCTTCCGGGCACCGAACGCGTGCTTCAAAACGCCAAGGATAGCGTCAACGCTTGTATCGAGCTGCGGTCTCTTCAGCAAGCAAACTTGTCGGGCTATTTGAAGAAGTTGCCGGCAAAAGATACGACTGCCGTAATCCACTAACACACCACCAGGGGCGGCCAGCGGGGCGATTCCAGGAATCGTCCTTGAGGAGTTCGCTTCGAGCCGCGCTTTCCTTCAGCAAATTGCTTGACAATCTTGCCTTTGCTACTTAGTCTCCCACTGACAAGAATGCAACAAATGTTTCACGCTTTCATGCGCCGGCAACGCCGCTCTCGGGAATATCTGTCGTTAATGAGCGCCATCAGGAAAAGCGGGAGGCTTTTACAGTGAAAACATCCATTCGTTCGAGGCTCTTTTGGCTGGGGTCCGCGGCGGCTTTAAGTTGTGCCGCGATTTTTGCGCAGGCTCCGAAGGCTACGGACACCAAGGCGCCTGCTGCGCCTCTTAAACTCTCGGTCGCCGAGAATTCATCCGCCAAGGCGCATGAACTGACCGCCGAAGACCTCGGCTCATTCCTCGACGGTCTGATGCCTCAACAGATTGAGCATGCGGACATCGCAGGCGCCGTCATCGCCGTGGCAAAGGACGGCAAGCTGCTTTTCGCAAAGGGCTACGGATATGCCGACGTCGAAAAGAAAATCCCGGTCTCGCCGGAGACCACGCTTTTCCGCCCCGGCTCGATCTCCAAGCTCTTCACCTGGACCTCGGTGATGCAACAGGTCGAGCTGGGCAAACTGGATTTGGATCGCGACGTCAACGATTATCTCGACTTCAGGATTCCGCCGGCATTTGGCAAGCCCATCACTTTGCGGAATATCATGACGCACACCACGGGTTTTGAGGAAACGGCCAAGGATTTGTTTGTCGGCTCAGCGGAAGACCTGCGCCCCACGGGCGAATACTTGCGGGTGCACATGCCTGCCAGAATATTTCCGCCGGGAATGACGCCCGCGTATTCGAATTACGCAACAACCATGGCAGCCTACATCGTCGAGCGAGTTTCTGGCCAGAACTTTAACGACTACGTAGAAGAACACATTTTCAAGCCACTGAACATGACGCATGCGACGTTTCGCCAGCCGCTCCCGGAAGCGCTGAAGCCTTGGATGTCCAACGGATACATTCTTGGGTCGGGCGAGCCGAAGCCCTTTGAATTCGTGCAGGTAGCTCCCGCCGGTTCGCTTTCCGCTTCGGCAGTGGACATGACGCACTTCATGATCGCGCACCTGCAGAATGGGCGTTATGGTGACGCGCAGATTCTGAAACCGGAGACCGCCATTCAGATGCACGCGCGGCAAGCGGGTTGGCCGCCGTCGATGAATGCGATGTGCCTCGGGTTTTACGAGCAGTGGCTGGAGGGCCACCGCAGCATCGGTCATGGCGGAGACACGGTTTCTTTCCACAGTAACTTACACTTGATTTTGGACGCCAACGTCGGGCTCTTCGTGTCGTACAACAGTCCGGGACGCGTGGAGATCGATCCGCGCGGCTATCTGTTTGAGAGTTTCATGGGCCGCTATTTCCCCTCGGCGCCGTCGAACGAGCCGACCCTCGCGACCGCGGCTCAAGACGCGAGCAGTGTAGCCGGGAGCTATGAAGTCAGCAGAAGGTTTGAAACTAACGTATTGGCAGTGACCACCGTGCTTGGCGAAACGAAAGTCACCGTCAATCCAAAAGACAACACCATCTCGATGGGGGGCAGGAAAGGGCTCAACCAGCAACCGCTGCGCTTTCGAGAAATAGCTCCCATGGTTTTTCGCGATGTGAATGGACCGGCGAAAGTGGCGTTCGTGAATGACGCTACGGGCCGCCGCGTTGCGTATATCGATTACCCGTTCATGGTCTTTCAGCAAGTGAACAACACTCTCGATAAGCAGAGCGTGAATTACTTCATCATCGGATTCAGTTTGACGGTCATCGTGCTGACTCTGCTCATATGGCCCATTGCCGCTATGCTTCGAAAGCACTATGGGAAGCCGCTCACGTTGGATCCCGGCGCGAAGCGATTGCGCTTGCTTGTGCGCCTGGTTTGTCTTGGAGTCGTTGGGTTTGTCGTTGGGCTGCTTATTTTTGTCAGCAAGACCAACAATCCGTCCGGGCTTTCCGAGCGGGGCGATTTTGGGCTGCATCTTCTGCAGGTTGTCGGCCTGTTAACCGGTCTGGGCGCGCTGATCGCCATCTACAACAGTCTGAAATCCTGGGGCGATAGCCAGCAGTGGTTCTGGAATAAAATATGGAATACATTTTTGGCTTTCGCGTGCGTGGGATTCTTCTGGTTCATCTATCATTGGCACTTGCTGAATTTCCATTTGAGCTACTGAGCGATTGAGGGGCTCTATCCCGTTCCTGGGCACATTGATCCACGCATGAAGCGTGTTCGAAAACTCTCGGCGTCACTGTCCGGGTGCAAGAACCGTAAGGAGCAAAGCTTTCGCGCCATTCCAAAAAATCTGGACGCCGATGCATACGAGCAGAAACGACGAGAGGCGCATAATGACGCTCATCGCAGTAGCTCCAATGGCCCGCGCCAGTCGGTCCGAAAATCCATAACAGATGTAGATGCTCGCCGCGATGATGGCGGACCCGATCAGGATTTCAAGAATTCCGAGAACGTTCCCTCCGCCGTGGCGTGGCAGGTTGGCCCCAAGAGTAATGGCTACGGAGATCGAGCCTGGGCCCACAGTCAAAGGCAATGTCAGTGGGTAAAAGGCGCTTTTAAACTCATCCTGTGGTGACACATCATTGCGACCCGCACCATTGCGGTGGACAGGCTCATCGTCCTTGCGATTCAGGATTGCCCAGCCCGTGGAAATCACAATGAGCCCGCCGCCGATCTGGACAACCGGGAGGGAAATGCCGAAGAAGGTAAGAATGTGCGTTCCGATAAGGCATGAACAAACCAAAAGAAAGAAACTGTTAAAAGCGACGCGCCAGGATAGGGCGCGCCGGGCAGATGCGGAATAATCTTGCGTCAAAGTCAGAAAAATGGGGCTTCCGCCCAACGGGTTGACGATGGGAAATAGTGCGCTCAGGATCAAGAGCGTGTTTTTTGCGGTCTCGAGCATCCATTTCTCCCGGACATGGAGTATAGCGGAGACAGCTATGGACATCACAACACGGCGTCTAGGGAGCTCGCGCGAGCACTAACTTCGCAGTTGTGATGGCTTGTCCTACATGGTGTTGCGTGTGATCGGCAATGTGAACTAAAAGACCGCCCAACGTGGCCGGCAGTTTATTCCGGCCGACAGAGCGCAACGCTTCCAGGTCGGCGTGGGAAAAGCTGCGAATGCGAGCTGCGCTTGTAGAGAGCGCAAAGGAGAGTTCGGCAAACAGCTCGCCGCGAGTGGCTCCAGGCTCCATTTCGGATTTGAGCGCAGCCAACTGCACTTCGGTCAGTGAATCGCCTTCTGCATAAGTAAGAAGACGGTCTAGACTCCGCGCAATATGCCGGAAATGAAACGAAATCGGAGCGATTTGCGCGGGCCGTTGATTCAATTGCTCGTCGGTAAGCTGGCCACACCAACGATGCAAATCTTCGCCGGCGAGTTCCAGGGCGTGCAGAACAGCGCGATGAACGCTCGGTAGTTCTGAAAGCGTTCCGCGCAGCCAGGGCTCCGAAAGAATTTGTTTAGGCATTTTCGATCGCCTCCCTTTGTGAACGGTCCCAAACCTGAACGTCGAAAACCGTAAAACGAAAACCGCCTGATCGTATCGTTTCACGCTCTGTATGGGATGCAAATATGAAGGCAATAGATCAAGACTCGAAAGAATAACAGATGGCCTTGCTCACAGCCGAGGACGTGAGCTAGAGTCGCGGTTCCAGCTTGGGGAAAACAATGGCGACGAAGCTAAAGACAATTCGAAGCGCACACAGCAGGCCGGGCGAAAAAGTCAAAGTCTTGATAACGCGAGACCGCATTCATCGACGAATCCTGGAGATTGCAAAGCACATTCGTCAGGATTTTCCGGACGAGCCGTTGCTTTTGGTCGGTGTGCTCAAGGGCGCGGTGTTCTTTCTGTCTGACCTCGCTCGTGGAATCCCAGGAGAAGTGTCGCTCGATTTTATTGCCGTATCGAGCTACGGAAAAGACACAAAAACTTCCGGACAGGTGCGGCTCACAAAAGATCTTGACGCCAGCATCGAGGGCCGGACAGTCATCGTAGTGGAAGATATTTTGGATACCGGGATGACTCTGCAATATCTTTTGCGAATACTTGAACAGCGCAAACCGAAACGGCTGCGCGTCGCCGTACTACTCGATAAGCCGGAAAGGCGCATTGCGGCGGTGCAGGCGGATTACGTGGGATTCAGTATCCCGAATGAATTCGTAGTCGGCTTTGGGCTGGACTATGCGGAACGTTACCGCAATCTACAGGGAGTCGGTGTGCTGTCGCTAAAGGCCCACGACAAGACCGGGAAATCGGAAGCTTGAACGGACTGCGATACCAGGGCGCAGAGTTCGTGCGGCTCCCTCC
>DATDHE010000102.1:0-27269 GCA_036521695.1 Candidatus Acidiferrum sp. | reverse complement strand
AGGTTTTTCCAAGCGCCGGTGATTTGGCGCTCAACTCCGCAAGCGTTTTACGCAGTTTCTGAACGGTTCCATCCCAAGGCTCGTAGTGGTTTCGCAATTCGCCGGGGTCGTTGTGGAGATCGTAGAGCTCTGGCTTGGGCGCCTCGATAAATTTAAAGCCTTCCGTTCGAATCGAGCGCAGCGGGGCCCATCCAAACCGCAACGGATAGTCGGTCTGGCCGAAAACAGTACGGTGAGCCGCCTCGAGGCCGACGAGGAATGGCTCCAGAGAATCGCCATCCAGATTTGCGGGAGCAGCAATGCCAAGCAGGCCGAGAATCGTCGGCATAATGTCCGTCGTGCGGACTTGCGCCTCAATTGTCCTGCCGGCCTCTCGTTCCTTTGGCAACTTCACAATTAGTGGAACGTGGGTCGTCGAATCATAGAGAAAAATCCCGTGCGTGTCTTCGTGGTGCTCGCCGAGTCCTTCTCCGTGGTCTCCCGTCACGACAATCAATGCTCCTTCATACCATTCCTGTTTCTTGAGGTAAGCAAGGAAGTGGCCTAGCGCCGAATCCGCGTAGGCAATTTCTCCGTCGTAGAGCCGGTCCTTGTAAGTCTCAGAATAAGGTGGCGGTGGCTCGTACGGATCATGAGGGTCATACAGGTGCAGCCAGAGGAAATGCGGCGCTGCCGGACGGGCATTCAGCCACGTTTCCGCGTGTTGCACGACCTCCATCCCGCGGCGCTCGATTCGTCCCCAGCGGGACTTAGTTTCCGCCTGCGCCGGAAAATTGTCGTAGAAGTCGAACCCACGATCGAAGCCTGGAGCGAGCGCCCGACTGTCCAAAATAACGGCGCCGATAAATGCCGCGGTCCCATAACCCTGCTTCTGAAGCAATTCCGCGAGCGTGGTGTGCCCTGCGGCCAGAGGAATTCCGAAGTCACTCACACCGTGCGAGCTGGGAAGCAGTCCTGTCAGAATACTTGCATGGGAGGAATTTGTGATCGGGCTGGGTGTGAATGCTTGCGTGAAGCGAATCCCATCCACCGCAAGCTGATCGATAGCCGGAGTTTGGATCCTGTCGTATCCGTAGCAATGAACGTGGTCCGCGCGCAACGTGTCGATGGTAATGAGAAAAACGGCAGGACGGGGCGTCTTTCGCGGCACAGGCTCGTGGGCTACGCTGGCAGCGGCGGCTAAATAGCAGCCGAGGAGGACAAAAAAGATCCGCATAACACCGAGCGTATCACAGCCCGCGTTTTCGACAGCTTCTCTGCTTCTCCACCGCTGTGATTTAATCGCAGTTCCCCGTACCCCTTTCGTGTTCTCACAACGTGCAAGCAACTGCTTTTTTCACGTCACCTTTTGCAATCTGACGCTTTGGTCGCCTGCCGACTGCCCGTGATACACTCCGCTCGCTCAAAGAGAAGTGGGTTCTTTAAAACGGAGGCGGGCGATGATTCGATGGCTAATGGGAATCGCGACATTGCTCAGCACCCTTGGGGCCGCAGCGCTTTCCCACGACACAACGGCCCCCGACACTCCTGAACCCGGTTCCGTCGAAGCAATCGCGAAAGCCACCGGGGATCCGCGTTTCCTTTCCCCTTGGGTTTCTTATCTTCCCCAAGCGCACGGTGTTCCTTCGCCACTCGCCTTTTTTGGCCGCATCCCCGGTGCCCCCGGTGAATTCGTTGACTCTGCGAAAGCGCACGCCTACTGCCGTGCCCTTGCCGCCGCGTCGCCTCGTGTTCGCGTTTTCTCAATCGGTCGCAGCGAAGAGGGACGTGACATCTTGATGGTCGCCGTCTCCGATGAAGCCGGCATCGGCGACCTCGATCGCTTGAAGGCCGCCACAGCATCCCTCGCTGACCCGCGCTCTCTTTCACCGGCCGCTGCTGAAGCGCTCATCGCCACTTCACGGCCGATCTACTATTTCAACGCTGGCTTGCATGCCGATGAAACCGGTTCCGCGGAAGCCGTGCTCGAACTCGCCTACCGCCTCGCCGTCTCCGAGCAGCCGAACATCCGCCACATGCGCGAACAACTTATCGTTCTCATCAATCCCGTTTCGAATCCCGATGGACGCGACAAGATGGTGGAATGGTTTTATCGCTACCTCAAGGGTAAGACCAATCGGGCCACCTCACCTCGCCAGTCTCCGCCCTACTGGTCCAAGTACGCCTTCGTCGACATCAACCGCGACACCCATCAGCAAACTCACGAAACCACCAAGGCCGTTCACCGCATGTTTCACGAATGGCATCCCACCGTGGTCCACGATCTTCACGAAGGCTCTCCCCTTATGATGACCTGGAACGGTACCGGGCCTTACAACCCAAACATCGATCCCATCACCTACACGGAATTCCTCGAGCTCAGCTTTCATGAAGTCCAAACCATGACCGCCTTCGGCATGCCCGGCGTCTCTACCTGGAATTTTGGGGAAGCCTTCAGTCATCTCTATCTTGATTCCGTGGCCATGAATCACAACAGCATCGGCCGCGGCTATGAAACTCTCGGTAACGGCACGGCAGAAACTTTGCATTACTCTCTAAGACCCTCACAAACCTCTATGGAGTGGTACCGTCCGGCTCCTCCTCCCACCGAGTTTGATTGGTCCGAGCGCGACAATCTCAACTACACCGAAACGGGCGCGCTTGCAGCCCTCGACTTTGCCGCTCGCAACTCCAAAGAGATGCTTCGCAATTTCTACAAGAAAAGCTGGGACTCGTGGCGCAAGGGACTCGACGAACCTCCCTACGCCTATCTCATCCCGGAAGATCAGGGAGATCGTAAACGCGTTGCCGACATGGTGGGCCGTCTCCTCGCGCAACGCATCGAAGTTGGCCGCGCCCAAAACCCGATTACTCTCAAAGAGGGCAACTTCCCGGCAGGCACATACGTCGTCCGGCTCGATCAGCCCTATCGCAATTACGCCGTCGATCTCCTCTCGCCTCAGGTATTTCCCAAGGACAAAGGCGAACCCTACGATGACGTCTCCTGGGAGTTTCCCGCGAATTTCCATCTTGCCGCCATGCCCACCGCGGATGCCTCCATTCGATCCGCGGCACTCACACCTCTGAAAGAGACGCCACGGCCGGCGGGCGCCGTTTCCGGGGAAGGTCCCGTGTTTCTGCTAAAAGATACCGGCCAAGAGAGTCTTTTCGCGGCCCGCTATCGGCTCGCTGCCTTCGATGTGGAAATCGCCGAGCACCCATTCCAAGCGGGAGGCCTTGACTTTCCTGCCGGCTCCTGGTTTTTGCCCGCGAAGGATGGCCTGGCCAGCGCGATACGTTCTGTCGCCACCGAGCTTGGCCTGGACTTCGTCAGCACCCCTGCTTCTCCTGGCGTTTCGCATCATGCTGCGAGCATTCCGCGCATCGGCGTTTGGGTGCCATGGGCTGACACCGACTCCATCGGCTGGATCCGCTACATCCTCGATCAGCGCCGCGTTCCATATACCTATGTTCGCGACGAAGACATTCGCGCCGGTAATCTTCGGAACCATATTGATGTGCTTCTCTACGGCCACGTCGATCTCGAACTCGCTGAGCAAATTGAGGGCCTGCCCAAACGTTGGGGCCCTATGCCCTTCAAGAAAACATCGCAGACCCCCAGCTTCGGCACACCCGCCGAGTCCGACGACATCACCGGCGGCATCGGTTATGCAGGCCTCGCGGAAATACAACGCTTCGTGGACAACGGCGGTTTGCTGGTAACGCTCGGTAGCGGCTCGATGCTCGCTCTCAACGGCGGCATCGTGCGCGGCGTGCGCTCTGTCGCTGGCGGCGTCCCGCGCAGCACCGCAGGCGGTGGTTCGGCGTCAGCCGCGGCCGCGCAGAATTCCGTCACCCGCACTCCCGGCGCGCACGTGCGTGTCACTTTCGTTCGGCCGGATCATCCTATTGCCTATGGTTACCCGGCGCACACCCATGTCTTCCGCCAGAACTATCCGCTTTACAGCGCCCCCCGCGCCTGGCTGCGGATGGCCTATTGCACTACCTGCCTCGATGGTCCCGAAGACCGCTCTGGGATCGTCCTCGAATGGGGCGACTCCACAGGCGCTCCATTTGTCATCAGCGGCCAGGCCTGGGGCGAAGAAAATCTTCTGCGCCGTCCGGCAATTCTCGACATGCCGGTAGGCCGCGGTCACGTCGTCTCGTTCAACTTCAATCCTTTTCACCGCGACATGAATCGCGGCGATCATCGTCTCGTTTGGAATGCCATTTTGAATTGGCAAGCAATTCTTTCAGCCCCCGCGTCGGCCAATGTTTCCGCTTCAGACGACTCGGATGATTCGGAACCGTAGCCTGTTTTTTTTCGCGCCCGCGTTAACACAGTAGGGACGTATTCTCACGGATGTTTCCATTGGCGCTAATCGCGTTTGCAGGCGCCACCATTGACCTGTTTCTACGCCGCTTGTATCATCCGCGCACCCCAATTTCATTTCCATCGGAGAGGCTCACCATGTTGAAGCATGCGAAATACGTTGTCGCGATATATGCCGTAGCGATCGCAGCGGCTGTGCTGCTGGTTACTCCTTGCTTGTTGCAGGCGCAGCAGCCACCACCCATCAGTCCTGACGTGTACGCCCAGCTCAAGTATCGGTACATCGGCCCGGAAGGCAACCGCGCCACATCTGTCGCCGGAGTTCCGGGAAAACCGAACATTTGGTATGTCGGCGCGGCCTCCGGAGGCATTTTCAAAAGCACCGATGGCGGGATCCACTGGGATCCCATTTTCGATTCGGAACCGGTGGCCTCCATCGGTTCGCTGGCAGTGGCGGGCAGCGATCCGAACATCGTGTGGGCAGGAACCGGTGAATCATTCATCCGCAGCCACATCTCCGTGGGACAAGGGATTTATAAATCCATGGACGCCGGCAAGACCTGGTCGCTGATGGGCTTGGAGAAGGTGGGCCGTATCGGCCGCGTGGAGATCGACCCACGCAATCCAGACGTCGTCTTGGCTTGCGCGCTGGGCCATGCCTACGGGCCGCAGCCGGAGCGCGGCGTATTCCGAACCGCGGACGGCGGGAAGACCTGGGACAAAGTGCTTTTCGTCGACGAAAACACCGGCTGCTCGGACATGGGAATGGATCCCAACAATCCGCGAGTCCTTTATGCCGGGATGTGGCAAATAGAGATTCATACCTGGGGCCGCACCAGCGGCGGGCCCGGCAGTGGATTGTTCAAGTCGACAGACGGTGGCGTCACCTGGAAGCGTTTGGAGGGGCACGGCCTGCCGCATTCTCCCGTGGGCAGAATTGCCGTGCGCGTGGCCAAGAAAGATTCCAACCGCGTGTACGCGGAGATTGAAACTGGAGACGGCGTCCCGCAGCCGAACAGCCCCGGGCAGCTCGGGCAACTTTGGCGTTCCGACGACGGCGGCGAGAACTGGCAGATGGTTAACTCCGACAGGCAACTCCGCGGACGCACGCATTATTACACGCGCACGGAGATTGCACCCGACAACGAGAACGAAGTGTTTTTCTTCTCCGCTTCCTTTTCGCGGACGCTCGATGGCGGCCACACCCTGACAAAGATGCCCACTGATCCCGGCGGCGACAATCACGAGATGTGGATCGATCCCACGGACGGGGATCGCATGGCCGTGGTCAACGATGGCGGCGTGAATATCTCCGTCAATCGCGGGCACACCTGGAACCATGTCAACTTGCCAATCGCGCAGATTTATCACGTCACCGTGGACGATCAGATTCCCTACTACGTTTACGGCAACCGGCAGGACGGCCCTTCGTGGCGCGGCCCCAGCAACAGCCTGCAATTCGGCGGTTTCCTCGGCAACAGCATTCCACGCGGCTCTTGGCACCCGGTGGCCGGAGGAGAAAGCGGGTTCGCCATGCCGGATCCCGTGGACAACAACATCATTTGGTCCACGGGCACCGGATCAGGCAGCATCGGCGGCACGGTAACCCGCTTCGACGAGCGCACGCATCAGGACCGCGAGGTCGAGGTGTGGCCCGATTATGTCGCTGGCGCGCCGGCAGCTGAGGTGAAGTACCGCTTCAACTGGGAATTCCCCATCGCCATCTCTCCCCACGACCACAACAAAGTGTACGTGGGCAGCCAGTTTGTGCACGTCACTACCGATGGCGGCAATAGCTGGCAGATCATTAGTCCCGACCTGACCCGCAACGACAAGGCCCGCCAGCAGATTTCCGGCGGCCTTACTCCCGACAACATCGGTGTGGAATATGCCGGCGTGATTTTCGCGCTGACAGAATCGCCCAAAGAAGCGGGCCTGATCTGGGTGGGCACCAATGACGGGCAAGTGCAGGTGACCCGCGACGGCGGAAAAAATTGGAGCAACGTCACGAAAAGTCTTCCCGGCTTTCCCGAGTGGGGAACCGTGGACAACATCGAAGCTTCGCGTTTCGACGCGGGCACGGCCTACTTGACCGTGGACGGCCATCAGGTCAACTTTCGCGACCCTTATGTCTACAAGACCTCCGACTATGGCAAAACCTGGACGCTCATCACCGCCGGGATTCCACACAACATGCTCAGCTATGCCCACTGCGTGCGCGAAGATCCCGTGCGCAAGGGGCTCCTCTATCTGGGCACGGAAGGCGGGCTATATGTTTCCTTTGACGACGGGAAGAACTGGCAGCCGCTACAATCCGGCCTGCCGCACGCGCCGGTCTACTGGCTGACCGTTCAGGAGCGGTTCCACGATTTGGCGGTGGCCACTTACGGGCGCGGCTTCTGGATACTGGACGACATCACCGCACTCGAGCAGCTGACGCCGGACATCGCCTCGGCCAAAGCGCATCTGTTTGCGCCACGCGATGCCTATCGCTTCAAGGAAGTCGTGCAGGCCGCTGCGGTCGAGTATGACCCCACCACGGGAAAGAATCCGCCGTACGGCGCGTCCATTAATTTCTATCTCAAATCCAACTTGGGAGAGAAGGATGTAGCCAGGCTGACCATCACGGACGCCGCGGGCAAAAAAGTGCGCGAGTACGAATGCCGCGCCCCGAAACCAGGTGCTGCCGAGGCCAAAAAACCCAGCGAGGATGATGATTCTGGCGACACTGAACCGCCTCCTTGCGAAACCAAGGCGGGCATCAATCGGCTGTGGTGGGACCTGCGCTCCGAGCGCAGCACGCAAATTCGCTTGAGAACCACACCACTCTACGGGCCGGACGTTCCGTTTGGACCGGAAGGCTGGCGCAAGCCTCCCGCCGTGGGGCGACTGTCCATTCTGTCCTTGCCGGGAAACTACTCGGTCACGCTCACTGTGGGAGAAGAAAAATTCACGCAGAAGCTGACCGTGCTGAAGGATCCGCACACCTCCGGATCGGAGGGCGACATTCAGGAGCAAACACGCGTGCAAACCGCGCTGTACGACGAGATGAATGCCACGGGGGCCACCGTGAACCAGATCGAAGCGCTCCGCGCGCAACTTGTCGCCCTTGAGAAGGAGCTAGGCACGGACGATGCGTCGAAACCGGTGCGCAAAGCCGCGGACGACCTCGGAGAGAAACTCGCCGGCATTGAGGGAACCCTGCTGCAGCTCAAGCTGACCGGCCGCGGTCAGGACGACTGCCGCTGGTCGCCAATGCTGCTCCAAAAGGTAGGCTACCTGTTCAGCCAACTGGACAGCAGTGCCGATTTTCCGCCCACCACACAGCAGAGCGCCGTTCAAGATGAGTTGAAGCAGCGCGGCGATAAAGCATCGCAGGACTTTCAGCAGTTGGTGGGGAAAGACCTGGCGGTGTTCAACGCTATGCTGCGCGATCATAACATCAGCAACATTTATCTCAAGACGCCCTGACGCGAGGGGCTGGACCCCTGGCCACCTCCGTCCCCGCTTGAGTTTGCATTGGTCGCTCGCGAACGGGACTCGTCCTCAGACAACACTTGCCTTTCTCCTAGCCGGCTGGTTCGAGCGAGTTCCGTCTTCGAGGTTGCGAAAAAATCGAGCACTACCAGCCGGTTGGCATGATGGAAGAGATTCTCTTCGAGAAAATCATCGTCGAAACAGCTCGCTACGGCCGGATCCTCGGACTCGAGCAGCGCATGGGCCTGACCTTCTGTGAAGCACCCTTTTATGGAATACTTGGGCTCCAACTCTCTCTTGGAGTTCCCATGCCACGCTACCTTTCGCAACACACGCTTGCTTGCCTTTCGCGCCAGGGCGCGGAAACTCTTGCTCAACGCATGCAAGGTGGTGGCCCCGCCTGCGCCGAGCGTGTTCTCGTCAACATGGTCGAAGGAAAGATGTTTGCCGAGTTCCGTTCGGATTCCCGCGAAACGCTTGAAGCTTGGCTCAAAACAGAAGGCATGCATTTTGATTGGATCGTCAGAATCGAATGGGAAACCCGCGAAGGCAAGCTGGAGATCGCCGGTTAGATCTCTGTAAGTAATTGAGCCTAATATACTTGCTAGATTTTGCCGGGACACTGGCGCAGTCCCGAGAATGTCGATAAAAAAGAGGGTGATTTACCGGCTGATCTGCGCTACTCTTTCGTCCTTACGTCTAACGGAAGGAGAAACACCATGTCTGATTATGCGCATCCAGAAGTACTCGTCACCACTGAATGGGTGGCCGCCCACTCGAAAGACGCGGGCCTTCGCGTCGTAGAAGTCGACGTCGACACCACGGCCTACGATCAAGGGCACGTGGAGGGCGCCATTTCCTGGAACTGGCAAACCGAACTGCAGGACGCGATTCAGCGCGACCTCGCGCAGCCCACTGCTTTTGAGGGATTGCTCGGCAAAGCGGGCATCTCTCCCGAAACAACTATCGTCCTCTACGGCGATAACAACAACTGGTTCGCCGCCTGGGCATTCTGGCAACTGAAATACTACGGCCACGAAAAAGTTCTGATCATGAACGGCGGCCGCAAGAAGTGGCTCGAAGAAAAGCGTCCGCTCGCCACCGACAAGCCCACCGTCGCCGCAACCTCCTCCACAGTGAAGGCAGCAATCGCCGCGATCCGCGCGAAGCGCGACGACATTTTCGCTGCAGTTGAGAAAAAGTCCGGTGTGCAACTCGTCGATGTCCGCTCGGTTGACGAATTCACGGGAAAGATTATCGCGCCTCCCGGCATGACGGAGACTGCGCAGCGCGCGGGTCACATTCCAGGCGCGGCAAACATTCCTTGGGCGCAGGCGGTCAACGAGGACGGCACGTTCAAGAGCGGCGACGCACTGAAGCAGCTCTATGCGGCGAAAGGTATCAGCGGCGACCGCGAAGTCATCGCCTACTGCCGCATCGGTGAGCGCAGCTCGCACACCTGGTTCGTCCTCAAGTATCTCCTGGGTATCAAGGATGTGCGCAACTATGACGGCTCATGGACAGAGTGGGGGAACTTGATTGGCGCGCCCATCGAGAAGGGGATTTCGGCCGCAGCTGCGAATTAGCGCCGACCCGCTCGCATATAACTCTACTTCAGAAACAGAACCGCTGAAAAAATGAAGCGGAGCACGATTTCTCGCGGCCCGCTTCGTTTTCTTTTTTCTTCGAAAAGAATCTGCGAAGTCGCACCTGACGTTATTTCGGCGCGGACGCTGGCTTCAAGAACATGGAATCATCTACCGGAACATTGTTCTTGATCTGTGTCAGCCGAAGCGTAAACACGTTCCCTTTTTCAACGTGGCGCAGACGAAACGCGAAGTAAGCCTCATCGACGGCGCGATAGTCCTCCATATAATTTTCCACTCGGTAGTCGCCATCCTCGCGGTGCAGCGTATCGTCGGTGCGAACGGGGAAGCCGCTTTCCGTGTCGAAATAAATCTTCGATGTAAGTTTCTTTTGCGGAGTGAATTCCACCACGTACGCGGTGTGCGCACCGACCTTTTCCGTGCCCAAAACGTGCCCGCTTACGGCCATCAAGAGCGCGTCGGCACGGTCATTGAAGTTTGACTGTCGGATGCGACTCTCCAGGGCAGCGCCGGTGATTTCATGCATGCCGCCGGAGGGGTCCTCGATCCACGCGATCTTGCCGTTGCACACTTCGCGGAGCACTACGCCGTTGGAGAACGTGATTTTGTACAGAGTTTTGTTCGGCGCTTTGCTGAAAATTTCAATCGCCGCAAAACCGGAAGCATCCTCGGTCTGATAGATGCCCTTCAGATAGCGCGTGGTGAAGCTGGACCAGACGGCGTGGCCTCCACTGACGGTTTCAAACTTCTGGAGCAAATCCCTGGTGCTGGGCAAAGCTGTGGGGCTGGCATCAACTTTTGTGACCGAGCTAACCGGTGTGACCGGCGCACCCGCGGGCGAGGGATTCTGCGCCGCCGAATGAACAGCGAAAATCGTTCCGATCACAGCCGAGGCAGCGAGGGGCACGAGCCTGCGGTTCATAATTTCCTCCAACACACAACAGACGTGTGAATGAATCTATGTATAAGTATGAATTGGCTTCTCGAGAAAGACAGATTCATCGTCGCGCAGGGTGGTGGGAAAGAGACTGTCCGAAAGGGCAGGTCGTCGAAACTCCGTGTCCCGCTCCGCCGCCAAGCGCTACCCTTCGCGAATCCTGCTCGGCCGCCATTCCCCTTCGATGGGTTTTTGGCGTCCAGCGCAGGCAATTGAGGATAGAATACGCGCTTGCTTTCGAAGGTGAGGAGTTATGGAACAGAAGCAAAGAGTGAGCCAAGGTTTCCCTTCATCGCTTCGGCGGAGCTATTGGAAGAGAATTCCGGGACGCGCATGAAATCGCGTATCAGCGACTTGAGTTTGAAACGGCTGCAATGTCGACACGGTCAATCCACATCCGATGGCACGCTCGTGCACTTTAGAATACTCACCGAGAGTCATTCATTCGAAGTGCCAGCGACGGTGGTCTACTCTCAGGCGTTCATGGGCATGGGCATGAAGTTTCGCGAGGCAACCCAAGTCCGAAGAAGTTTTGCGGCTGTGGCTGCCCGAAGCAGCGGAACAAAGCAATAAGGCCCACGGTTAAATCGAAAATTCTGGTTGGAGGGGATCTTGATAAACGAATCTGGCTTTGATCGCCTGAACGAAAAAAGCAGCGAGAACGTGAGCCGCGGCGCCGACCAGAGCGCCCACGCAGCCGAGAACGAAGCCGCAACCGGCCGGCGATTGTTTCTGCAAAGCGCGTTGGGGAGCGCGGCAGCGCTCGCGCTCCCGAAGTGGGCGCACGCAGCCACAGCAGCACCCGCACCCGCTGAAGAAATGGATAGCATCCGCGCCCAGATCGAAAAGCGCCACGATGAATCCGTCCAGCGTTTGCAGCACTGGATCCAACAGCCCTCCATCGCCGCGGAGAATCGCGGCATGGTCGAAGGTTGCGATCTGACCATGCAAATGCTCCGTGACGCGGGATTCGACCAGGTCACGAAAGTTCCCACGGACGGCCAACCTGGAATTTTTGCCACTCTTGATGCCGGCGCACCGCGCACCGTCGGCCTCTATTTCATGTACGACGTGAAGCAGGCCGATCCTGCCGAGTGGAGTTCGCCGCCATTCGCCGCTGCGCTGCTCGATAAGCCTGGCCTCGGCAAAGTAGTTGTCGGCCGCGGCGCCGTCAACCAGAAAGGCCCCGAGGCCACGTTCCTCGCCGCGCTGCACGCCATGCGCGGCGCGGGAAAGAAAATGCCTGTGAACTTTGTTTTTGTCGCCGAAGGCGAAGAAGAAATCGGCTCTCCACATTTTCCGCAAGTCGTTCGAAAGACCGAAATCGCCGCTGCTCTGAAAAAATGCGCGTCAGTCTTCATGCCGTATGCGGCGCAGGGCCTGAACGGTGAAGTGACCATGACCCTTGGCGCGAAAGGCGTCGTCGAGCTCGAGCTGGTTTCTAGTGGTGCCCGCTGGGGCCGCGGTCCCAAGAAGGACTTGCACTCCAGCAACAAAGCGCGTGTCGACAGTCCCGCGTGGCATCTCATCGAAGCGCTCGTCACGCTCGTTTCACCGGATGGCAACGATCCGGTGGTCGAGGGTTTCGCCGCCAAGGCGCTTCCTCTCTCGGACACCGACAAAAAAATGATCGCGGAAGCCGCGAGGCGTCTCAGCGAAGCCGACGCAAAAAAGCAGATGGGCGTCGACCACTGGGTCCACGACGTGAGCTGGCAAGAATCGCTCGAGCTGCTCTGCTCGCGTCCCACAATCAACATTGAAGGCTTGGTCGGCGGCTACACCGGCCCGGGAGGCAAAACCATTTTGCCGGGTAAAGCCGTGGCGAAGATCGACATGCGTCTCGTCCCGGACATGACCGCAGCAGGATCGCTCGCCGCGCTCAAAACGCACCTCGCCAAAAAAGGCTTCGGCGATATCGAGGTCAATATGAGCGGCGGCTACGATCCCACGAGCACACCCGCCGATTCCTCTATCATTCGGGCCTCCATCGCGGTTTACAAGAAAAACGGAATCGATCCGGTACTGCTTCCGCGTCTCGCCGGTTCCTGGCCAGGTTTTGTGTTCACCGGCGAACCTTTGCACCTTCCCGCAGGCCATTTCGGCATGGGCCACGGCAACGGCGCCCACGCTCCCGATGAGTACTATCTAATTGAATCGAGCAACCCGAAAGTCGCAGGTATGGACGACGCCGTCCGTGCCCATGTGGAGTTCCTCTACGAGGTAGCGCGCACCGCCTGAACGATAGATTGGCGTAATTATCTCCCCTAAAGGGAACCAAACCGCCTTCCGAACGTCTTAACGGGTATATCTCCATCGGGAGGCTAGGCATGCGGACCTTGATGCAGGACTTACGTTACGCGTTTCGGCAGTTCCTCAAGTCCCCCGCCTTTGCCATCAGTGCCGTGCTTTCCCTGATGCTTGGAATCGGGGCGACCACCGCTATCTTCAGCGTGGTCTACGGCGTCCTCCTCGATCCTTATCCCTACAAGGATGCCAAGCGCATGGTCCACGTCGCGCTCTCTGACAAAAACGGTCGCGGACCTCTTCTGATCGTCAACGGCGCCCAAGCCGAGCAGGTTCGCAAGGCCTCGTCGGTTGATGACGTGTTTCTGCAAGACGAAAAGAGCGAAAACCTCACCGGCGAAAAATTTCCCGTCACCGTAAACGTCGGCCTCTATTCCCCAAATCTGTTCAATTACATGGGTGTTCCGCCGCTGCTGGGACGCGAGTTCACGCCGGCTGACGCCCCGGGCGGCAATCCCGCGCCAGTCGCTGTTCTTAGCTACCTATTCTGGCAGAGGCAATACGGCGCCAGCCGCGATGTAGTGGGGAAGTCCATTGAATTGGATCACACGCCTTACACGGTCATCGGCGTGGTGCCACCACGTTTCACGTGGGGCGATTCCGATGTATATCTCCCTGCTTTGCCTTCCGCCGATCCGCACTATTACTGGCTTGCCTTCATCAAGCTCAAACCCGGTACAAAATATCCCGCCGCGCAAGCCGAGATGCAACTTCTCGTGGACCGCTTTGCGAAAGAAGACCCTAAAAGCTATCCGCAAGAGATGCGCGCCAAAATCGTCACCCTGAATGAACAGGTGCTCGGGCGCTTCGCAGGAACGATCGTCTTCTTGTTCGGGGCCGTCGTTGTGCTGCTGCTCATTGGCTGCGCAAACGTTTCCATTCTGCTTCTTGCTCGCGGCACCGCGCGGCAGCACGAGCTCGCCGTTCGCAGTTCCATGGGCGCGGGCCCCGGCCGCCTTATCCGCCAATTGCTCACCGAATCCGTCCTTCTTTCCGTAACCGGCGCGGCGCTCGGCGTCCTGGCTGCCTACTGGGGAGTGAAAGCCCTTTCCACCATGATGCCGTACTATTCATTTCCGCATGAGGCGGCCATTCACGTGAACATCATCGTGTTGATCTTTAGTGCGGCGATCGCTCTGCTTACGGGCATTCTCTTCGGCATCTCCCCGGCATATCAACTCTCTCGTCCTCAGCTCAGCGCACTGATTCAAGCCCACAGCGCGAAGCTCACCGGCAGCACGCGCAGCCGCAATACGCATCGCCTGTTGATCGCTGGTCAAGTGGCGCTAACTCTTTTGCTGCTTGCAGGCGCCGGCGGAGCCATGAAAGCCTTCCTGGCCAAAGTCCACACCCCTCTCGGCTTCGACCCGGACCACGTTTTTGCCATGAACGTAGCCTTACCCAAAGGCGCTACCACCACCTGGCAGGAGCGTATCAATCAACACGAACTGGTGCGCCAGGCCGTTGCGCAAGCGCCGGGGATAGCCGAGGCGGGCGTTTCCACAACGTGGTTCCCCGGCTTCGGCGGATTCACCGCGAAGATTGAAATTCAGAGCAAACCGACATTGACGGACTCGCAAGCCGTTCTGACTCTCGTCAGCCCGCAATTGCTTTCGACGCTGCGCATCCCCCTCGTGCGCGGAAGAATCTTCGACGATGCCGAGTCCAAGCGCGCCGCTCATCTCGCCATGGTGAATCAGGCCTTCGTGAAGCAATATCTCGGCGACGTCGATCCCATTGGACAAAGCGTTCGAAGTCCGCAGCTCAAGATCGATCAGCCCAATCTGTTGTCCGCGCAATCTCCCGACGGCTGGCTCGAGGTCATCGGTGTCGTCGGCGACGCAAAAAACGACGGCCTGGAACATCCCGTTAAACCGGCGATTTTTCTGCCTTACAGTTTTGTTTTGCCGCCGGAGGAAGACTTCATCGTTCGCGCCAGCGGTGATCCGGAGACGGCCATGCGCTCCGTCAAAGAGCGGTTGCGCGAAATCAACGCTGAGTTCGTCGTTGGCCGCGACCATACACTCATCTGGTGGCTTGATACCGACGGCTGGGGTCGCGAGCGCTTTATTGCCACTCTCTTCGGATTATTTGCAACTCTTGCGCTCCTTCTCGCCGCCACGGGACTCTACAGCGTGGTCTCCTTTGGTGTTACCCAGCGCACACAAGAGTTGGGCATTCGCATGGCCCTCGGCGCTCGCCCTGCCTCCGTCGTGAAACTCGTCCTCGGTTCTACCGCAGCCATGCTCAGCGTTGGCGTCGCCGTTGGATTGACTTTGAGCGTTATTCTGAACCGCGTCGTCGCTTCCTGGGCCGGAGGAAGTTCGCGCGATCCCGTGACTTTAATCGTCGCCGCTTCCATTCTTTTTCTCGTCGCTGGAATTGCCTGCGTCTTGCCGGCGTGGCGCGCAGCGTCCATAGATCCCATGCGTGCTCTGCGTTTGGAGTAGCCCGTCGCAGTTCTCGGGGGCAGCGAGAGGCGTCAGCGGGATGACGCGGCTTGCTTTGCAGCCGCCTGCTCCTGCAGCATTTTTTCGCCGGCCTCTAAAACCAAGTCACGCTTTTCTCGCAGCGCAGCAATCGTCGGCACGGCCACTCTATCCGGAATCACGCCTTCTCCTTCCAGCTTGCGGTCCTTCGGAGAAAACCAGAGCACTTCGCTGATTTCCAGCACTCCGCCGCCTTTCATGACTCTGTCATGCGTGATACCCAGCACGCAGCCGCACGATGTACTGCCCACAAGCTTTGCGCGCCCGGAGTCCTGCATGCCTGCGGAAAACACTTCCGTCGCGCTGGCGGAATATTCGCTCACCAGAATCACCACCGGGCCGGAAAAGATCTGCGCTCCTTTCTTTCCCACGAAGACTTGCTTCTCCTCGGTGTGATGGCCGCCGCGCTCGGAAGCGGTAACCTGTTTTCTGCTCATTCTCCGTTCGAAAAGAGTTTGGCTGTTGAAGAATAGTTTCGCCATGGCTTCCAACGTAGCTCCAACGCCGCCACGATTCCTGCGAAGATCCAGAATCAGCCCCGGTGTGGTGCGAAGATTCTCGACAGCTGTCTTGAAGTCTTTGACCAAAGAAGGATGAAACTCGTCGAAACGGATGTATCCGAAGCCCGAAGACAACTTTGCGGCCGTGACGCGAGGTTCCGTAGAAAGTGTTTGCCGCAGGAACTGGACGTCGAATGAGGAGCCATTGGCGCCCTCGAGACTCGCTGCAAATGGCGTCTCCAGCGAACCTGCAAATACCGTGCTGAGGATGCGGAGCTTGGTTACGCGTTCGGTGGAGGAGGGCAGCACCTTCGGTGTCACTTCGGCCAAGCGTTCCGCAATCGGTTGTCCATCCAGGGCTGTCACGATCATGCCCGGCTGGATGCCCGCGTGCTCAGCATTACTGTCGCGGAAAACGTCCAACACCACGACTTGGTCTTCGACATAGCCGGCCCGGAAACCGATGCTCACGCCCTGATGCTTCTTGTGATTTTCCCATTGCTCCGGTGAACTAAAACGAGTGTGTGCGTCGTGCAGCTCCGCAGTCATGCGGTCCACGATGGAATAAAAATCCTTGTCATCATTGGCCGCCTGCACCAGCGGCAGATAACGCTGGTAAACTTCCTGCCACTTCACGCCGCCGAATTCCGGATCGTAGTAATGTTCATCGACGTCTTTCCAGATTTTTCCAAATATTTGCTCGCGGTCTTTTGGTGAAAGGCTTCGCGAAGTCCCGCTCGTTGCCACCGAGAAGGCCAGAGCGAGAATCAGGACGGCGAGAATTGCGTTGCGATACACGAAACTGGGCGGCGCGTGTTTCATGATTTCGGCGATCGATGTTTTTACGAAACACCTTCACACTGAAAATGTTGCGTGGCCTAAGCGGCCAACGCCCTAAGAGCCTGGGAATAATAGCAGCCTGGACGCTTTGACGACGAAAATGCATGAAAGAGTTGGCTGGCGATTATGGGCCGAACTCCGGCTCATCGCCTGGGGCTCAGCGCTAGTTTGGATGCTCGTGCGAGTCGCGGTTCAATTGTTCGAGGTTTTCGCGGGCCAGTTCGTTTTTTGGATCGATTTGCAGGGCACGTTCCAAATGCAGGCGAGCCTCTTTCAAGTTTCCGGTCTCCGCGAGCGCGCTCCCCAGATTTGCTTCGGCGCCTGCGTCCTGCGGGTTCAGCCGCACCGCGGCGCGGAAGTGCAGGAGCGCACCCGGATAGTCGCCCTGCGACGCCAGTGCGTTCCCGAGGTTGTAGTGCGCATCGAAATAATCGGGTCGCCCCGCGAGGGCGGTTTTCAGGTAGGCAATAGCTCCGTCCACGTTGCCGCTGGCCAATAGCACGGCGCCTAGCGCGTTGTTGGCAGTCGGGTCAGCGGGGCGAATTCGAACGGCCTCCGTGAATTGCAAAACGGCGCCGGAAAAATTTCCTTTCATTTGAAAGAGAGCGGCGAGGTTGTAGTGCGCCTCGAAATCCTCGGCGTTATTCTGAATGTGGTGCAATGCCAGCGCTTCCTGAATCGCCACGCGCGGATCGGTTGCGTCGGACGATTCCTTAGGCAAAACCTGCAGCCACAAATGCGCCATCTCTTCGCTAGCGCGATTACCCGCTACCACGCGTTTCGGCGGCTGGTTGGGATTTCGAATATTGTCCGCCGAGTTGTCATACGTAAAGCGCATGGAAATCGTCGTGCCCGCTGGCAGGTCCACGGGCTCGGCATAGCGGTAGACGGCCTGCCAATTCAGATCCCAGTTCCCGATGTGAATCAGCGTTTTCTTCATGCCGTCCGGCAGAGTCGCCAGCGCAAGCAGATCTTTTCCCAAGTAGTGCGCGTGCGGATAGATGGCCAAAACGCTGGCATCCACGGGCAAAGTGAAATCGTCGGAAACCAGGAAGCTTTTCTCGCCAGGCGGAATGTCCAGCATGCGGTCATTATCGAGTTGCAGCAGGATCGGATGCATCGTTGCCGGCTTGTCCGTGAAGTAGAGCCCAAGAGTTGGCTGAATCAGTTCCGGTTTTCCCGAAGACTGGAAATGCGTGTTCAAAACCAGATCGGTGTTCTTGTCCAGCCGCAACGCCATGCCGTCCGGCTCGACGTATGGCGGGGAGCCCGGCTTCCAAAAAAGAAAATGGCTGTCCGGATCAAAAGCTTCCGACTCAATGATGAGTTCCATTCCCCCAAACCCTGCTCCGGGCTCTTTTTCAAGTCTGCGCCCGGATTCTTCCCTGTCCACCAGAACGTTCGCATGATGCACGAGCCGCTTATCGCCGGGCCGTATTTCGATGGCCTTCAGCCATCGCGAGCGATGCACCGGTGTTCGAAACACAAAATTCCAATACGAATCGCTGCCGCTCGCGGGAAGCAAGTATGGTTTCTCAGCTCGAACGATCACATCCGGCTTGCCCAACTGCCAACCAGCGCTAAAGGCGGGTTGAGGCGGAAGGTCGGACGGACGGCCTTCGATCTCGCCCTGGTCCACCCATGTTTGAATCGTCGCGATTTCCTTCCCAGACAAGCGAAGCTCGTCCGCAAATTTCAGCTAGCCCTGCTCGGGAAGCCACGGCGGCATAATGCGCCGGCTGGTGACCAACGCGATCTGCCGCCCGTGCGTTTTTGCGTCCGCATAGGTGAGCAGCGGGAAGGGTCCCGCTTCGCCGGGATGATGGCACTGCGCGCAATTCCGAAAAACAATCGGGGCAATGTCGCGGTTGAAAGTGACTTGCGCCTGCGTCGTTGCAGGCTTCAGCGATGATTGGCGCGCGACGGTGGCGTGCCGCGCCGCAAATCCAGCGGATGCAACGGCGAGAATAAGCAATAATCCAGAAAGGGTTTGCGGCGCGCGCGTCATTCCAGGTCCGAAATGTAGCATCCCACGGCATGAGTAGCGCCCACATCCAAACTCTTGCCGCTAAGCGCCGCAGCAATCGCGTCCTCCAACTCATGCGTTGTCGGCGCGCTACGCGCACGCCCAATATCCTCGTAGAGATTATCGATCCTGCCGTGGTAGACGAGATGCTGGCCGGCGTCAAACACCGCGACTTCCGGTGTAATCTGCACTTGGCTCTCTCTCACCAGCGCATGTTGCGGATCGCGCAGCGCCGGAATCTTGTAGCCGTACTCCCGTTCATGCTTGCGTATCACTTCCGCGGATTCCGATTTACTCGGGTAAACCAGCCAAAACGCCACCTTACTCGCGTGTTGTGCACTTAATTTCTGGATTGTCGGCGCGTAGCGATTGGAAACCGGGCAATCCGTGCGCACGAACACAAGCACGACAACTTTCCCGCGGGCCAATTTGAGCGGATCAAGGGGATTTCCCGCGAGATCGAAGCCCGTGCTCTGCGCAGCTGGAGAAGTAGAAGCGAACGAAGCGAGCCATGCCGCAACAATCAGAATAGAGAGCAGGGGGACGACTCGAAACGCGTGCCAACGGCGGCCCATAGTTGCCCGCACCAATCGGGCCTGCAAATTTTACAGCGCCCTGAAACCGTTGTCGAAGAGATTAGCGAAACTGGCCCGGTTCATTACAAAAACGCAGAAGCGGCTACCGCAGGTCGCCTGGCTGCACACCCTTCTTTCGCGCTTCATCGAGCAGCGCGTCGATCTTGTCTTGAAGCTGCTTCTTCTTATCCTGCAGGCCGGTAATTTGCTGGTCCACCGGCTCACGGTTGTAGCCTTTATTGATCTGGTAGCCACTGGAAGTCGTTGGCGGCTTCCCTTCACTGAAATCCTTAAGTTCCGTAAGCTGCTTGTCCGCGTCATCCAGTTGAGACCGCAGCTTTGCAAGTTCCTTGCGCGTGTTCGCGATGTATTGCGGGTCTGCCTTTGTGCCGGATCCCGCCTTCCCGAGATTTTTCGAGTTTCCTACGACCGAAACCGGGCCGGTCAATCCGTTGACGTCTTCATTCGTCCAAACTTTCTTGGTCTTTTTGGTGTCGGCGGCCGCGGGGGCAGTCGCATCCGGCGGCGGTGTCCCTGAAGTTGCCGGGGCCGGGCTTGCTCCCGGAGAGTTCGAAGGCGCCGGACTCTGCGCAACACACGTGGAACAGCTAAGCATCCCGCAGAAAGCGAGAGCACTCCAAAAATGGCATGACCGGGTCATAAAGCCTCCGATATTTCCGAGGGCCGAGGCTAGTTCTAGTACCTTAAACCCAGTATACAGGACAAAGTTTCAAGGATCTGCGACAGCGCCGCCCGGTTTGCCTAATTCGGCACGAATCATTGCCAGGGCTTCCTTGGGAGGTCCAATGCGGTGGTATTGCCCATAAAAAGTCCGTTCGTGGATGGAAATAGTGCTGAAGAGTTTTCGGCCGTCGAAATCGTACTGAGAAAACGAAGGCATCCATAGACCAGGGAGCATTTCATAACGCTCCTGCATGAAGTGGCTGCCCTTATAAACTTTCGCGAGGAACAATCCGACCGTGATATCCCCTGTAACCTCGCCTTCCACGCGCGCCAGCTGGCCCGCTTCTGGATCGATCCACACAAACCCGCGAACCTTCGCAAAGATAGACGTAGTTCGCGAAGTGGCCTTATACGCGGGATTCGGCTCCATGCGGTATTTGTAAAGCACGCGGCCTGCGCGCGTTTCCGTGGATACAAAGGTGTAGAGGAAAGCCGTCCGCGTGGCATCAATCAGATCGTCGCGTTCCTTTTGTTTTTTGGCGATCTTATCGTAGGCGTCATGCTGAGCGTGCCCATCGTCCGCGGCCCAGGACAGCGCACGCTCGAGTTTCACTAAATCCGCGTGATAAGCGTCCGGGTTCACCGGTTTGCCATCCGGGCCGATTGGGATGTGGTCGACACCCGTGCCGGCCGGAACGACGCGCGATACCTTGACATCCCCCGGCTGCGGATCGCCTATGTTCTTAAGAAGTTCCACGCGTTCGACCCGCTCGTAAAAACTCATGGCCTCGTCGCTCTTTTTTTCATTTACCAAAACCAGGTCCAGCAGAACCTTCTTTTCTGCTTCCGTCTGTGGAGGCGGGGGCACAGCGGCATCCTGAGCCAAAGAGATGCCCGTGAAAGCCGGGAGCAGTCCGGCGACAAAAATAAGGGTTCGTGCGCGCATACGAGCGAGCGGAAAAAAGTCCGCCAACACAATCTTAAATCTGATTCTTGCTCAAGGACAATTGTTGCTTTTAAGACCTGGCCGTCTCTCTCCTCTGTAGCTTTGTAAGTTCCGGAAAACAAGGACCAACCGCCGCCTTTGATGCTATCGACCGTTGCGCTCAGAGTTCCTCGCTATTGGTCCTCGCGTGGCCCAAGCGAGGCACTTGTAAACTCATTAGAATCAATGCCGGCGCATAGTTGCCAAGATTTAATGAAAGCAAACAGGCCCACCGACCGTCTATATACCTGGGAACGAATCAACCCTCTTCCCCGTATTACCTTATGCAATGCCATTGCGGAGGCCTGTTTGGGCGTAGCTCCTATTGAACGATTGGGCAGCATCGGGCGGGTCATCTCGCAAACGGCCAGGGTGCCCTTTAGTCTGGCGAAACTTCGCAGTGCCGCGGTCACCGTGGTTGAGACCTTCAAGCTGTCTCTCGACGCCCTGCGCGCCCATAAGTTGCGTAGTTTCTTGACTTTACTGGGAGTTATTCTGGCCGTAACCACCCTTGTCGTGGTTATGAGCGTCGTCAACGGCCTCACCCTCTACGTAGCGGACAAGGTCGCCAACCTGGGCGCAAATGTCTACGTTTTAACCCGTTTCGGCATTATCACCAGCAACGACGAATGGATAAAAGCTCAAAAACGCCCTCTCATCACCCCGGACGAGTTCGGCAAGCTCAAAGAGGGCATGCGCACCACGAGCCAGATCGCCGCCGTGCTTGAGACCTCCTCCGATGTGCGCTCCGGAAACGAACTCCTCGAAGATGTGAACATCGAGGGAGTTACGCCAAACTATTCCGACGTTCGCAACGTAGTCGTGGCTTCAGGCCGATTCCTCACCGAAGCGGATGAAACGCATCATTCTCCAGTGGCTTTCATTGGCGCGGACTTGGTAAGAAAATTCTTCTACAATGTCGACCCCATTGGCAAAACGATCCGCGCGGGCACCCACAGTTACACGGTTGTCGGGGTCGCGGCCGTCATCGGCAGCGCCTTCGGACAATCGCAGGACCGCTTCCTGTATATCCCTCTGGGCACGTACTCCAAGGAATGGGGCAACCAAAGAGATTCACTCACTCTCTTCATGCAGGCAGGCAACGCCGAAATGATGTCCTCCTCTGAGGATGAAGCGCGCATGCTCCTACGCGCCTGGCGCCATCAATCCTGGGACTCGCCCGACGGCTTCGGAATCATCGGCTCGGACTCCATCATGGGCCTCTGGAAGCAGTTGACGGGAAACATCTTCATGGTCGCCGTCGGTTTGACGGCGGTCTTCCTGGTCGTCGGGGGAATCGTCATCATGAATATCATGCTTGCCAGCGTGACCGAACGTACGCGAGAGATCGGTCTGCGCCGGTCTCTAGGCGCGAGAAAGAAACACGTCATCCTTCAATTTGTGACGGAGTCCGCGGTGTTGGCCGCCACCGGCGGCATGATCGGAATTGGTTTGGCCTACCTCGTGGTCGCCGCCGCGCGCGCCGCGACGTCGATTCCCATGCGCATGTCCATGGCTGCCGTGATTCTCTCACTCAGTGTTTCGACGGCCGTAGGCCTCTTCTTCGGAATCTATCCCGCGATGCGCGCGGCAAAACTTGATCCCATCGAAGCGCTGCGAGCGGACGGCTGAGGAGCGTTGACTTCGGCTAAACCGGGTCACACAAAACAACAATGGCACAGCAACACGGCGAAAATCTGAAGCAGGCTATGGACACGCTCCGCGCGCACAAATTGCGCAGCACTCTAACGGTGTTTGGAGTGGTTCTCGGCGTCAGCGTAATCATGCTGGTGGCCGCGCTGATTACCGGCTTTGACGCGCAAGTTCAGGACAACATCAAGCAGTACGGCGCGGACACCGCCTTCGTCTCACGCTTCGAGCAAGGCCCGCACAACGGCCGCCGCCCCAAGGATGAGCGTGAACGCAAGCCTCTAACGCTCGAAGATGCCGTCGCCATTCAAGAACGCTGTCCTGCCGTCAAGGATGTTACGGTTTTTCTCACCTGGTGGGAGCAAGACCACAAGGTGCGCACAAAATCCGGCGAAGTGACGTCCATCGATTTCCGCGGCGTGCAACCGAATTTCGGCCAAGTCTATGCAAATGCCTCGACGCTCGAAGGCCGCTTCATCAGCGAAGGCGATGACCTGCATCGCGAGAAAGTTGTGATGCTGGGCGAAAACGCCGCACCCGTACTCTTTCCCGAAGGCTCGCCCGTCGGAAAAGACGTGATGATCGATGGCTCTCCGTTTCGCGTGATTGGCGTGGTCGAAAAGCCCAAAGGCATGTTCGGTGCTGACGACGAAGACAAGCGCGTGCTCATTCCCTACAACACCTTTCACAAAATCTATCCCGGCGCCTACGAAAATCAGATCCGTTTTCAAGCCTACCCGAACCAGTTGGATCAAGCCGTGGACCAGGCGACAGAAGTGCTCCGCCGCCGCCGCAACGTCCCCTATGAGGCCAGAAACAATTTCTCGATCAACACCTCGCAGCAAGAGATCGAGCAGTTCCACAGCATTCTCGGCATGGTTGCTCTCGCCACCGTCGTCCTCAGCGGCATCGGCCTGCTCATCGGCGGCGTCGGCGTGATGAACATCATGCTTGTCAGCGTGACGGAACGGACTCGCGAGATCGGCATTCGCAAAGCCATCGGCGCGAAGAGCAAAGACATCACCTGGCAATTCCTGCTGGAGGCCATGACGCTCACCGGAGCAGGTGGAGTCATTGCGCTCGTCCTGGTAAATGGTTTAGTGATTCTCGTGCGCCTGGGCTTGAAATGGCCAGGCAGCGTGCCGATATGGGCCGCGGCCACAGGCATCGTCGTCAGCGTGAGCATCGGCTTGATCTTTGGAGTATGGCCGGCGATGAAAGCGGCGAAGCTGGACCCTGTCGAAGCGCTCCGCTACGAATAAATCATGGTTCTTCGAACCACAAGCGAACCATGAAAATAGCCGCAAGGTGTCCCATTGAAAGTAAAAGGGTTACGGCTACTTTCTAAGGAATAGTTGAAGCGAGGCGAACAGAATTTCCCTGGTTGCGCGTTCTCAGTCACGCATCGGGTAGCACTCATCGCTTCGCGATTAACTGTCGCTGACTTCACGTAGCTTTCCGCTGGCCACATCATAGACAAATCCGCGCACCGCGACTTCCTTGGGAATCCAGGGGTGCGTACGGAGCTTTTGCAATTGATGGCGGACATTTTCGTCGATGTTCTGAAAGGCGTAAAAGAACGAAGGAGAGATAGCCGCGGTCCCTGCGCGATTCTGGACCCTGTTGCGCAAATCCTGTTCCGTGGTGTGCATCAGTCCGCAATCAGTGTGATTGATGACCATGAACTCCCGGGTGTCCAGCAGGTAATGCGATACCACGAGGGAGCGTAGGCTGTCTTCAGTGACGATGCCGCCAGCGTTGCGAATGATGTGGGCGTCGCCAGTTTTCAGACCCAGGGTACGAATGGAAAGACGCGTATCCATGCAGGTCAGAATGGCAAGATGGCGCTCGGGGCGCGGCGTGAGCCGTCGCAATTCGTGCGTGCGGGAGTAAATCTCGTTTGCTTGGAGGACTTCGTCGATTTCGCTCATGGTCGATTCATTCTAGCAAACTGTAAGAGTTGGATTCGAATGGAGCCGATGCGCGGGTGATGAAAACCCATTAGTATTTCAGAAGAGGCGCGGCTGGCGCTTGGGTGGTTCCTTGCCAAAATATTCGTAGGCGCGCGGGGTGGCCACGCGACCGCGCTGAGTGCGGTCAATCAATCCAATCTGCATGAGGTAGGGCTCATAGATTTCTTCGATGGCGTCTTCTTCTTCGGAGAGGGCGGCGGCTAGTGTGCCAAGGCCTACCGGTCCGCCGGCGTACTTATCCAGAAGAGCCAGCATTAGGTTGCGGTCGACTTCGTCGAGGCCACTTTCATCTACGCCGAGCATGGCCAAGGCTTCCTGCGCGACCGCACGGGTGATACGGCCGGCCGCGCGCACTTCGGCAAAATCACGGGAACGGCGAAGCAAGCGGTTGGCGATGCGCGGTGTGCCTCGGCAACGGCGGGCGATTTCTTCGGCGCCGCCATCGTCCATCAAGATATTCAGAATTTTGGCCGAGCGATGAATGATGGTAAGCAAATCTTCGGGCTCGTAGAAATCGAGGCGGTGGACGATGCCGAAGCGCGATCGCAGAGGCGCTGTGATCAGTCCGGCACGCGTGGTGGCGCCGATCAATGTGAAGTGTCCCAACTGAAAAGGATGTATGCGCGCGCCGGGGCCCTGGCCGATGATCAAGTCAACGCGAAAATCCTCCATCGCGGGATAGAGAATTTCTTCTACGGCGGGTTGCAGGCGGTGAATTTCATCTAGAAAGAAAACTTCCTTGCCTTCGAGCGAGGTGAGGATTGCGGTGAGGTCGCCTTTGCGTTCGAGGAGAGGACCGGCGCTGGTCTTGATGGAGACCTGGAGTTCGTTGGCAATGATTTGGGCCAGCGTGGTTTTTCCGAGGCCGGGCGGGCCGTAGAGCAGTACGTGATCGAGGGCTTCACCGCGGCTGCGGGCAGCTTCGATGGCGATGGAAATGTTCTCTTTGACGCGTTTTTGGCCGATGTATTCTTCGAGGCGTTTGGGGCGGACGCTGGCTTCGATGCGCGCGTCTTCGTCATAGGGGACGCCCGAGACGATTCTGTGTTGTTCGCTTCGGTTCATGGATCGTTTTGCGCTGGCGTCGGGCATTGTTGAGGCTTCGTTTTATTTTAGACCGCTGGCCGACCAAAGTCGGCCCCTGCCACTGCACGATTATGCGCCGGCATGAGTTGTGTGACCTTTCGGCGCGGACAGCGATTGCAAGGCGGCGCGTAGCAATCGCTCAAAATTCGTTGTGCCGACTTCGCGCTTGGCTTCGCTTACCGCTGTCTCAGCAGTTCGCGGATCGTAGCCTAGATTGACTAGCGCGGAGATTACGTCGGCTTCCGCTCCGGCAGGCGAGGCCGCGGCTGGCTTCTGGGCCTCTAAGACGACAGCTTCGAGTTTGTCTTTAAGTTCGACGACCATACGCTCCGCAGTTTTGCGGCCAACGCCGGGAATTTTTGTCAAGCGCGCCAAATCGCAGCCGCGAATGGCGGGGACGAGTTCTTCGACGCTCATGCCGGAAAGAATTTTCAGGGCGAGAGAAGGCCCGACGCCCGAGGCAGAGAGAAGCATTTCGAAAAGATGTTTTTCCCGGGAAGAAACGAAGCCGTAGAGCGCGAGAGCGTCCTCGCGGACGTGCGTGTGAATGAGAAGGGTTACTTCAGTGTGTAGTTCGCCGAGCGCGGCGAAGGATGAGAGCGGGACTTGAACAAGATAGCCGACCCCGCCGACATCGACGAGTACTTGATTCGGGCGTTTTTCGGCGAGGCGTCCGCGGAGCTGGCCAATCATGGAAGGTCAGTATTGCCGCCTTTTCTTCGCCTGTCAACGCAAGAGGGGGATAGCGGATATACCCCCCAAAAAGGGACCACCCCCCCGGGGAGTTCAGGCGTACGACGTGAGCACGTTGGTGAGAGTGATACTCGTTCTCCAAATGTTTGTTTTGAATAGAAAGCGCGCGATTCGGGCGCCTTTTGCTAAGCAAAATTGCTTAAAATGGAGTACTTCTCGGAAGACTTTTGTAGCGCAAAGACAAATTTATAGTGCACGCAAATAATCCAATTTTCGAAAATCCCGTGCACAAACGAGCGCGAATTGCTGAAATTTACTTCGCTTCTAAAAAGTCCTGCTGCACACGCGAATTTTTCTTGCATACGCGCGAAAGACCGCGTACATGTTCTTACAGCCGAATCGCACGCGCAGTTCGCGTGGAGGTGTTCAGACAACCTGGATGGATATTTCTGGCTGGGTTCTTCCTATCGGCTTCTGTTCCGTTCTCTTTCTCACAGCCTGGAAGTTTTTATTCTTCCCTCACCACTCGGTTCGTAGCAACAGGAAGTTAGCGATTGTCTGGTTCATCGTGATGGCCACGTGCGCCATCGCGCTGTTTGTGGTGTTGCGGACAAAATCTTCAGTAGACGTTCGCGATGATGTGGAGGAGCTTGTTTCGTATTTCCTGTTCTCCTTAGTAGTTCTCGTCGTTGCGCAGGGTGTGCTCGCTGTGTTTGGAGTCAGTGTACGCGACGACGTCGCAGAAAGAAGAAACGTCAGCGCCAGCTTTGCCGCAGTCGGATTTACTCTGGGTTCTACTTGTTGCGTAGCGGGCTCGAACATTGGGAACGGGCCTGGATTCGAGGTTGTGCTGTTCTGCGTCGCTCTTGCGACTGGAACACTTCTCACGTCTTGGATTATTTTTGCGGCGCTGACTGGCGCGGTCGACACGATCACCGTGGAACGGGACTTGGGGGCAGGTATTCGCGGGGGCGCCTGGCTTGCTGGATGTGGAACAGTTCTCGGTGCCTCTGTAGCCGGGGATTGGCATTCTCTTTCGGCCACTCTCCGCGATTTTGCGCACTTCGGCTGGCCTTTGGTTCCGTTCCTCTTCCTGTTGGTAATTTATGAGCGACGTATTGCGCGAACTGT
>DATDHE010000101.1:0-26111 GCA_036521695.1 Candidatus Acidiferrum sp. | reverse complement strand
CCTTTTTTGACGAAACGGCCGAGTTCGTTCCACGTACGAAAACCCGCGACGTAACTGGCATTCGGCTTCTGCGACGCGATCAGCAGGACGTTGTGCAGGCTGTAACGATGGAATCGCCCGATGGCCTTGAGATACGCAGTGAGCGCTTCGCTGTGGCCTGCCTGCAATGCGGCAACGAGGTGCTCGGCTGCGCGGTCCGTGATTTCCTTGATTTGTTCTGCTTTCATTTTCCGTTCTCCTGTGCGGGGATTTGGTTCCCTCACCTGAAGCCGGGGAACCAAAGAACCGCGTCCGCAGGAGAACGGAAGAAGAGCAATAAGCTCCGGAGCAGCGGCAACTGGCGTGACACTGGGGTTCGGAGTGGCGCGACGGTGTGCCCGGCGTAGGCGTGAACCACGCAGCAGAAACTGACGCTGCCGTTGACTGCGAGGACCTTTGGCTATATCATGGCCGTGATAATTAACGTGGCCATGATAATTACCATGGCCATGGTAACCCTATGCCAAGCCACTACCCAAACCCGCACGTCGACAACGAAGCCCAACTGGGGCGGATCGTAGCGAGCCTGTTCCGAGAGGAGGGCTGGAAGGTCGTTGAAGAGCCGCGCAAGGACAATGTTGCGCCCGACTTCCTGGTGTCGGGGCGCGGCAAGAAATTCGTCGTAGAGCTAAAACGAGCCTCGGAGGGCCGAAAGGACCGCGTGATTCCGTTGCTCTCGCAAGCCGCCCTCGAAGCTGTGCACTATTCCCGGGTCATGCCCGGGCACCCGGTTCCCCTTGCGATTGTGGGAGCAAACCGCATCCCGAATTCCATTGCCGAGGACGCGAAGCAATTCATGCGGGAACGGGCGCCGGAAGTCGCAGTTGGGGTGGTGGACCTCGAAGGCCTTCGCCTCTTCGCAGGCCACGGATTGGAGTCGCTGAATTCGTCAAGGCGGCCGCAAAGCGACCTCCGTGGGCCGAGCGTGCGCGCGCGCGCACCGCAGCTCTTTTCCGATTTGAACCAATGGATGCTCAAGGCGCTTCTGGCTCCTCGAATTCCGGAAATGTATTTGTCGGCTCCGAGAGGGCAGTATCAGGGAGCGTCGCAACTGGCGGAAGCGGCCGGCGTTTCGGTGATGAGTGCATTTCGCTTCGTCGAGGAGTTTTCAAGAGAAGGTTTTCTCGAGTCCGGAGAAGGAGTATTGCGGCTGGTCCGGTGGAGAGAATTGCTGAACCGGTGGATGAGTGCGAGCCAGCGGCGGGTGCTGGAAATCCCGATGCGCTGGATCCTTCACCGGGGGAAAAAGGCGCTTCGGAGCGCAGTCCGTTCTTACCGACCGGAGGAAGCGATAGGTTTTCCCAATCCTCCGGATCAACTCTCGTCGCCGCGGCCGCGCCTGTGTCTTGGGCTGTTCGAAGCGGCGGAAGCACTCGGGATCGGGTTTGTGCACGGGGTAAAGCCATATCTTTACTTGGAAAGTGTGAACGCGGCAGTTCTGAAGGAACTTGGCCTTTCGGGGAATGCAGAGGAGGAAAGAGCCGATCTCTACGTGCGAATTCCAGGGAACCGCGAGAGTGTTTTTCGCGGAGTTGTCCCGAAAGACGGCGTGCCGGTGAGCGATATTGTTCAGGTCTGGCTGGATGTCAGCCAGCATCCGTCCCGAGGCAAGGAACAGGCAGACCTTATCTGGAAAAAAATTCTGTCTCCAGCGCTTGAGTCGTCTGAATCATGAGTGACGAGCATCCCGAACTCGAAGCGTTTTCGAAATTCATCGTCGCTCTGGAGCCATGGCTCGGCGAGGCGGTTCTCGTCGGAGGATGGGCGCATCGTCTGTATCGTCTCGATCCCCGCGCGAGGAAGCTCGATTATCTTCCGCTGACAACGATCGATAGCGATGTCGCCGTACCGCCGAAACTCAAGAAGGAAGAATCGACCGTACGGAAACGCTTGCTGGAGGCGGGCTTCGAAGAAGAGTTCACCGGAGAGGATCGTCCGCCGGCGACGCATTACCATTACGGAAAAGGAGGCGGTTTCTACGCGGAGTTCCTGGCGCCGCTCGAAGGAAGTGAATACGACCGCAAGGGCAAGAGGAAGGCAACGATTCTGCATGATGGAAGTCTGTCGAACCAAGGGCAAATGTGCAACAGGATGTGCAACAGTCGTTTCTACAAGTGCAATAGAATCAATGCGGAGGAGTGGCAGAGTGGTTAAATGCGGCGGTCTTGAAATTCGCTAGGTAGTACAACCCCGCACGACAAAGCAACAAGTTACGGTACACAGTACCACCTGGAAATGGGGTGCTTTGGGCGGCTTTGGCACAGTTTTGCGCAACAGAATGTGCAACAGCAGGAATTTTGTGCAACAGCATAGCAGGTGGTTTTGAACCGATAGAGGTGAGCGACATTTGCAACAGTAGGGATACGTGGACAAAGATCATGGGATTGTGGGTAAATTGCAGCAAATTGCGGTGCACTTCCTGATCAAGACGGGCTGGCCAAAGTGCCGAGAAATCCGCTGATTACTCTCGCGAGACGTTCGGCAGTGATGGACTCGGGCAGGGGGATGGCGAGAGTCGGACGCTGGGTTTGCGCATCCCTCCGCAGTAAAGTGGAGAGGCCCCGTTTGATCGGTTCGAAACCGACGTCAGCGCTGCGCGGACAGGAGAGCGACTCCAAAAGGGTCAGACCCGCTTCCAGAAACTTAGCAGCAGCCTGGCTGGGGTCCAGTACGAACGAGGCGGACTCTGCATCGCCATCTTGGGCTACACTTTGGGCAAGGGGTATCGTCCGGTCGACAGGAAACTGAGGTCTTGTCACTACCGGAAGTCCGCGGGCGTGGCCATTCCGCTTCGCTTCCGTTACGGCCACGGGTTGGGGGGCCTCGGGAGGGAGTGCCGGCTTCGGCCTGCCAGGCTGGTCGTTGAAGACCTCTTTGATCACGTGCATCATGCTTTTGCGGCCGAGCTTTTCAAAGCTAATTTCGTCCTTCCCCTCATCAAATAATCCCGTGAACAACGCCTTTTTGAGCCTGAGAGTCTCCCAAACGCGTTCCTCGATGCTGTTCTCGGTCAACAGATGGATCACTTGTACGGGCTGCGTCTGGCCGAAGCGATGAACACGGCCGACACGTTGCTCTAATCGGGCGGGATTCCAGGGGGGCTCAAAGTTCACGACTGCCGAGGCCGCCTGCAAGTTCAATCCAACTCCGCCAGCATCGGTCGAAAGAAAGACCTTGCAGTCGGGATCCTTTCCGAACCGGGAGATCAGCTCGCCACGTTTCCGCGCGGGCACGTTGCCGTGTAACGACACCCAGCCGATTTTCAGCTTCGTCAGTTCCTGACTGGCCAGGTGCGTCATCCGTTCGTACTCGCTGAAGACGACCACCTTGCGCTTTTCTTCTATGGTCAGCTCGTGAACAATCTCGCGGAACTCCTCAAGCTTAGGAGAGAAATTGGTCGCCTTGTCGAACAAGAAGGTAGAGTTGCAGAGCATGCGCATGTTCTGGATACAACAAGTGATGCGACGCAGATCGATCTCGGAGAGCCAACCCTGTCGCTGCCATTTGTGCATCAACCTCGCGAGAATGTCACTCTGTTCCCAGTAGGGACCTGCTTGTTCGGGCGTCATACGGACACGAAAAGTTTGATCCGTGCGCCGGGGCAGTTCAGGGAGCACTTCTTTCCGAGTTCGGCGAAGCAAGATCGGTTCCAGTTGTTTGTGAATTTGATCTAGGCCACGATAGCCGAGCAATTTCCCTTCTTTGTTCTCCATGCGGTGTTCCTTGAGAAAACGGAAGGCCGGCCCCAAACGTCGACCGTCCACGAACTCCACGACGGAATAGAGCTCTTCGAGCTTGTTTTCGAGCGGCGTACCCGTCAATATGAAGGCATAACGACTCTTCAATTGTTTGATGATGCGGGCTGTGGCTGTTGCCCAATTGCGAATGCGCTGGGCTTCATCGAGGATGATCAAGTCCGGACGCATGTTGTGCATATCTTCGATATCCTTCAAGACGAGCTCGTAACTTGTGAGGTTGAAGAAGGTTGGGTTGGCGTAGAGCTTCGTGCGGCGCGGCATCAGCCCGTCAATGACTTGTGCGGGAAGCTCACAGAACTTCTCGATCTCTGTCTTCCATTGGTACTTGACCGAAGCGGGTGCAATCACCAGCACCCTCTCAAGGCCCCGACGTCGCCTGAGCAGCTCAGCGCCAGCAATGGCCTGAATCGTCTTGCCAAGACCCATATCGTCGGCGAGGATCACCCGACCGCGACAAGCGGCAAAAACCGCTCCGCGAATCTGGTAGGGAAAGAGGGGCACCTTCAAGAGGCCTTCGAGTGGGCGCTTGCCTTTCTTTAGCTGCGCGAGGTACCGGCGCTCGTCTTCGAGGCCCGAGGCGAGTTCGTTTTCACGGTCAATGAAATCTAGTACATCGCTGTAAACAACAGCCGTCTCGTCCACAGCGCGAAGCTTCTCGAGGACCTCCTCGAATCGGTTGCCCGTTCGTAAGAGCCCATCGGAATCGAAGTACTCGGAGACAATCTTTTGGAGGTCCGACGAGGGCTGTGGGGGGAGCCGGACACGCACGTTCAGGGTGTCGCCGTAATGAAGAGAAAGCGAAGCCCGCGTGCGCTGATACTGCTGGCGATCGAAGGAGCGACCAAAGCGGTGATGAAGACGAAGCAGCAGCGCTTCGATGTGTTTGCAAGTGCCTAGGGTGTTCACTGCAAAATCGGCACAGGAGCAGAAGTTTTCAAACAGGCTCGGACCGCGCATCGCCACGCGATACTCCCTGCCGCTTGCTGACTTCACCACGTAGTCGCCATAAGCCTGTCCGACCGGGCACGTGAGAATGCTTTGGATGGCTTTCCGGGCGCGCTGTTGCCGCGCGGCAATCTGCTCTTCGACGATCGAGATCTGTTCCTCAACGATCATATTGAGCCTCCGGGAGATGGTGAATCGCAAAGATAGCAGGAATATGGGAGACGTGTGAATGCCCGGGCTGTGGATAACTGGATCCCAATCCGATCTTCGTCCGGGATGGAAAGATTTTTACCGCAGCGGGAGTTACATCGGGGATCGATCTCTGCCTGTCACTCGTCGAAGAAGATCTAGGCCTTGATATCGCGCTTCGAGTGGCCCGTGCCTTAGTCCTTTTCGTGCGCAGATCGGGCGGCGAGAACCAGTTCAGCACCGCGCTAGCATTTCAAGGTTCATCCAGGTCCCTCTCCGCGAACTGCCGATCTGGATTGTCGAAAATCTGAGCGAAACGCTAAGAATTGACCAGCTCGCTTCCAGACTGGGTATGAGTATTCGCAACTTTTCGCACACCTTCGCGCGAGAGTTCGGCTCGACACCGGCTAGGTTCATTGCAAGATTGCGCCTCGAAACCGTTAAACGTCTCTTGCAGGACAGCGAAAAGGGGTTGAAGCAAATCGCGGCCGAGTGTGGATTTGGATCGGTGGACTCAATGCAACGCGCGTTTCGTCAGCAAACAAATAGGTCCGCCGCCGGGTTTCGGCGTGAGTCAGAAGCAGTCCAGTCCAGTCCCGCCATCATAGATTAGTACCCGTAGGTCGGCTTCTCGCCGGCGATTGATCGCAGTTGTCATCATTAATCTCCTAACGGAAACGAGTCAGGCGGCAGGATCGCGCCGGCACAAACTTTCGGCTCCTCCGAGGGCGAGCCGAGCACGACCAGATTGCTGCTCAAGAAAAAGTGCGAAAAATACTTGACGCTACCCCGGTCGGATAACCTCGCGCTTCGGACGCACTTTACTTCAAGGTCCGCCGAAATAGCCGCGGATCAAAGCTAAATCGCAATGGTTCTCCGACGACAAGATTTGTGTACTCAGGGTGATGGGGGTTCAAGAGAAAGTTGCTCTCCGAAGGAACGAGGACACTCGGCACGCGCAATACAGCTGATTTGCCAGAGGAAACCCAGGCATCCCCGATCGCTCGCAACCTCATTGGAGCGGGATAGGTTTTCCAATTTTTCGCCAATAACGAGACATTCACGTCTAGGACGAGCCGCGAATCGAAGCTCACCGATATCGCGACATAGTACCTCAGCAATTCTGCTGAATCGAGATGGGCTAACATTTCGAGAGCTGCGAGGGATTGGGACTGCGCAACATAGACGACGGTTACGCCCCTCGAGTTCCAGCGCCCTCCATAACGACGCGCACCTTCGCCAGTAAACGCTACCCTTCTGAACTTCCGCTTGACGATTCGCCAAGCAGTGACATTCAAGCGAAGACTCCGTGCTCCAACTGGCCGATCAGGTCTTCTACCTCGCGGGCACCGATCTCAGTTTGCAAGTAGGTCCAAGGAGATTTGTCACCCAGTGCTCTTTTAGGTGTTTCGAGCCATGCAACTGCCGCAGGGACATTTCCTTCGAACAAGTTCACCACTTGTTCGAACACCTTGGAGAGACGGAGGAGTCGTTCGGATTCCCCCGAGGTGAGCCACCCAGCGACCTTTCGCCGGGCCAGGGTCCGCTCCGGCAATCCGATCAGCACAGCAATTTCACTAACGCCTATTCCACTCTCCGCTGAAAACGACTCGAGTGTTTTGAACGGCAGCCCAGCCCGGACCTCGTCAATTAGCGCATCAACGCTCGTTTCGCGGAGACCTAAACTCGCTCCGAGCGAAGAATAGCCGCTAGCCTGCCGGATTTGCCTTGCTCTGAACTTAGATCGCTTACGACGTAGAACGTGTCCCATATCTCTAAAGTATTCGCATTCCGCCAGAATGTCAAATATTCTCTGCCAGATGGCATTTAAAGGGAGTGTCTCGCGAGGAAGGGAAGGTCGAGATTCACGCTTCGTCGCGAGCCAAATCGCGCAGGCACCGCACAAATCGGAATTTCTGACCGCCTCACTGGGGGATCGCTATTTCCAAAACATGGCACAAAATCGCTGAACCGTATCAGGACGTCCTCACATGGGCCGCTAGAGTTAGGCGATGCCGCGACTTCCGTGAACCGGATCAATCCCCTGGCTCGTCGACGACGCCCTGCGCACCTTGTGAACACCTATGGGTCGCACCTTTGTGAAGGGCGGGCCCGAACCGGTCAGCACGCTGACCTGCTGCAAGGTTAACTTCTGCAGATTTCGCGCCATGTGCGATAACTAGGGCATGTGATGTCGGATATGAAACGCAACTGAAACGGGTCTGCAGGCATGACGGATCGCAGGAATTCGGCAGTTTCAACACACGTTCAACCTGAACCTCGAATGCTAGTGGACTATGCGATTATGCTGTAGTTATTCCTCAATAAGCGAGCCCGCCAGTCCGCCGAAGGAGTACGGTAGTGCGGTCGCAACCAGATGAGGGATTCAAGGTACAATTGAGGGCGGAGGAGTGGCCGAGCTGGCTGAAGGCGGCGGTCTTGAAAACCGTTAGACCTGAAAGGGTCTCGGGGGTTCGAATCCCTCCTCCTCCGCCACAGCTCAAAAAGTGTCCAATTGTTAGATCTTTAGAGCCAATCGGCAACGGCGACAATCCAGAGTGCTGCTGACACCAGAATGATCTGCGCGATGATAGTTCCCGCAAGGCGGCTTCTGGAGCGGGAAACGCGGTTTTGCGGTTGGTTGCACGGGGGCAATTGGTGCTTCTGGCCACCGCGCCGCTGTTTTTGGAGTATGAGGATGTCTTGAAGCGTCCTGAGCACCAACTTGCGCATGGTCTGACGTCTGAGGCGATCGACGAATTCCTAGCCGAGTTGGCTGCCCTGACCGAACCAGTGGAGGTCCATTTTCAGTGGCGACCGCAAACCCGAGATCCGAATGACGAAATGGTGCTGGAGGCTGCGATCAATGGGAGGGCAAATGCAGTGGTGCCTTACAACACTGCAGATTTCGCGTCTGCCGCGAAGCGTTTTAAGATTTCTGTGCTGAGTCCAGCCGACCTGCTGAAGAAGGTGAGAGCATGAGCAAAGCTTCGTATCCGTTGAAACTGCCTTTGTCCATTAAAAAGGCTGCGCAACGGCTCGCAAAAGAAGACGGCGTGTCTTTGAACCAATGGATCGCAGTGGCGGTCGCCGAGAAAGTTGGCGTCGTGGAGACTGCGGCCGAATTTTTCAAGAGACGAGCTGGAAAGTCCACTGGTGAAGGTCTCATGAGGTTTCTTCGCACAGCGCCCACGTCACGGCCCGAGCCGGAAGATATTCTTTGAGCAAAAACCGTGTTGTGACCTGGCCAAGAAACGGGGGAAAAACGAGACGCAGCCGGCCTCGTGCTACTCGTGCTACAAAAAACTGGCTAATTGGGACCATGGGAAAGCTGTGTTTATGCAGACAAGGCGTAAATCCTTTGTTTCCAGCGTTCCGAGTGTAGTAAACCGACGCATGCCAACGAGTGCCGTCCCTTATACTACGTAAGTTCGAATCCCTCCTCCTACACTGGCGACTCTTTCAAATGAAAACTACGTGTTGGAAACAAGAGACATACCAGCCCTAGGCAACCCTGGCCTCCCAGTAACCAATGGAGGGTCCAATCCCTCCCTCTCCGCCAGCCTCATCCGATTTCGGCGAGCCAATCAGCAATGACGGCATCCGGGTTCGTTTATACTTACGTAGTGCGCGCAGAATGCGCCACTGCCCTCGCAGCTTCTGCCCTCTAAAATAGGTTCTCTGGATTCTATGTCTTCTTCCAAAACCATTGTCCGCATGGCGGGTATCTGGCTGTTCTTCCTCGTCGTTTATGCGAGTGTCTCGCTACTTCTCCCTAGAGGAAGCCATGCCCTTACCGCTTTCGGGGATTTGACGCAGTGTATTGTCCCGCTCCTCGCTAATGCCGGTCTTCTGCTGAACGCTGGAACTCCGCTCTGGCGCAGAAATCTCTATTGGATGTTGCTCGCCATGGGTTGCACGCTCTGGATGATCGGGCAATTCGATTGGACGTATTACGAACTCTATCTGCGCCGCGCCATGCCCGATACCGATCCGATTGACATTGTGTTCTTCCTGCGCGGCATCCCCATGATGGCAGCGCTGACTCTGCGCCCGCATCTCAAGCGCGGTGAGCTGCGCCTGCGCTTCGGCTATTTGGACTTTGCCCTGCTGCTGACGTGGTGGATCTTCCTATATATTTTCATCGTTCTGCCGTGGATGTACGCGGTCCCCTCGCTCGCGGAGTACAACTACAACTACGTCCTTCTTCACAATATTGAGAACATGATCGTGGTCGGCGGTTTCGGCTACCTTTGGCTGCGCTCGTCGGGAGCATGGCGAGTGGTCTATGCCAATCTTTTCGGGGCCACCGCGATGTATATGCTTTCCTCCCTCACCATCAACATCGCTCTCGAGGTCAACCGCTACTACACAGGCAGCTTGTACGATCTTCCGCTGGTTTCCTCCTTTCTTTGGTTTGCTCTCGCAGGCGTCATCGCTTACCAAAAACGCGCGGCCCTCGACGCGCCGTCAGAGAACGATTTCGATGCGGAGTCAGAAGGCTCGCGCGGAGAGAGTGTTGTGCCGGCGCGTCTGGCGATGGCCGCAGTGATGTCTTTGCCGTTGTTTGCCATCTTCACGCTGCGCTTCGCCCACGAAGATCCCGCGGTCCGCGATTTCCGGTTGCTGACTGTTCTTCTCGCCTCCATTCCCTTGGTTTTGCTTGTCTTTCTAAGGACCTATCTGGCCGATGCCGACCGCACGCGCCTGCTCGCGCAATCCGAACGGTCCATCGAGAATCTGCAGAGACTCCAGGCGCAAATCGTGCAATCGGAGAAACTCGTGTCGCTGGGACAATTGGCTGCCGGCGCGGCTCACGAAATCAATAATCCGCTGACAGCCATCCTCGGTTTCTCTGACCTCTTGGCGGACGACTTGACACTTCCTGAAAAAGCTCGCCTAACCGCGTCGAAAATTCGCGACCAAGCTCGCCGCACGAAAACACTTGTCGGAAATCTGCTCAGTTTTGCCAGGCAGGTCCCCACGGAACGCACGCTCCTGGACATCAACACTGTGGTGACCAATGCCGTGCAGCTTCGCACTCTCGATTTGCGTACGGGGACGGTTCGCATCGAGCTCCAGCTCGAATCTGTTCTCCCGGGCGTTCGCGGCGATGGAAACCAGCTGATGCAGGTCTTCTTTAATATGATCAGTAATGCGGTCGACGCCATGGACGCGGTTGAGGGGGGGGTACTCACCATCAAAACCATGCGCGATCGCGCTTATGTCGTTGTGCTCTTCCTCGATACCGGGCCGGGCGTCAAGGAGCCCCACCGCGTTTTCGATCCTTTCTATACGACGAAGCCGGTCGGCAAAGGCACCGGCTTGGGTCTAAGTATTTGCTTCGGCATAGTCCAAGAGCACAGCGGCAGGATTCTCTGCTACAACCGGCAAGAAGGTGGAGCGGTGTTTCGCGTGGAGCTGCCTGCTGTCCTCGCGGCGTTGCCCACAAAGGAATCGCTGCTTACCGCCTCCACTTCAAATCCGCAGAAGCCCTCGTGACCTTACCTCTTGTTGGTGTGCGAGCGGTTTTGCTCGATGGTCTCGACGCCTGCCGGACTCATGTTAGAGTCTTGATTCGAACTTCGTTCAGCAAGCGGGAGACGCGATGACCGACGCAGCCATCGTGACGCAGAAACTTACACGGCGGTTCGGCAGTCTGACGGCGGTCGACGGCGTCGACCTCACCGTTGCCGCGGGACAGTTCTTCGGCTTTCTCGGGCCCAACGGCGCTGGCAAATCCACCACCATCAAAATGCTCACCGGCCTGCTGGCGCCGAGTTCCGGACGCGCGGAACTGCTCGGATTGGACTTCGCTGCGGATCCTGTCGAAGTGAAACGGCAAATCGGCGTCGTTCCCGAAGGCATGGGCCTCTTCGAACGATTGACAGGCGCTGAATACCTTCAATTCGTAGGCCGCATGTACGGGCTCGATCGTCCCACGACGCAGCGCCGCTCCGAAGAGTTGCTCGATTTCATGCAGCTCTCCGACCGGCCAAAAAATTTAATCGCCGACTATTCCCACGGCATGCAGAAAAAACTAGCGCTGGCTGCGGCAGTGATTCACGGTCCGCGCATTCTTTTTCTCGACGAGCCTTTCGAAGGAGTGGATGCTCTTGCCGCCGGGGCGCTCAAAGCGCTTCTGGGGCGCATGACCGAGCGTGGCGTCACTATCTTTCTTACCTCGCATGTCCTGGAAATTGTTGAGCGTCTCTGCAGCCACGTAGCGATCATTCACAAAGGCCGGCTCGTTGCTCAAGGCTCGCTCGACGAGTTGCGTGCGGGCATCGCCGGCGAGGAAGGAAGCAAAACGACTCTCGAGCAGATTTTTCTTTCCATCGTGGGCCAGGACGGCGGCCAGCGGCCACAACTCGAGGAACTCTCGTGGCTGATGTAGCTCAACTCCCCGGCGTTTGGGAACAAATCCGGCTCGTCGCCGGGCTTCGCTGGCGGATCCTGGGGAACAATCTCCGCAAGAAACATAATCAGTGGGATTTGATCGGAATGATTTTCGTTGGCGTTTTCGCCGGGCTGATTGTGATCGGCCTATGCTTCGCTTTCTACTTCGGCGCGTATGCCTTTTTGTCGGGCGGCCGCGAAGCCTGGATCGCTTTGCTGTTCTGGGGAATTTTTCTTTTCTGGCAACTCTTTCCGATTTTCACGGCGGGCTTCGGCGCAGGTTTTGAATTTCGCACCTTGTTGCGTTTTCCGCTCAGCCTCCGCGCGTTTTACATCATCGGCCTCGCCTATGGAGTCGCGGATTTTGCCGCGCTGGCCTCTGTCTGCTGGCTGACGGCCATGATCATCGGCGCAACCGTGGCAAACCCCTCCGTCCTGCCCGCCATGCTGATTGTCTCCACCCTCTTCCTGCTGATGAACATCACCCTGGAGCGCATGATCGGATCCTGGCTCGAACGCATCCTGGCTCGCCGCCGCGCCCGGGAGATGTTCTTCGCATTGTTCATTCTCTTTGTCGTTTCCGTTCAGTTCATCAATCCTTTGGTGCAAAGATACGGCCGCACAGCACAGCCCAGGGTCCGGCAAGTAGTCCCCTATCTCACTGTTTTTCCGCCCTCTCTCGCGGGACGTGCCATTGCGGGCGCCGCCCAGCATAACTTCACGGCGACGCTCCTCGGCGCAGCCGGCATTTCAACTTACCTAGTGCTTTTCAGCGTGCTCCTCTGGCTGCGCTTCGCCACTCAATACCGCGGCGAAGAACTGAGCGAATCAGCGGCCCCCGCCCGCGCCGTCGTACGTCCTGTTTCTGGCACTGCCGAACAGGGCGACGTGCTTCATTTGCTCACACCACAAGTTGCCGCAGTGCTTCGCAAGGAGTTCCGCTACCTTACGCGCAACAGCTTCGCCTTTTTTCTGCTGATCATGCCTCCCGTTTTTGTTCTGCTCTTCACTACACAGTTCGCGGGCAGGCATCCCACGGCCATGAAGCATCCAGTGTCGACCGAGTTCTTTTTCCCGGGCATGATGGCTTATCTTTTGCTCATTCTGATGGCGCCCGCTTATAACAGCTTTGCTTACGACGGTAAGGGTATCCAAACGTTTTTCACCGCGCCGGTAAGTTTCCGCGAAGTCTTTCTTGGAAAGAATCTCCTGCAAGCCGGGATGCTGGTTTTTGAATTGACACTTTCGATGGTTGCCTTTTCCTACTTGGTGGGGCTTCCTTCGCTGCCCGTTCTTCTGGCCACGCTGGCCGCAATCATATTCAACGTCACAGGGCAAATGACCATCGCCAACTGGTCTTCGCTGTCCTTCCCGCGCAAACTCAATTTTGGGCAGATGCGCGGACAGCGCCAGTCTGGGATGGCTGTGCTCGTCTCGTTTGGTACGCAGATTCTTTTGGGCGGCATCAGCGCGCCCATCCTGTTTATGAGCCGTTGGACCGGCGACAGGTGGCTTCCCGCGGAAATATTTGCGTTCCTCGCCGCCGCGGCGGTCGCAGGTTACGCTTCCTCTCTCGATCCCCTGGCCACTCTCGCCGAAAAAAAGAAAGAAACTTTGATTGAGGCATTGTCCCGCTAAGACTTCATCCGTCTGCAACGAAGCCGCAAGCCCTAGCTCATGTTTCCATCCGCAGAACGCAACCCCTCCGCATAACGTGCTGCAATTGCTTCCCAGGAAAAATATTTCTCCTGCGCGCGGCGGCTGCGCTCTGCCAACACAGCGCGATATTCCTGGTCGGAAAGCACTTTGAGCAGCGCTTCTCCCAAGCCGCGTTGACGCTTGGGATCCGCGAACACCACTCCCGCTTCCGTGATAGGCGAAGCCGTTTCCGGCCCGTCAAGAGCCACCACCGGCAAACCGCAGGCAATTCCCGCTATCGCGCTTCCGCGCCGCGATGAAATTCCTCCTCGCACGAAAAGCAACACGTCGCAGGACGCCAACTGCCGCACAATTTCCGGTGCTGGCAAAACTCCCAGAGCAGAAACCTCAATCGCCTGTTTGTCCATCAAGTTTCTTAGCGCCTTCTCGGCCGCGTCCGAATGGCGTCCCATCACGACCAGCCGCAGCTTTCCCAAACGCTCCACTACAATTTGTAAAGCCTCGGAAATGCTCGCGATCTCCCAGATTCCGCCTTCTCCGCCAGTGATACCAAACACCGCAACCGACAGCAGCCGGTTCGATTCCTCACGGTGCATTTTCCAGGCGCTTTCTGGTTCCGGCAGATTCGCGCCTACGGGAATAAAAATCGCCCGCGTGTGTTTTTTTTCGATCCAGGGAATTTTGCTCACTGGTACGGTGAAGATGCCAAGATCGCAAGAACGCAGCGCTTCGTTCATCGCGTGGTTCTGTGCGCGACGGCGCAGCTTATCTATGGTGCGGTTGCCGGGATACGGCAACACGTCGTGGTAGACCATCGCAACGCGCGCTCCCGCTTGCCGGAGAATACGCAGAACTCGCAGAAACCGCAGCGGAAAACCGCGCTCCGACCACGACAACGCGGTGTATTGCACAAGCACCCAGCATCCGCGCCATTCCTTGGCCTGACGCTCGAGCTCGCGCATCGCCGCAGGCCAGCCATCTTCGAGCCACGCAACACGCACAAGCTCCAACGCAAAACCGTGTGCGCTCAATGCCGCGCCCAGGTACTGGCAATATTCTTCGATCGCATCGGTAGGTGCGTCGCGCCGACCGAGCAGCGCAATGGTGCGGTGTCCACTCAATTTTGAGTACTCATTTTTCGACGCGATCGTTGCAGATCATGAGCGAGTCCATGCCGGAGCTGAAATAAGCATCGTGTGCATCGCTTGCTGTTCATGAGTCAAGGAATCAAACATTTTTCGTCCTCTAGTCCCTTCAAGACTACCAATTTTTAGAAAGTTAAAACTGCTATGTTTATGTATGGCAGTTATCCCAACCATTAGGCCGCAAGGCTCAGGAAAAGCAGCGACGTTGTTCCACTCTTCGTCGGCATGGCGTTTTTCTTGCCGCTGGGAGTCCTTTGCGCTCAGATGCTCGTTCGTCAGAAGCGTTTTGGAACGGAAGAATTGGGGGCTACTCACGCTTAACGCGCGACTTATGCGACGATCTCCGCGAGCAGAGCTCGACGGTTTTCCCAACACTGGAAATTGCCATCCTCTTTGGGGAGGCTGCTGATGGAACAAACGCAGCGAAGCAGGACTATCGAACTTCCTGCCATCATGAGGGCGCTCCACCAAACTGTGGATGACGATCCCAAAATCCTAACCGACCCTATCGCTCCTCGCTTGATCCAGGCCGATGACGATCGAGGATGGCTTGCACCGCTACTCGATCATCCCTTTGCGAAACAGTGGCGAGCGGGATTCGCGCTGCGGGCCCGATACGCGGAAGACGTTCTCGCCGAGGGAGTCCAAGGCGACGTGCGGCAATATGTGGTCCTTGGAGCCGGTCTCGATACATTCGCTTACCGCCAGCCTGTGTGGGGCAGGTCGCTTAGGATCTACGAGGTCGATCATCCGATCACGCAGCGATGGAAACAAGACCGGTTGAAGGCAGCCGAGATCGCCATTCCGTCTAACCTGAGGTTTGTGCCGATCGATTTCGAGCGGACTGCAATCCCGGAGGCTCTTCGGGCCGGAGATTTCGCGTTTGAAGTGCGGACGCTTTGCTCGTGGATGGGAGTTACCCAATATCTTACCCCCGACGCCCTCAACGCCACATTCCAATTCGTTCTTTCACTCCGGCCTTCGAGCGAGATCGTCTTTAGCTTTATTCTTCCGCAAGAAGCGGTCTCAGGAGTGGAAGCCGAGGCGCTGGCGACCGCGGCACAACGCGCAGCCCAGGTCGGGGAGCCATGGTTGACTAGGCTCCACGCCGACGATCTCGTGGCGAGGCTTCGATCGATGGGGTTTTCCCGAATCCTTCATTTGACACCCGAGGAAGCGCGCCAGCGCTATTTTGACGGTCGGCGCGACGGCCTCAGAGAGAGGCGCGGCGAACAGCTGATGAGAGCAATCGTTTAGACAAACGTGCATCTCCTCAGTTTGATTCCCTGACGAGATGCCGAATTGGGGTAGCACTCCTCAGCCTAGGCAGTTCTGCATTTCTAAATCGGAGTCGTTCAGTCGGCTGCCGGGCCAGCAAAGAGGATGAGATTCTCATCTGGATCCGAGACTATGAAGGTTTTGGCAGCCCATGGCTCCTTCTTAAGTGCCTGGTGGAAAGAGACTCCTGCAGTCTGATAACTCAGAAACAGTTGTTTGATTTCGTTTGCGGCGCCAACCGTGATGGAAGCGGAGAGCAGATGTTCGCGCTTGCGAACATCGCCAACGAACACAGGTTCGAAGACCAGCCTCAACGCGAGTCGGGCATTGTCGCGGATGACCTGCCCGTAGTATGGCGGATCGCCATAGATGAATTCGACCGCGAAGCCGAGTTTGTTTGTATAGAAATCACAGGAATTCTTGATGTTCGCAACGAAGAGTTGCGCCGAGATTGAACTGAGAATGGGACGTGGCGTCGTCTGTCTGGGTTCATCAGTCATGGCATCTGCTCCTGATTTGAGCGCCTGCTACCCGTCGCGAGCAGGCCCAAGTCACAACTAGCACTTTGAGTTGTTGTACCAACTCAGGACTCGGAGAGCGCGCAGTGTGTTCCAGCGGCTTGCCGTGCCCTCATCGGTCTCCATTTCCAATGGAATATGTTCGGGATGAAGGAGGTTCAGCGGCCAGCGCCCGTTCTGGTGGCGGTGCTCGATAACGATTTTGATGGCGTCACGGACGCGGCTGTCGGGTTTGATTCCTGCATTTCGCAGATAATCGAGTCCGCGCAAGACGTCATAGTGCCAAAACGTCGGGAACGAGAAGCGCAGCCAGCGATTGTCGATGACTTTGCCAGTGCGAAGCGAGCGGAACATGCGGCGCCCGAGCAGATAGTTTTCGCCCCGCTTGCGGGCTTTGGTGACGGCCGCTAATTTGCGCCCTGCTCGTTCGTATTCGAGCAGTCCTTCGAGCACGCAGATGGTGGTATGGAACGAAGAGCGCGGGCTGGGGGGGCGTTTGGGCGACAAGAAGGGCCATGCTTCGCAGTTCCAGCCGCCATCTTCGAGTTGCTCGCCCAGGAGTTGCTTGGCCAGTGCGTCGTTCGGCTCCTTGAAATACGCACCAATGCCGAGGATTCTGCCGTTGATGCAGGGCTCCGTTTCGCCGTGAAGGAAAGGCCGATTGTTGAGCAGCTTAAACACGAGCCACTTGTCGACGCGGTCGATCATTTTGCGAGCCTGCTTGCTGGCAGGGTCGAGGCCGAGGTCCTTCAAGACGACGAGACTGAAGAGGGCTATAAGGTCCCACTTCGGCCCGCCGCCCCAGTGGCCGGCAGGGGTTTGGCGGGCGAGAAGGTGAGCTCCCCAGCCTTCGGTGGCGACGCGCGCCCGCTCGGCGGCAATCGCCTCGGGGGCTTCACAGGTAAGGTCCCTCATGACCTGCCAACGGATGGCCGGGTCCGAATCAAGGAGCCATTTCATGTGCGCGGGCCGGGGTGCGTAATCGTGTAGGTGCATTGGCTTCTTATAGCACGTGGTGTGTAAGTTTTCACCCGCGCGCCGAGCGGCGTTCACCTTGTCTCTTGTGGCAGAAGTAAGACAAAAAGCCTTCCGGGCGCATCGTCGTCAAACAGGAAGTAATTCAGTTCTCTCCGTATTGCTCGTGACTCGGGGGTAGCGAAAACAATGGCACGAAAGCATCAGTAAAGTCTTCGCGACTGGTTTCGAGTAGTTGTCCTCTCGAGCTCACGCGGTGGGCCACGTTACGAAAGGCGCGAATCTCAGGATCTTTCCCGGCGCATTCGCTTTGATTGCGCTTGGGGCCTTGCCAGCTGCAGTCGGTGTAGAATTGCCAAATGCCCCTGTCCACCGGAGATCGGTTGGGACCCTACGAGATCCTGTGCGCGATTGGCGCGGGCGGGATGGGTGAGGTGTATCGCGCGCGGGACTCGCGCCTTGGCCGTGCCGTGGCGCTGAAAGTCCTCCCGGAAGTGTTTGCTCGGGATGCTGAACGCATGCTGCGCTTCGAGCGCGAGGCGAAGGTCCTTGCCTCGCTCAATCATCCCAACATTTCCCAGCTTTATGGACTTGAAGAATCGAATGGCGTTCGCGCGCTCGTAATGGAACTGGTGGAAGGGCCAACGCTGGCCGAGCAAATCAAGCAGGGATCGCTTCGCATTGGGGAAGCAATGCCGCTTGCCAAGCAAATCGCTGAGGGGCTCGAGTACGCGCATGAGCGCGGCATCATTCACCGCGATCTGAAACCCTCGAACGTGAAGCTGACGCCGGACGGCCAAGTGAAGGTATTGGACTTTGGGTTGGCGAAAGCTCTCGACGGCGAAAGCACCGAAGAGGAGCCGCGGAACTCACCCACCCTGAGCGCCGCAGCAACGCGTGCGGGCGTGCTCCTGGGCACTGCCGCGTATATGTCGCCGGAACAAGCCCGCTGCAAGCGCGTGGACCGCCGCACGGATATTTGGGCTTTCGGCTGTGTATTGTATGAAATGCTTTCAGGCTTGCCTGCTTTCGCAGGCGAAACCACTTCGGACATCCTGGCCTGTGTAATTCGCGCCGAGCCCGACTGGTCTCCTCTCCCGGCTTCCGTTCCGCCGCGACTCCGCGAACTCCTGCGCCGCTGCCTCCAGAAGGATCCCAAGCAGCGTCTGCAAGCCATCGGCGAGGCCCGTGTCATCATGGAAGAGATGCTTGCCGGCTCGCCGGACGTCACGACTCTCACCGCCGCGCCAGTGGATGCGCGTCCTAAACTTCGCGAGCGCATCGCGTGGTTTTCCGCGGTGGCACTCCTCACGATAGTTGCGGCCCTGCTCGGTATTGGATATTTCTCTCGTGCGCCTAAACCGGCGCAGCCGATCATTTCGCAAATTGGGCCGCCAGAAAACACCAAGTTTGTATTGGCGGGGCTTTCCGCAGGACCACCCGTGGTGTCACCGGACGGCAATTCGTTGGCATTCGCTGCCCGAAGCGCCGATGGTAAGCAGCTCCTATGGGTGCGGTCCCTGGACGGAGCAACGGAACGAGCACTTGCCGGAACCGAAGGAGTCACCTTCCCCTTTTGGTCGTTTGACAGCCGCTCGCTGGCATTCTTTGCCAATGGCAAGCTCTATCGGATCGATGCCGCAGGTGGCCCTCTGCTGGCCCTTTGTGACGCGGCTTCTGGGCGCGGCGGCGATTGGGGAGCCGATGGCACGATATTATTCGCTTTGTTATCTGGCCCGATATTTCGCGTTCCGGCGTCCGGAGGCGCTCCTCAGCCCGTCACAAAACTCACTGAATCTTTGAGCCAGCACTCTCATCGTTGGCCGCAATTCCTGCCAGACGCCAGTCATTTCCTCTTTCTGGCCCAGGCCCCGTCCTCAGGGGACTCCTCGATTTACATAGGGTCTCTGGACGGCGGCGAGCCCAAGCTGTTGCTTCGGAACGAATCGAACGCAATTTATGCCCCGCCGGGATATCTATTGTTCGTGCGCCAAGGGACCCTGCTGGGTCAGAGGTTCGACTCCAACAAGCTGCAGCTCACGGGAGACGCCTTGCCCCTCGCCGGGCATGACGCTGTCGATAGCGCCATGGCGAAAGGGAATTTCTCGGTTTCGGAGAATGGGATTCTCGTCTACGCCAGTGGAGCCGTGAGCGAAGCACGGCTTTTGTGGTTTGATCGCATGGGCAAACAGTTGGCGGAGACAGCGAGAGTGGACGTCTACGGCTTTCCGCGAATTTCCCCCGATGGCCGCAAGCTGGCTGTTTCCAGGGCCTCCGGGGCTAGCACTTCCAGCATCTGGATATTCGACCTCGATCGAGGTACCAGCTCACGCCTCACATTCTCCGCTGGCCGCGATGAACTGCCAGTGTGGTCGCCCGACGGCAAATTCATAGCCTTCGCATCAACTCAGGGCGGCAAACGTCACATCTATCAGCAGGCTGCTGACGGAACGGGAACCGCAACCCTGCTCATACCAGGCGAAGAAGACGAAATCTTTCCATCGTGGTCTTCCGACGGGCGCTATCTCATTTTTCAGAGTCACTCCAATCAAGGGAATTCGCCGTGGGAAATCTGGGCGCAGCCACTGTTCGGCGATCACAAAATCTTTCCGGTTGTCCAGAACCCGCACTTTCTGCGTGGGACGCCGGCCCTTTCACCCGATGGCAAATGGCTCGTGTACGACTCGGATGAATCCGGAGGGATGGAGGTGTATTTGACGCCGTTTCTCGGCGGAGGAAAATGGCAAGTCTCGCCGAGCGGCGGCGGTTGCGCGCGGTGGCGCGTTGATGGACGAGAGCTTTTCTATATGTCTTTGGATAATAAACTGATGTCCGTTGAGATCTCTGAACAACCTTCGAGCGTGGTCATAGGAAAAGTACAGCCGTTGTTTCAGACAAATCCGGTTCCGAGGGCTCCTGAATGCATGTATGACATAACGCCCGATGGACAGAAGTTCGTGGTCGTTACTCTGGCCTCAGAACTGGGATCCCAGCCAGAGACGCTAGTCGTGAATTGGCCTACGCTGCTGAAGAAACAACGAGAACCATGACACTTGTACGCCGACTGAAAACGGCGTCGCAGAAAACGAGCAATGAAGTTCCGGACGGATGGTCGGCAAACAAGAACTAATCCCGCGAGATAGGCTCTTTCCAACCAGTGAAACGCCAGATCTCTTTGGCCCAGTCGTGCGTAGAGCCTGGCGGAGGCATATGGGTGAAGCCGCTGTGACTCCGCAGTCTCGGATTTGACTTCTTCCTGCAGATAGCCCTTGAAACCTGAGGCCGCAAACGCCTGCCGAAGTGGCGCCAAGCGATGGCTCGAGAGGCACTGTTAGAAACTCACAGGTATTGCCCTCACCTTCCTCTGCCTTTTCGACGGCCATCCTTATTCCTTTTCGTCTTTCGTATTGAAGAGTTGGTGGTCAAAGTTCCAAGCTCTTCGATGAGACGCGTCAATTCCAATTCGAGCGTCCTATATCCTTCGGAGGCATTATCAAGGTCTCTGTCTCTGCCCATGATCTCCAGCCGCTGGGCAGCCTCGAATGCATTCTTCGCTGCGAGGTTGCCAATCGAACCCTTCAGCGCGTGCGCCGCAATCCGCAGTGCTTCGGCATCGCCGCGGCGGACGGCCTCGTTTATTTCCCTCACCCGCTGGGGATAATCGGCCAGAAAAAGGCGGACGAGTTCGCGAAGAAGTCTACGATTGCCATCGACGCCCGCCAGCAGCGCCGTACGATCAATGACGCCCTCTCCCTGAGTCCTCTCTGGCACAGGCACCTTTGCCGGTTTCGATGGGCCGACCAGCCGTGCGATCGTCTGCTCAAGTTCTCCGATTCGGATCGGCTTGGACGCATAACCATCCATGCCGGCCGCTAGACAACGCTCGCGATCTCCCCTCATGGCATGCGCTGTCATGGCCATGATGGGGATGTGCGTGCCCGTCGATTTCTCCCAGGCGCGAATGGCACCCGTTGCGTCAAGCCCATCCATCTCCGGCATCTGCACATCCATCGCGACGAGATCGAACTGGCCGGCCTTTACCGCAGAGAACGCCTTGCGGCCATTGCTCACAACGGTCACATGGTGGCCTAGCTTTTCGAAGATTCGGGTCGCTAGCAACTGGTTAACTTGATTATCTTCCGCCAACAGCACCTGTAACTTTCGCTGGGCGCGCCAGGGCCTTCTGGGTCGTCTTGGAGCGCGGGGCCTTTCTCGCGCTGGCTGGCCGAGGGCTGCGATGATTACGTCAAAGAGTTCAGATTGCTTGATCGGCTTAGTGAGATACGCGGAGATGCCCAACCTGCGGCAGCGCGCGACATCCTCTGGCTGACCAGCCGAGGTCAACATGACCAGCTTGATGCCGGCGTAGCGGCGGTCCTGAGAAATACGCTCCGCAACGGTGAATCCGTCGATGTCAGGCATGTGTCCGTCGAGTAACACAACTGCGAACGGTTGGTCCGCTCCGAGAGATCTTTCCAAAGCGGTAAGGGCAGATGCGCCGTCTTCGACTACCATCGGACACATTCGCCAATTGATAAACACCTCTTCAAGAATGCGGCGGTTGGTCGCGTTGTCGTCCACAATCAGCACCGGCAGATCGGTGAGTGTGCGCCAGCGTGCGAGCGGCTTCTCTATCCCAGGCGGCTGGACTTCAAATCGCACTGCGAACTGGAAGGTGCTGCCACGGCCGAGTTGGCTTTCCACTGAGATCCTGCCGCCCATGAGTTCCACGAGTTGCGCCGAGATGGCCAGTCCCAGCCCGGTTCCGCCGTAGCGCCGCGTGGTAGAGCTGTCAGCCTGGGAAAATGCCTCAAATATTATGGCCTGCTTTTCCGGTGAAATGCCGATACCGGTATCCGTGACGGAGAATCGCAGAAGAGCGTGGCCGTCGCCGCGCGACTCAGCCTTTACGCGCAGGACGACTTCCCCGTGCTCCGTGAATTTGATGGCATTGCCCACAAGATTTATCATTATCTGCCGAAGCCGCAGAGGATCTCCCACCAGCGCGTCAGGCACGTCACGATGAATGTGGCACGCCAGCTCAAGGCCCTTCTGGTCAGCGCGCAGAGCCAGCACTCGCATGGTGTCTTCGAGTGCATCGTGAAGATTAAATCCGACGCGATCCAGTTCGAGCTTGCGTGCCTCGATCTTGGAAAAGTCGAGTAGATCGTTGACCAGTGTGAGCAGACCGTCGGCTGAGCTTTGAATGGCAGTGAGGTATTCCCGCTGTTCGCGAGTGATACGCGTGGCCAGCGCCAGCTCAGTCATACCGATCATGGCGTTCATCGGTGTGCGGATCTCGTGACTCATGTTAGCCAGAAACTCGCTCTTAGCGCGGGTGGCTTCTTCCGCTCGCTTCTTGGCTGTTTCCAGGTCGCCTGCATACACCCGGAGTGCATCTTCCGCCTGCTTCCGCTCAATGAACTGACCGATCTGGCTGCCGATCGCGCTCATCATCTCCAGCAGCCTGTGATCGGGGTGCTGGATCTGGTCGCTGAAGAATTCGAGTACACCCAGGACCTCGGCCCCCAGTAGAATTGGGAAACCAAATGCCGCATGCAAATTTTCCTCAGCTGCAATCGATGCGCGCGGAAAGTTCGCGTCGCGAGTGACGTCTTCTATCCACACGGGCTGGGCTTCCGACCAAACCCGGCCGGGCAGGCCCACGCCCTGGGGAAAAGTTCGGGAATGCGTGCCCTGATTAAACTCCTTAACTGACGCCGGTGGCATGTGCCAGGTTTCCACGCAGCGCAGCAGCTTCTCTTCTTGGTCAACTCGCCAGATCACGCCCACCGACCAGTTGAGACTCTGACAAATGGCTCGAAGGATCCTTGGTGTAGCACTGGCCAGCGTCGAGGCCTCGGCGAGCACGCGCGTGACGGCGTACTGCGCAGCCAGGCGCGCCTCTTCGCGCTTCTGCTCCGAGACATCCCGTGCGATTGCGTAGATCAGTCCTTTTTCAGCTCGGACAACGGCCGACCAGAGCAGCCATTTGTGGGATCCATCTTTACAACGGTAGCGATTCTCGAAGGAAAGTGTGCTGCAGCCAGATGCAATCTTCGCGGCTTCAGCGATTGTGGCCTCGCGGTCTTCAGGATGCACAAATTCAAGATAAGGACTCGAGAGTAGCTCTTCTCTGGTGAAGCCGAATGACGTTTCCCAGGCCGGGTTGACATGTTTGAAGTAGCCATCCGTGCCGGCGATGCACAAGAGGATTAACGAATGGTCGACAAACTCGCGCAGGTCATCTTCGGTTGGCAGATTGAAACGTGCCGGTGAGCTCACCGCTCCCCCGAATCGGAACAATAAAAAAAACCGGACAACAGCATTCATTCTGGTACAAAGTCGAAAATCGCGCAACTTGCGTATGGTTGCTGCTGCTGTCTTCCGTGATTGACCTGTATTTCCGGTGGACGTAGCATCTGTGACGATATGCCGGTTCGTTGATACAGCTCTAGGAGGTGGCATCCATGAGCCACGTCCGGATCCTTGCAAAGAAAATTCTAGTCGCCGATGACGATCGCACCACGTGCTTTGCCATCTCCAGCATGCTGAAAAAAGCCGGCTATGCAGTTACCGCTGTGAAGGATGGCGCGGAAGCGCTGCGCAACATCGAGAAAAAGAATTTTGATCTGGCATTCCTGGATATTTGGATGCCAAAGTTGACTGGCCTCGAGGTTCTTGCCCGGGTTCGCGCAGGCGAATCTCATCCGAAAATTATCATGATGACCTCAGACGCCACGCCGGAGACTCTGCTGCGCGCGATACGCGAGCAGGCCTATGAATACATGAGTAAGCCTTTTCCACCGAAAGAGGCTGTAGAAGTGGCCGAGCGAGTACTCAAGTATAATGCTTCTCCATCGATCGAAGTCATTTCTGCCAAGCCCCATTGGGTGGAATTACTTATTCCCTGTACGAGGGAGGCTGCCGAACGCATTCAATCCTTCCTAATGAAGCTGGAAGCCGATCTTTCGAATGACCTGCGCGACACCATCGGACTAGCATTCAAAGAGCTGCTACTCAACGCCGTCGAATGGGGAGGAAAGCTGGATCCCAACCGCAAAGTACGGATTGCTCATGTGCGATCTTCGCGTATGCTGCTCTATCGTGTGGCCGATCCCGGCCCAGGATTCAGCTTCAAAGGCTTGAAGCACGCTGCCGTTGGTCAGCCTCGGGACGAACCCATTGCCCATGTGAACGTCCGGGATCAACTCGGCATACGTCCAGGCGGATTTGGCATTGCCATGATTCGCGCCATGGCCGATGAGCTGCTCTACAACGAAGCGCAGAACGAGGTGATCTTTATTAAATACCTGACTGTGCCTTCTGCCGCTTCCGGAACAACGGGAATTCCCTCGTGACCACGGCACCGGGCGAATACGGCGCTCCCCCATTCAGTAAGAGCAAACACCCCGAATAGCCACCCCTTACGCGGCAATTCGGATTCCCCGAAAGGGAAAAAGAAATGGGAGGCGGGCAGACCTGGGACGCCTCCCTACTTGCTTTTCATTGCCCTGATTTGCAACCGTAGCAGCCGATGGAAGCGACCAGACTACTGTTGCTGCGGCGTACTCCGATCTGGCGCGATTGCTTCAACCATGCGGAATACTGCTGCGAGCACTTCCAGCAGGACTCGGCAGTACAGAATCCAAACGAAATAACTACCAAGTGCGGCGAGGAGGGCGATTAGTCCCTGAACTGGGGTCTGCTGGAACGCCAGTACAACCCAGGCGACTGCGGCCACGAGTCCCACGAGCAGGTGCAGTGCATACAGGAATCCAGCATCTTCGGGGTGGCCGTACACGCGGAAGGAGAAACTCAGCGACACCATGAACCAGTAGCAGATCGGTGCTTGCTGATATTATGGCAACTTACGGGGCAAGTGGAACCGGAAATCCAATGAACGCGACCAAGGGCATCTTGACAGCATCTCTGTTCTTCTCGACCGGAAACGCTTTCGCGCAATCGGTAGAGAAGGAGCCTGCCGCCATCGTGGAGCTTGGTGGAGCGGCTAACTGGAATGTCAAAGGCGGCGGTTCGAGTTTCGGTCCGAGTGTTGCCGTTGAAGTTACGCCGATAGAGAAGTGGCTGGAACTTGAGGCGGGAGTCACGCCGCTTTTCAGCAAGCAAACGACCGAATGGGATATCGACCTGCTCTTCAAGAAGCCTTGGACGCTCTCGAAAAAAGCGGAGTTCATGATCGGTGTTGGCCCGCAGTGGGTTCACTCGACGAGTTACGGGAAAACAACGAACTCCGTCAGCGGTGAAGCCGTACTCGATTTTATGTTCTGGCCTTCCAAGAAGCGCAGATTCGGTTGGTACCTCGAACCGGGCTACGAGTACAACTTCGGCCGGGGCCATGAGCAATCGCTTGGCATAACCGGCGGTTTATTGATAGCGATTCGGTAAAAACCTTTGGGGGCGTTCGCGGTAATTTCAACACCGATGGCCTAACTCTGATTAACGCAGCGGTTGCCGGACATCTCTTCTATTTGCTTGTCTGGAACTGGAATGGCCCTTGACCAGGTTGCAGACGAGCGACTGCCTTGGTGCCCCATGAGTAACCTCAGCACTGTTTATGCATACCGCGACAACTATTTTTCAGGAAAACTGGCGTGAGGGCCTACGTCCCTGTCACCCTTGGTGTGTCGTGCATTACGTTCTTTGCGGACTGACCCAGCGATTCCTGTTCCTGGGCCGCATGTGGCAGGAGTCACATGCACTAACGAGCGCATGCTAAAAAAGCAGGTTCTGCATTCAAGAAGGCACCAGCGGCGAGTTGAAACGCCTGAGGGAGTGTGTGTCGTCTGGCAGTGCGGCCGAACTGAAGATACTTCGCGTGTTAAAGACCTGAGTGTGGGTGGTCTGTTTATCGAAACATTGAAGGTTTGCCCTGTCGGCGCGACGGTTAAACTTCATTTTCTTGTAGAGGACGGGCAGATCACGGTCGATGCCACCGTGCGGTACGTTAAGGCTGGCAGTGGACTAGGTCTGAAATTCAAGACTGTCCACAGCGAAGATCGGGTACGTTTCGCGACAATGATTAAAAGGATCGTTCAGCCAGGGTGACATACTCCCCTGCCTGAAGGCAGGGGTTTCTCAGTCAACAGCAGCATTACTGCACCGCTGTTAGCGACCGAAGGCTCAGTCCGAGCCTCAAGATTTCCATAGCCGATGCGTGGTCTCTTGTGGTTACCAATCCGCAT
>DATDHE010000100.1:0-16411 GCA_036521695.1 Candidatus Acidiferrum sp. | reverse complement strand
AGTTTCGGTTGCCGCAGCGGCGAGTGGTCTCCGATAATCCGCCCTGCACCATGAATCGTGCGGCTTTCAGGAGTCGACGAAGGAGTAGGTGGTTGCTTTGTGACTTACTCATACACAGATAGTAGGCCACTCTTTAATTCTTGTCAAGAAGAAAATGACATTTCGGTCGAACAATCAGAAGAGAATCCCCGCTAATCTACTATTTTGCAATCCTGTTTTGCGCCGGAAAGTAGTTAGAGGACCAGCTCAAAGTAGACGAGCGGCGCCTTGCGATATGTAACCCGGCCGACTTCACGGAAACCGCACTTGGCGCAGAATGCGCCGGCGCCAGCATCGAAGGCGTCGAGACGGACGGCGTTAGCAGGCCAGGCGAGAGCATGCTTGACCGCTTCCGCAACGAGAAGACGGCCGATTCCCTGCCTTTGCATCGTTGGGAATCACAGCCATGCTGGTGAGATAGAGGGCTTTCTCCACAGACGTAAAGTACGAAACATCAATCGCCCAGGGTTTTTTGGCGGCCAGACGCAGAGTCCCGACGATGGCATTGCCCTTGTGCGCGACAAGGACGCGCGAGTGACGCATTCCGAGCATCACTCCTTTCTCACTGCTCCGCCACGACCAGGGCCCGCGGCCATAGCGAAGCGTGAGATCTTCCGCTACCGAAGTGTGTAGCGCGGCCCAGCGCAGGTACTTCGGGCAACGCAACGATCGAGAATGAGAGTTTCATTCTTTGGGCGGAATCGAAACTCCAGGATTTTGCTCGCAGATGAGCGCCTTCGGCAAGACACAATTGCAAATGCGCTTGAGTCTGCCGAGGTTGCCCTGCTCTGCTTTACGGTTTGGTCGTCTTCTGTTGCTGCTTCAACGCGGCTTCGACGGCCTTGCGGAATTCGGCAACCGCAGGCACGTCGGGCGAGTGCAGAGCATTCTTGGAGACGTAGCGCCAAACGGGCGCGCGCTCGAGGGGAGCAGCGCCCGAACCGCCCGCGTAGACAAGGAATGTGTCTTCCGTGGCCCCTACTTCACCACCGAGGCGAGGGGAAGTCTCCGCAGGCGGGGGTTGCGTAGAATCCGGCGGACGGCCCTGCTGCACGCCGATGTGGATGCCGCTATCGCTTGGCACAACTACAATGGGACGATCGTTCGTTGGTTCCCCGCTCACCGTCGGCTGAACGATTTTTCCATTTCCCTTGCGCACGGTGATGACCAAATCAGCGTTGTTTCCCCCGATGAGGACCAGCTTCAACCGCCCCCAGTTAGCCAGCGCTTTTTCTACATCCTCCTGTGCCGTTCTGTTGGCCAGAGGAGCCGATGTCGACATCCCGGCGTCTGGATCGACGAGCACCGCGACGGTCTGGGCGTTAAGAACCTCGGCAGGCAGTGATTCTTTTTTCTTGGTGTTGGCGGTAGCGAAGCAGGTGAAGAGAAGGACCAGCGTTAGGAGCGCGCGCACTCGGATGGGCATTAGAGCCTCCATGCGGCAAACATAGCGGGCATTATAGACCGCTGCACCTTAGATGGATAACTCTTCGTACGCGTTTCAGCTTAATCTTGCAAAAGGCGGACTCTCCATCATGTCTTAGGTTTTGCCCCGATGCCCCTGATCTTCTGCAATAGCGCCTCAATGAGCGGCGGTGCGTTCCCCTCGTTGTAAGCAACCGATTTCTTTGTGCCATCGCTGAACTCGATCTCAACCCACTCCACCATTTCGTCCACGCAGCCGGGACAACCGATGCGTCCACTAAACGCAGCCAGCACCTTGGCATCGAGAAAGTTCTTCAGCTCATCCCAATCTTTTTTTGTGATCGAGTACTTCATCTTCACTTCCGGATACTTTTTCTTCTCCGAAAAAGACCGGCTGACCGAACGAATCAATCCGGGCTCGATGACTGTCTCGTGGTCACAGTAGCCGATGCACATCCCGGCATAGGAGCCTGTACGTACGCGCACGAGGTGAGCATCTGGAGAAGGCTCCGCCTGCGGAGCTTGCTGGGCGGTGAGGGTTCCAGCCATCAGACCAGCGACCATAAGAGAAAGCCAAAGTTTCCTTCGCATTCGCATCGTGCACCCCCTGCTGGAGGAAGTTCCGCGCGCGTGAGCGCGCATGGACTTAGAACGCTAACGAAGGAATTCCTTGCATCGTAGTCCGAGCTGCTGAAGTTGTTTAGCCCGGGATTAGTTAATGCGCGCTGGATTTCACTTGGCCGATTTCTGCTAAGACGATTCGCGCCAAGAGTAGGTACATTCGTACAGCTTACGCTTAAGCGACAGCTCGTCAGGTAATGGCAGTGGCTCTGCGAAGTTGAGGAATACGATCTAAATATGAAGATAAGAGTATCGTGGATCGCAACCGCGGTATTGCTAGTTACCATCGGGGGCTACATAATCCCCAGATGGAAATACTGGTACCCTGCTCAAGCCAGCGCTTGGGAGCCCGCCCGCGTGGAGCAGACCTCTCCCGAATCCACCGTGAATTTGATGTTTCGGATGACGGATCAGTACCGCGAGGGCGCCCCCGCCGATGAGATCATCGCGGATCGCCTCAATAACATGCACATGCTTGAGGAAAAAAAAGATAGGACGCCGGAGGAACAAAAGTTTGTCGACCTGTTTTTGGACAACGAGCGCGGTGCGGCGATCTGCACTTACTTAAGGCACTTCCTCGCGACTTCGGCCAGCATCACAGCCACTAACACCACCGGTGATGCCACGGTGGTGAGCGTGGACATGAAAGTTCAACCCGATGACAGCTCAGAGTGGGTGCCCGCGACCTGTACAGTCAATCTGAAAAAGCGCGGCCCCAATTGGTACGTGGAGGAACTGAAAACGCCGAGGACGCCAGCGGGCGTCTACCGCGCTTTCAAAGTGCGCTTAGGCTCCATGCCCTAAGCCGCGAGTGGTAGCCTTCGTCGCCCTCGGCTTTAGCGTGATTCGCAAGCGCCCCATTTAGCGCTTCTTGCAAATTCCCCGTTAGATAGTTAGTCCTTGACGCAAACCTTTCTACCATCCCAATTTGTAAAGACGTGCTCCCCCGCTGCACAACCGGCGTCTTGACGTTCTTTAACTTTCTCGTCCGCGCGTCTTTGGTCATCGCCACGTTTTAGGTCGTCTGCGCGTTTTTGATCATCGCCACACTTGAGTTCGTCGGCGCGTCTTTGGTCATCGGCCCGCTTTTCCTCTTCCGTGCGGTGCCGGTCTGCGTCTTGGCCAGGATCTCCCGTCGCGCCGGTCGCTCCCTGGGGCCCCGCTGGTCCTGCCTCTGGCACAGCAGCTGGGGCAGCGCTGCACCCGGCAATAAATAGCGCTAGCGAGAACGGCGCCCACAAGTAACGATGTCTTCATTTTCATCTGATTTTTCCTCTTGGCGCCGCTCGACTTAGGACGCGTCAGCTTCCAATATCTCCATCCAGCTCCAAATGCTACCGGAGCGCCGCCGTGACCGCTGTCCCCATTCGCACAGTTGCGAAACTCATTAGCGCTGGGTATACCTGCCGCAACTATCCAAGGACTTATCTCCGCCGGGCCTGGTGGTGTGCCCGCTTGCTAATTTCTCCGTGCCCTCCGCTAAACTCTGTTTCCCCTGCGTTAAATCTTTTTCTTTCTGTGTCTTAAGCTCGAAAAGCCACCGATTCGAATCATATACCACACAATTAACTATTGATATTCATACCATTTGTAGTATCAATCTTCATGATATTCGCGCCTCCAACCTCCTCGGGCACGCGGAGGTTACGCCGCTTTCCATTGCCCCCTGCTAACTCTTTTGTTTCTGATTCTTACGAGCTGTTCGCATCAGTATCATTCCTAACAGTTTAATCGCCCTTTGTTTTCATACTCTTACGCACTCATTTGCACCGTCTCATCTCGCATCCCGCTTCTTTTCAATATGTTCCGCACTCTTTGCCCAAAACACCGGGGTGGGGATGCCCTTTATGCCCTTTCGCTTTCATTGCCGCCCTTCGCGCCCTCTGCCATAATCATCAGTCTTGCATTGCCGCCCGGACAGACAACTTTCTGCCCACTGAGGACTTTCTGAAGCCATGACGTCTTCCGACACCCCGAAAATGAGCGGGAATGAGATCCGAGAAATGTTCCTGCGCTTCTTCGAGAGCAAAGGCCACCGCCGCGTCCGCAGTTCTTCGCTAGTACCGCATGGCGACCCCACACTCCTCTTCACCAACGCCGGCATGAACCAGTTCAAGGACGTCTTCCTCGGCCTCGAAAAGCGCGACTACAACAAAGCCACCACAGCACAGAAATGCGTGCGCGCCGGCGGAAAACACAACGACCTCGAAAATGTCGGCTTCACAAAACGCCACCACACCTTTTTCGAGATGCTGGGCAATTTCTCCTTCGGCGACTATTTCAAAGAGAAGGCCATTCCCTATGCGTGGGAACTGGTCACCTCGCCCGAGTGGTACGGGATCGATAAAGACAAGCTATATGTAACAGTCTTTGGCGGCGCGGAAGTAGCCCCCGGGACAACACTCGGCGTGGACGAAGAAGCACGCAAAGTCTGGCAAGACCAAAACGTTCCATCCGAGCGAATCGTCCCCATTCCCGGCCTCAAAGACAATTTCTGGGCCATGGGTGACACTGGCCCCTGCGGCCCCTGCAGCGAAATCTTCTACGACATGGGCCCCGAAGCCTCGGAAGAAGGCCACGCCGACTGCAAGTTCCCCTGCGACTGTGGCCGCTACGTTGAAATCTGGAACCTCGTCTTCATGCAGTACAATCGAATGCAACGTGAATATCCCGGCGCAATTTCAAGTGACCTGATCATAGAACCACCTTCCTACGTCATGACGCCGTTGCCCAAACCCTCGATCGACACTGGCTTGGGCTTGGAACGCACCGCCGCCGTACTCCAAGGGGTCATCTCCAACTACGACACCGACCTTTTTGTCCCACTCCTAAAGCGCGCCGCCGAACTCTGCGGTGTAGATTTTCAGCGCGAAGAAAAACTCGAAGAAGGCAAAGGCGGCGCAGCATCCTTGCGCGTCATCGCCGACCACGCCCGCGCCACCACGTTTCTAATCACCGACGGCGTCCTCCCTTCCAACGAAGGCCGCGGATACGTTCTACGGAAAATCATGCGTCGCGCTATTTATCATGGCCGCTTGTTAGGCCAAGACAAGCCATTCTTATTTGAGATCGTGGGTACTGTTCATGACCTAATGAAGAACGCGTATCCCGAACTCGCCGAAAGTGCGTCTCGTGTAGCTGCCGTGGTTAAGAGTGAAGAGTCAAGGTTCGCTCACACGCTCAACACCGGTCTAGGCAGACTCCAAGACGACGTGATGCTGCAGTTTTTGGCGGATGAACGACACGGTCCGGGAAACACACTCTCTAGAGCCGCAGCTACGAGGGCAATCGAACTGCCCGAGCTGCGCCAAAGAATCTATGCCGCGGCAGCCAGAGCGGGCGGCAAGGTGATGGTTTACCCAGGTCAATCGGCCTTTAAACTCTACGATACTTACGGGCTACCTCGCGATTTCATCGAGGACGTTTGCAGGGACTTGGGGCTACACGTCGACTGGACGGGGTTCGAGAAGGCAATGGAGGAGCAGAAGACCAAGGCGAGGGCCTCGTGGAAAGGCGGCAGTGGCAAGGAGGCGGTTAGTCCGGCGTACTCGAAAATTGCGGAGACGTTCAAAACCGAGAAGGATTTTTATCACGGGACGTCGGCGAAGGACGCCAGGATCGAGGTGATTCTTACTAAGAGCGGGCCAGTCAGCGAGTTGAAGGCCGGCGAATCGGGCGAAGTGGTGCTCGACCGCACAGTAATTTACGCCGAATCAGGCGGGCAGATGGCAGATACGGGGGCGTTCTACGACAACTCGGGAGCACAATTGCTCGCTGAAATTACCGGAGCGTATTACCCCGTCGCGGGACTTGTGGCGCATCGCGTTGTGGCGAAAGAGACTTTGCGCGTGGGAGAGCGCTTAGCCGTTGTAGCGGATGCGGAGCGGCGGGCGCGGATTATTCGCAACCATTCGGGGACCCACTTGGTCCACGCGGCTCTGCGTAACATACTGGGAACACACGTGAAACAGGCGGGATCGCTGAACACGCCGGAACGCCTGCGCTTCGACTTTTCCCACTTTGCCCATGTGGATGCCGAGGAGTTGAAGGATATCGAGCTGCAAGTCAACGACGAGATCCGTCACAACACGGAAGTGGGAACCGAGATCACCTCCCTCGACAATGCACTCGCTTCCGGGGCACTGGCCTTCTTTGGCGACAAATACCCCGAAGCCAACATCCGCGTTGTCACCATCCCCGACGAGCGCTCGCCCAGAGGGTTTTATTCCAAGGAGTTATGCGGCGGCACGCACGTCCACCGCATCGGCGACATCGGCGTCCTCAAAATCGTCAGCGAAGGCTCGGTAGCGGCAGGGGTCCGCAGGATCGAGGCGGTCACCGGCATTGGGGCGTTGGAGCACTACGAAAAACAGGCCCAGATCCTCTCGGAGGTAGCCAGCCGGCTAAACACGAGCGAGGACTCTGTGCTCGCGACAGTCGAGAAGCTTTCGGCTGCCGTCAAACAGCTGGAAAAAGAGCTGGAAGGCCAAAAGCGCAAAGGGGCCTTGGGCCAGCTGGACCAACTGGCCACCCAAGTCCAGACCATCAAAGGCGTCAAGCTGATTGCAGGGGAAGTCTCTGGCACGGATAAGGAAAGCCTTAGGCAATTGGTGGACTCTCTCAGACAAAAACTTGGGTCAGGGGTAGTAGCCCTGGGCACCGTCGAAGAAGGGAAAGTGGCGCTGATCGCCGGGGTGACCAAGGACCTGACCGCTAAAGTCCATGCTGGCAAGCTGATACAGGCCCTCGCCAAAATGGTGGGCGGTTCGGGGGGCGGAAGACCGGATTTGGCGGAGGCTGGCGGAAAAGACACATCGGCCCTAAAAAGTGCCCTAAGTACCATCCCCGCGCTCCTGGAACCGTTGCTATGATGCTTCCCAGCGCCAGAAGCGTGTCCGGCGGGAGACGCTTGCGAGACCTCAGTTTAGCCACGTGATCTCCCTGCAGGGGCACGACTTTGTAGTTAGCAAGACGAGTCAGCCTCGATTACTGTCTCAGAGGCATCACCTGAAACGGCCGGGCTGCCCCGAACACGACTATCGTGTCACCCAACAAGGTGGCATACACCGTAACGAAGTGGCATCACCGTTGCACAGCCTTCCCTGAGGCCAGATGACGAAACGCACGGCACTAACGGCTAGCAGCTATCTAGGAGCAATTGCTTTGTGTGCAGCTTCCTACGCACCCGGAGCGAGCGCCCAGATCGCCAGAACGGTGGACACCAGCGGGCGCGAGATGTTTGTGAACGCTGAATCCCCGGTTTCGATCAAGCTGGCAGCCGCGAGGTCGCGCAAAACCATCTACCTTCCTGCGGAATCTACCTTTATGGGTGCGAACCGACCGGCCATGAGTATCGACCGGGACGGGGCGGAAAAGCTCGTAAAGGAAGCGGCAGAGAGGCACAACGTGGATCCAGCATTGGTCCGCGCAGTAATTGAGACGGAATCGAACTGGAATCCTTCGGCTTATTCCCGCAAGGGGGCAGGCGGACTGATGCAGCTGATTCCGACGACGGCACAACGGTACGGTGCAAACGACGTGTTCAATCCGCAACAGAATATCGACGCCGGGGTTAGACATCTAAAGGGGCTGCTGGAACGATACAATGGCAACCTGGAATTGGCCTTGGCGGCATACAATGCGGGTGAGGGGGCTGTTGATCGGGCTCACGGCATCCCTGCGTTCCGAGAAACTCGGAACTACGTGCAAAAGGTGCAGGATGCGTATTTCAGGCCTGGATCGGGTCGTCTTGAGAGCGCGTTTTCTAATCCGCGCGCCATCCACAGAGAAGTCGATCCTTCCGGACGCATCATCTTCAAAAACGATTGAAGCAAGAAGAACGACTGAACCCGGCCGCTTCGCGGCGGGCAGTCAGGGGTATCGCTTGGCGACCCCTGGCAGTGAAAGCCCACAGAGGCTCCCGTTTTTCTATTACACTAATGTGGTTCGCAAGAATGTAGGGCGCGTATGTTGGGGGTCCGAAAAATTTTGAACAGGAGATTCGCCCGGCTTTCGCCAGTTTTTGTAGCACTGGGGATTGCAGTGGGCGTGGTCTGTGGAAATCCCGCTACAACATTTGCGAAGGCTGCCGGCGCGGAGAACACAACGACCAGCGCCGTGAGGCGTGAGGCTGCGGGCGCGCAGTTTGCGCGAGCGGAAGAGCAGCGCGCGATTTTGAATAGTAAGCCTGCGGAAAAGCGGACGCTGGCGGAGTACAAGCAGGTTGTTGCCAGCTATCGCCGCGTGTATCTGATTACCCCGAGAGCTGCTGAAGTCGTGGATTCGCTGCTCTCCGTTGCGGAGCTTTACACGGAGATGGGAGATCGCTTCGGGCGGAGTTACTACCAGTCGGCGGTGGATTCATACCAATTCCTCGTACACGAATATCCTGGGAGCAAGTACAGCCAGGATGCCATGCTGCGCATTGGCAAGCTGCAAAGGGATCAGTTGGGTGACAGCGCGCTGGCCACGAAAACTTACGAGGATTTTTTGAAGAAGTATCCGCATTCTGCGCGCAAACGCGAGGCGCAGGGAGAGCTGGCGGAGTTGGCGCTGTTGCAACACACCGATACGCCGGTGCCTGCGGGAATTGCTCCGACGTCCGCGAGAAATGTTCCGCCAGCACCAGTTGCGGCCGCGCCAGAGGAAACAGAGACACCTGGACCTGTTCACGGAGGAGTTGAGGCGACGCGACGCAACGGTTCCGAGGGCGCGCCACGTATCCGGCGAATTAGCGCGAGCGCGAATGCCGACGCGACGCGAGTGACCATCGACCTTGAGGACACCGTGCAGTACAGCTCGGCGCGGATCGCAAATCCTGACCGTATATTTTTCGATTTGCATTCCGCGCGTTTGACGCCCGAAGTGGCGCGGGGAAACGTGCAGGTAGCCGGGAATCTTTTGACGGCGGTGCGCGTGGCGCAGAACCAGGCGGGCGTGGTTCGCGTGGTGCTGGACGTAGATGGAGTGAAAGACTACGCGGCTTCTTTGCTCAGCAATCCGCCCCAACTGGTGATTTTCTTGTATTCGACAGTGCGGAATGGCGGGTCGGTACGCACGACAAAGACGAAGACCTCAAAGCCGCAAAGCGGCGCGGAACAAGCGAGTGAGGACACGATTGTCTCGTCGGGGGATTCCGGGAACGTAAGAAGCGTCTCCGAGAAAAATTCAGGGGACGATCCCAGCATTTCGCCGTCAAATGCAATGACACGGAGCGCGGCCTCTGGCGGCAAGAATTCTCGTGGCAAGCAGCTAAGTTCGACGAGTGCAAACACGGTTGCGAATACAAATGCGAAGCCTGACCTGATTCGGCCCAGCAGCGCGCCGCAGCCGACGCGGGACGGGCAGTCCACGCTGACACGTGCGCTGGGGCTGAAGATTGGACGCATCGTGATCGATGCGGGACACGGTGGGCATGATACGGGGACGATTGGGCCTACTGGCTTGATGGAGAAAGATCTGTGCCTGGACGTGGCTTTGCGACTGGGGAAAATCATTCAGCAGCGCTTGCCTGGGGCGGACATTGTTTACACGCGGTCGGACGATACGTTTATTCCGCTGGAAGAGCGGACGAACATTGCGAATCAGGCGAAGGCCGACCTTTTTATTTCGATTCACGCGAATTCCAGCCAAGACCACGCCGCGCGTGGCGTCGAGACCTACTACTTGAACTTGAAGGGGTCGGCAGAAGCGATGGAAGTGGCGGCACGGGAAAATGCGTCATCGGACCAAGGCGTGCACGACCTCGAGGATTTGGTGAAGAAGATCGCGAGAAACGAGAAGATCGATGAGTCGAAGGAATTTGCCGAAGATATTCAGGATTCGCTGGCGAAGCGCATGCAGAAAGCCAGTAAGTCCGTGAAGGATCGAGGGGTGCGCAAGGCCCCGTTTGTGGTCCTGATTGGGGCGGACATGCCATCGATACTCACGGAGATTTCCTTCCTCAGCAATCCGGCCGACGAGAAACTATTGAAGCAGCCGGAATACCGGCAGCGCGTGGCCGAAGGCCTTTATCAGGGCGTAGCAAGTTATCTGCAAAGTTTGAACAGCATGACGCTGAACCTGCCTGGCAAAAGCGGCCCCAGCCGGCCCGCTGCAGTCACTCCAGTTGAACAATCCAGGAACCAACGGTAATCTGTTGGTGTCTAAGCGATAGCAAGGGATGCGCTCACAACACCTACTCGTTTGCGGTATTGCGCTGCTCAGCGCCTCGTCGCTCTCCGCCCAACAGAAGGTCGTTCCAAAGCAGATTCTACCCAAAGAGTCCCGAAGCTGGCATCTGACAAGTTGCAACTCCAGCAGGTCGCAGGACTTTGGGTTTTGGAAAGAGGCTGGGCTGCGTAATGTGAACGATTGCGAATATGCGACCGAAGGAAAGACGGTGGAAGTTCGACTTGCGCAGTACAACGACCCGAGCAGCGCTTATGAAGTTTTTACCGGCCTGCTGCGAACCGGGATGATGCCTGCCAAGCTCGGACAAGTTGGAGCGTTCGATAAAGAAATAGTGCTGATTCAAGAAGGCACATTTGTCGTGAGGTCAACGGCGAATGTATCCAAGGACGACTTGGGCGCGCTCGTACAAGCAATAGAGGCACAGAGCGAGAAGACGCCGCTGCCGCCTATCCGCATGTACTTGCCTACCCCGGGCCGAATGGTGGGAACGGAGCGCTACGCGCTGGGGCCGGAGGCGCTGCAAGTGGCGCTGCACGGATTGGGCGAGACGGATTCGGAAGGGCTTGTCAAAGCTGCGGGCTTTACGAACGGCGCAGAAGCCATGGTGGCGCGATACTCCAACCCGGGCATGAACGGGGGCACCGGAACTTTGCTGCTGCTGGAATACCCGACCCCCAATGTGGCAGAGCAGGAGATTCATCATTTGGAGGAAGTGCTTCCGGCCTCGGCAAAAGTGGGCGAGCAGAACATCGTGCGTAAGGGGTCGCTGCTTTCCATTGTACTGTCGCCGAGCTCGCCGGAATATGCTGCCAGTTTGCGCGAGGCGGCAAATTATGAAACGCAGGTGACTTGGAACGAAGCGAGCCAGACGGCTACCGATCCCCCGATTACGAGCATTATGGTGAAGATCTTCATCGGGACTGGTATTTTCATGGTGGCGGCGGTCGTTTTAGGAATTGCGTTTGGCGGCGTTCGGGTGATAACCAAGAAATTCTTCCCTGGCAAGGTGTTTGACCGGCAAAATCAGATGGAAGTGCTGCAACTTGGACTTTCCGGCAAACGGATCGACCCTAGCGACTTTTATTGAGTGAGTGTTCGCCACTTGCGGAGCTGCGGGAACTTGACTCCTGAAACTCGGGAAAAAGCGGCACTCCAGATAAACCCCTTCCAGAAGTATAACCAGCTTGTTTTCCAAGCGTCTAACGGAGACGTCCTGTTTTGCACCTTGGTGGAGGCGCTAAGGTGTCGTAAAATTTGCTGTTACGCCAGGGGAGAAGCGCCCAACTATGCGGGGTTCAGACTTAGACAGAGTGACAAGCCGACGGCGAAAGCCCGGGCTGATACTACTTGCTGGCGCTTCGCTCTTTGCCGCGGGCTGTGGCCAGAAAACTTCGGCAGGAGGCCCCGGAGCGGGCGGGCCGCCGGCGATGCCCGTGCAGGTGCAGGTGGCACAATCAGTCCGTATCCCGGACACGACGGAGTATCTGTCTGTACTGAAGTCGCGGCAATCGGCGGTGATCAACCCGCAGGTGGAAGGACAAATTACGAAGATCTTTGTCAAGTCCGGCGACGAAGTGAATGCTGGGACGCCGCTCCTGCAGATCGATCCTCTGAAACAAGAAGCCACGGTGAATAGCCAGGCAGCGACGCTCGCGTCGCAAGAGGCCAATTTGCGGCTGGCGAAGATTTCGCTGGAGCGAGCGCAAAAACTGTATGCGGCGGGAGTCACGAGCAAGCAGGATTTTGATAACGCGCAGTCCAATTACGATGCTATCGCCGCTCAGGTGAAAGCCCTCGAGCAGCAAGTGGAGCAGCAGAAGGTGGAGCTGCACTACTACAAAGTAAGCGCGCCGGCGGATGGGATTGTCGGGGACATTCCCGTACACGTTGGTGATCGCGTTGCCGTTACAACGCTCTTGACGACGGTGGACCTGCCGGGAGCGCTGGAAGCGTATATCTACGTTCCGGCGGACCGCGCCAAGGATTTGAGGCTGGGTTTGCCGGTGCGATTGCTGGGTGAGACGGGCGAGTCTGTCTCCGATACGCACATCACATTTGTTTCGCCGCAAGTGGAGACGGACACGCAAACGGTGCTGGCCAAGGCGGCAGTCGAAAACGCAAAGGCCAAGCTGCGCATCGCACAACAAGTGCGCGCGCAAATAACGTGGGGCTCTCACGATGGACCGGTTGTGCCTGTGCTTGCGGTGCTGAGGATCAACGGACAGGCGTTTATATTTATAGCCGTTAACGAAGGAAAAGGAACCGTGGCGCGGCAGAAGCTTTTGAAACTGGGCGACACGACCGGAGACAACTACACCGTGCTGGACGGACTGAGGCCTGGCGACCACATCATCGTTTCCGGGACGCAATTCCTGCAGGATGGCGCTCCGGTTCTCGAGCAGATCCAAACAAACGCGAAGCCGGGCGACGGCAAGAGCGCCGCGACGCGCTGAGCGCCGCCAAATCCATGAACGGCTCTCTCTCAACCCAAATACAGGTGGAACCCGGCCTTGTTCGTTGATTTCTTCATACGGCGGCCGGTGTTTGCGACGGTCTGCGCGCTGATGATCATTCTGGCGGGCGCGATCTCGATTCCGTCACTACCCATAGCGCAATTTCCAGATTTGGCTCCGCCACAGGTTGTGGTTACGAGCGTTTACATCGGTGCGAACGCGCAAACCGTGGAATCGGCGGTGACGATTCCGCTGGAGCAGACGATCAACGGCGTGCCGAGCATGAAGTACATCACGTCGACAAGCAGCAACAGCGGCGTGAGTACGATCACGGTGACGTTTGACGTCTCGCGCGACGTGGACCTTGCCGCGGTCGACGTGCAGAACCGGGTGAGCCAGGCGCTGGGCCGCTTGCCGAATGAAGTCAAAAACACGGGTGTGATTGTCACCAAGCAGGCCAGCGGATTCGTGTTTGGGGCGGGCGTTTATTCGGAACACGGGGAATACGACAGCCTCTTCCTGAGCAACTACATTGACGTCTACGTGAGAGATGCGTTGAAACGCGTGCCTGGTGTGAACGACGCGTTCCTATTCGGAGAGCGGAAATACGCGATGCGCGTGTGGCTCGACCCGGCGCGCATGGCGGAACGGGGCCTTACGGCGTCGACTGTGATCAACGCTTTGAATGAACAGAACGTGCAGGTGGCCGCGGGACAAATCGGGCAGCCTCCAAACGAAGGTGAGCAAGCGTTTCAGATCAGCGTGAGGGCGGTGGGCCGCCTGACGAGTCCAGCGGAGTTCGAAAATATTATTTTGAAGACGGGCACGGGCGGCACGCTCGTGAGACTGAAGGACGTGGGCCGCGCGGAGCTGGGAGCGGAAAATTATGACGTCCTGGTGCGCTATAACGGCTACGACGGGGTGGGCTTTGGCGTAACCCAACTTCCGGGTGCAAATGCGCTCGATGTGGACCGCGCGGCGAAAGCCGAATTGTTGCGGCTTTCGAACAGTTTTCCGCCGGGACTAAAGTACGCGGTGGCGTTTGATTCCACGACGGTGATTGGCGAATCAATACAGGATGTGTTGATCACGCTGGCGCAAGCCATCGTTCTGGTCATTGCGGTGATTTATTTATTTTTGCAGGATTGGCGGAGCACGCTGATTCCCGCGGTGACGATTCCTGTTTCGCTGATTGGGACTTTCGTATTCATAAAGTTGCTGGGATTTTCGATCAATACGCTGACGTTGTTCGGAATTACTCTGGCAACGGGTTTGGTTGTTGACGATGCAATCGTGGTCATCGAGAACGTCGAACGGCACATCATGGAGGGCATCACCGAGCCGCACCATGCGGCTTCGGTAGCGATGAAGGAAGTGGTCGGCGCGGTCATTGCAACTTCGCTCGTGCTGGTTGCGGTGTTTGTGCCCGTGGCCCTTTTTCCTGGTACCACAGGAATTCTGTTTCGGCAATTCGCGCTGACGATCGCGTTTTCGGTTTCGATTTCGGCGTTTAACGCGCTGACGCTGACGCCGGCCCTTTCCGCAATCTTGCTGGGACGCCATCGGGACCGCGCGGAAGGAAGAGTCTTTCATGCGTTCAATCGCATCGTGACTGGCGGGACGAATTTGTACCGCAACACGGTGCGTCACGTTATCGGCTGGCGATGGGCGGCATTGGTGGTTTTCTTCGCAGCGTTGGGTTTGACTTACTGGATTTATAACAAGGTTCCCCGCGCGTTTATTCCCGAAGATGATCAGGGCTACATCATTATCGCCGTACAAGCGCCGCAAGGTGCGTCCTTGCAGTACACGGTGGGAATTTGCGCGAAAGTGGAAGAGGCTCTTTCGCATGTTCCGGAAATTGCGGGCGCATTCTCGCTTCCCGGATTCAGCCAGTTTGGTGGCGCGCCGAATCGCGCGGTGGTTTTCAGCAACTTGAAGCCTTTCGCGGAGCGCAAAGGCGACCAACATTCGGCGGCGACGGTCATCCAGCGATTGCGCGGGCAGTTGTTTGGAATTCAAGGGGCGTTGGTCATTCCGTTCAATCCACCAGCGGTACAAGGCTTGGGGCAATTCGGCGGATTTCAGTACGAGTTGGAAGACCTGGGGAGAAATTCGCTGCAAACGCTTGCGGCTACGGCGAACAAACTCGCGGCGCAAGGAAATGCCGGCAAGGACTTAGTGGGTTTATTCAGCAGTTTTACGGCGAATGATCCGCAATATTTGGTGCAGATCGACCGAGAGAAAGCGAAAAGCTTGCAAGTGCCGTTGAGCCAAGTTACGGACGCGCTGCAAGTCTACATGGGCTCAGTGTACGTGAACGATTTCGATTTCAACAACCGGTCGTATCGCGTGTACGTGCAGGCGGACAGCAAGTACCGCTCGAAGCCGAAAGATATACAGCAATACTACTTGCGGTCCGACACGGGCATGATGATTCCGCTGGATAATTTGGTCAGCGTGGCGCCAACGCAAAACGCTCAGGTGATCAGCCACTACAATCTTTTTCGCTCGGCGGAAATTGACGGGTCAGCGGCGCCGGGACACAGCTCCGGCGAAGGGATCGCGGCGATGGAAGAGCTGTCGAAGAAAGCGCTTCCGCAAGGGATGACGCATGAGTGGAGCGGGCTTTCTCTGGAGGAGATTCAGTCTGAAGGCAAGGCGCTAATTCTGTTTGGGCTCGGCCTGGTTGTGGTTTACCTGACATTGGCGGCGCAGTATGAAAGTTTTGTGCTGCCGTTCATTGTGCTGATGGCGGTGCCGGTCGCGATTCTGGGCGCGATTGGGGCGCAGGCGCTGCGGGGATTGCAGAATGATGTCTTTTGCCAGATTGGTTTGGTGATGTTGATCGGACTTGCCAGCAAAAATGCGATTTTGATTGTGGAATTTGCGGAGCAGTTGCGCGAGCAAGGGATGACCATCGTGGAAGCAGCGATTGAAGCGGCGCGGATTCGACTGCGGCCGATTTTGATGACGTCGTTTGCGTTCATTCTTGGCGTGGTGCCGTTGGTGCTGGCGCAAGGGGCTGGGCGCGCGGAAAGAATTTCCGTGGGAACGACAGTGTTTGGCGGAATGATTGCCGCGACGACGCTGAACCTGTTATTCATCCCGGTGCTCTACGTGATCGTCAAGAGCATATTTCCTGGCGGCAGAGCGAAGACAGCCGCAATTGAACAGTAATTTCCTACCCTCAACGAACAATTCATTTCGAGATTTGTGGTTGGGCAGATGAGTGACGCTCAGCTTCATTGCTTTTTGAGCAAACACATGCCTGACCACGGGCGATCACGGCGTGACTTTTCCGTTTCGGGGAAAAGCGCGAAAATCCTAAACAAAAGAGAAAGACGCTTGAGGCGCGCGGCATTTTTGAGAAAGGATTGCACATCGACAGGCTTCCAGCCGTAAGGGATGAAGAAGTTCGGGCCTTCAGGAGGAGCAAATTTGAATGGTGCTACTTCGTTGAGCTGCTTGGCCATTCTTTTTGCCAACAGGCGGAGAAGGCCGGGCGAGGCGATATCGAGAATCCAGGATTGAAAGCTGGGAGGCGCGGCGAGATCCTTCACGAGTCCGGCGACATCGTCCCTCGTTAGGTAAATGAGGAGACCCTCGGTGATGATTAGGGCTTTGTTGGAGCGGCGGCCGAGTTCGGCGAATAGATCACGGCGCGCAGCGGTGTTGGAGAGATCGAGCCGAATGCGTTC
>DATDHE010000099.1:0-3982 GCA_036521695.1 Candidatus Acidiferrum sp. | reverse complement strand
TTCAAGGCGCGACTTCAGAGCAGCGAGATCACTTCCCGAAGACTTCGCTTCGCGCAGCTCGTCGAGCGATTCGTTAAGTTCGAAAGCTTCTTCGAGCAGTTCGGGCGGAGCCTGTTGCTTGTGTTCGCCTTCTTTGCGCATGTTCTCGAGGCCGAGGAGGTATTCGACGCGGGCGACTGGATCGCGCAGGACGCGGTAAGCATCGTTCAGTTCGGAGCTGCGCTTCAGAGAAAGTTCGCGTTCTGTCTCCGTAGCATTCACGAAATTGTCGGGGTGCAACTTCCAGCTTAGCTGCAGGAATTTTCGTTCGAGCGCGTTCATTTCGATCCACAACTTGCGTGGCATTTCGAAGAAAGCGAAATAATCCATGGTGCCGGCCACTTGCCGGAGTTTGCCGCAGCTCGGGCAGAAGTGCGTACCTTGGGCGCGCTCGTGGCAGTTCCAGCAAACCAAAGGAGGATTCGTCGCTGGCATCGCTGGTGTCATTGGATATCCGACAAATCTAGTCCGAATCGTTTGAGAGCACAAAAAAAGTGGCTGGCGGGTGCGGCTGCCAACCACTGGTCTGACGCGCCTTTTAAATTCCCCCGCTGGATCTAAGACAAAAGCCAAACCATCCTGAAAACTGATTCAAAATCAAGGAGCGCAGACTGAAGTCTGTGCTACTTAGGCCGTAAAGGAGCTGCCGCAGCCACAGTTTCTGGCGGCGTTGGGATTTTGGAAAACGAAACCCTGGCGCATCAATGTCTCTTCGTATTCCAGCGTTGTGCCGTTGAGATACAGGAAACTTTTTGGGTCTACAAAGAGGCGCGCGCCGAATTCTTCAAAAACCTTGTCGCGGTCGCGGGCTTGTGTATCCAGGCGCATGGCGTAGGACAGGCCAGAGCAGCCGCCGCCTTGTACGCCGACTCGCAGACCGCCGTGTTCGGGCGAGACGCCTTCCTTTTCGAGGAGTTCGCGGATCTTTTTCGCGGCTCTCTCGCTTAGCGAGATTCTCGCGATTGTCGGGTTGGCGACTTCTGTTGCCATAATCAAAAACTCCAGAGCACTATAGATGCTATGCCGTTGCCGTGTAGGCGCTGTTGCCGCCGATCGCGCAAGAACTAGTGCGCGGCCTTTTCGGCTAGCGGCGCTTCGATGCCGTGCTTCTTTTTCCAGTCGCCGATGGCGGCTTTGATAGCGTCTTCGGCAAGCACGGAGCAGTGAATCTTCACCGGCGGAAGCGAAAGCTCGCGCACGATGTCCGTGTTCTTGATCGAGAGGGCTTCCTCGACCGTCTTGCCCTTGACCCACTCGGTGGCGAGCGATGAGCTGGCAATCGCCGAGCCGCAGCCGAAAGTCTTGAACTTGGCTTCTTCGATGACCTGGGTATCGGGATTAATCTTCATCTGCAGCTTCATCACGTCGCCGCATTCGGGAGCGCCAACGAGACCCGTTCCAACATTGGGGTCTTCCTTCGGCAAGCTTCCGACGTTGCGAGGATTGTTGTAGTGTTCTACGACCTTATCGCTATATGCCATTAGCTATTGCTCCTTGCCAAATTGACGAGATTTCCAAAGCCTGCGCTCTTCACGGCCTTCTCGGAGAGCGAAACGTTCGGCACGGATGCCGAGCGGCCCGCGGTGAGCTGTCGAAGAGCGTCCTTGATGAACTCGGCGCCGACGCCGAGCATCTTCAAAAAGGCGCGAACTTGCTGGAGTTCATGAAAAGAGCGCTCGCCCGCGGCGGGGGCCTCTTCGCCTTCTTCATAGGGTACAAAAGTCACTCGAAATGCGGCTCCTGTGCCGCCAATCGAGCGGTGAATTCGGATTGTTCCTTCGTTTGCCATCGTCGTTCCTTCTCTTTTTAAGATCTCGTCCTACCTAATTCCTTAGATGCAGAGTTTAGGCGGTTTGCCACTTCATCTTGGAGATGTCGATGCCTTCCTTAGCCATCTCGTAAAGCGGCGAAAGCTCGCGCAGCTTGGTGACGACCTGAACCATCTTATCGATGACGTAGTCGACTTCCTCCTGCGTGTTAAAGCGGCCAAGGCCGAAGCGGATCGAGGTGTGCGCCAGGTCCTCTCCGACGCCCAGGGCCTTGAGGACATAGCTGGGTTCCAGAGTGGCCGAAGTGCACGCCGAACCGCTCGATACCGCAATGTCGTTGATGCCCATCAAGAGCGATTCGCCCTCGACGTAGGCAAAGCTCATATTCAGGTTGTTTGGCAGACGATGCTCCAGCGAGCCGTTGATGAAAACCTCGTCGAGCTTGGCTTCCAAGCCCTTTTTCAGGCGGTCGCGGAGTCCGCTCAGCCGAACTGCTTCTTCCTTCATTTCCTGCTGACAGAGTTCGCAGGCTTTGCCGAGGCCGACGATGCCGGTCACGTTGAGCGTGCCAGAACGCATGCCTCGCTCGTGGCCACCACCATCGATGATGGCCGAGAGCTGTACGCGAGGATTGCGGCGGCGAACATACAACGCGCCAACACCCTTGGGACCGTAGATTTTGTGGCCGCTGATGGCCAGCAGATCGATGTTGTCTTTCTGCACGTCAACCGGAATCTTTCCTACCGCTTGCACGCCATCAGAGGCGAAGAAAATGCAGTGTTCCTTGGCGATTTTGCCAATTTCAGCAATCGGGTTGATGATGCCAATTTCGTTGTTGGCATACATGATGGTGATCAGAATGGTGGTCGGGCGGATGGCGGCTTTCAGCTCATCCAGATTGACGCGGCCATCTTTCTGCACCGGCAAATAGGTGACTTCAAAACCCTCTTTTTCGAGGCGCTTGCAGGTGTCGAGCACAGCCTTATGCTCAATGGCCTGCGTGATTATGTGATTGCCCTTTTCGCGGAACATCTCCGCGATACCCTTGATCATCAGGTTGTCGGATTCGGTCGCGCCGCTGGTAAAGATGATTTCCTTCGGCGTGGCATTGATCAACGAGGCAATTTGCTGACGCGCCGCCTCGACAGCTTCTTCGCCTGCCCAGCCAAAGCTGTGATTGCGGCTTGCAGCGTTACCAAACTTCTCGGTGAAATAAGGCAGCATCGCATCCACGACGCGCGCGTCTACCTGCGTGGTCGCGTGATTGTCCATGTAAATCGGCAGCTTGACAGCCATTTCCTGATCTCCTAACTCGAACTCATGTACGAACCCGAACGCATCGGGCCCGACAGCGCGACAAGCGCGGGCTCATTGGGGTCCTCGCTCATCTGCGCAATCGTTACAGTGCTCAAAACCCCTAAAATGCTCTCGTTCACCTTGCGGAGCGGCTCGCGAACCGAGCACCTCTCCGTGGTTTCGCAATTCCCGTGGCTTGTCACGCAGGATGTGATGAGCACTGGGCCATCTATGGCCGAGATCACATCCAGCGCGCTGACTTGTCCGGGGTCCTTCGCCAGCTGATAGCCCCCAGTGGAACCGTGCTTCGCGACGACCACACCTTCGCGGGCCAAACGCTGCAGTACTTTAGCCATGAGCGTGACCGAAATGCCATACTCTTCCGCGATTTCGTTCGCGCTGCATGCATGTTCTTGGCGGTGCATCGCCAAGTGCTTGACGGCGATCAGCCCATAGTCGGCTTTTTTGGATAGCTTAAACATTTCTCACTCTGGTTCCTGCCCCCGCAGGATATGCGACTGAATCAGTCGCACTCAGAGGATACTCTGTTTTGCGTTCCAAGTCAAACTAAGTGGCCTATTAACAGCCGCCAAACCCTTTATTTCGTGCATCTTATAATAAGACTGATTTAGTCGGACTTGCCAGCAATTTATGGCGAACGGTCGTATCTTGCAATGGAAGGTCGATTCCAAGGGGCAAACGGCAAGCCGGGCGTAGCGCTCGGGCGTCGGGATGGGCTAGCTACTTTCCGGCGCAAAACAGGATTGCAAAATAGTAGATTAGCGGGGATTCTCTTCTGATTGTTCGACCGAAATGTCATTTTCTTCTTGACAAGAATTAAAGAGTTGCCTACTATCTGTGTATGAGTAAGTCACAAA
>DATDHE010000098.1:0-1972 GCA_036521695.1 Candidatus Acidiferrum sp. | reverse complement strand
GTCCGAAGTATATGCCTGCCGCTAGGGCCGGTACAAGCCTCGAGCCCAGACCTCCCAGACCTACTGCCGACTAAAGAATTTCTCTGGCGTGCCTACTTCCGGCACCCTCCTTACGTGTGGTACGTGTTGATTCAAGAAGGCTCCCAAGAATGTCAATTCCTTTAGAATCAGCTAGAGTCAGCGTTTACAAAACGGGGGCAGGGTTAGCTTCAGACGGGGCACATCCTTCACAGAATAGACCGGGGGGCCGCCCTATTGCGGGCGGGAATAGCGCCGGATTCCATCCGGCACAGGAATCGCGCCATCCCCGCGAGGATCGCGCACCGGGTCTCCGGCCGTCCACTTGAACGGCAGCACCCCGGTCCAGGCGGGGCTTGTGTATTCCTCGGAGTTATCCACTGCAAAGCCAGTCCGTATCTTCGCAGACGCCTCGACCAGCGGAACGGACAACACCATGGTTGCGGCAATCTCTTGTGCGGTTGGCGGCCGCACCGTGGCCCATCTCCCGCGGATTACATACTCGACGAAGTCGCGCATGGCTGCAAGTTTCGCCTGGTGGCCCTCGACGACCTCCGCCTTGCCTATGACCACCACGGATCGGTAGTTGACGGAATGGCCCATGGCCGTCGGCGAGAACACGATGCCGTCCAGCAGTGTCACGCTGAGGCAAAACGGCGCGGCGCTCGACAGCGTCTTCATCAAGCGGCTCGCGGGCGATCCATGCAGCAAAAGCCCGTCGCCCACTCGCACATAGTTCGTCGGTACTACGTACGGCTGCCCGTCCGCAATGAACGCGACGTTGCAGACGAACGCCTCGTCAAGAATTTTGTAAATTGTTTCGCGGTCGTAATTCGCGCGGTCCGGCTTTCGCCGCACCTTGGTTTTGTCAGTAGGTGTAAATTGGCTCATGTGTCGAGGCTATCGCCAGCACCTCCTCGCCGCAAGCGCCAATGTGGTGGGGCCGGCGTTCCTGACGGTCTCCTATTGTCCGCCGGCACCGCCGTTGCGGGCCGAAGGAACGCCGCCGCCGCGCAAAGTGCCGATCAAGTCCCACCTGCCATTTTTGTTGCTTCATATTGTCCTCGCTTCGCATGAAACTCAAATGACGTGCAGTCGTCCCCAACTTTCTGCGAGCCGCACAGGACAGGTCAATTGACGCCGGCGGGGAATCGTGTACTCTTGTCCCCACCAAAGCGCATCGAGGGCCATGCATGGCTAAACCAGAGCCGATCTTCACGCGCGCGACGTTTCAGTTTTTTCGTGATTTGGCACGCAACAACCGCAAAGTGTGGATGGACGCGAACCGCGAACGCTACCAGCAAACAGTCGTGCAGCCTTTTCGCCGCCTGCTCGAAGAACTCAGCCCCGCCATGCTGAAACTAGATTCACGCTTTGACACCACAGGACGCAGCGGCGCGAATTTCTCTCGCATCAATCGCGACATTCGTTTTGCGAAAGACAAGACTCCGTACCGCCCGCAAATGTATATAAGATTCTCTTCACCATTTCCGGGCGAAGGTGAAACCGGCCAGCTGTACACAGGGATTTCCGCCAACTCCGTCACCGTGGGCTTTCGGATTTATGCTGGATCGAAACGCAAGCAGTCCGCGCTGGCACTGATCGCTGATCCGCGCATTCTGGAGCAACCCCAATGGCTCGCGCAACAAAAGAAGCGCTTGAGCGGACGCTACGAAAGCTATTGGTACAGCGCAGTTAAACGGGAATGGAAGCAGCAAGACGGTTGGCCCGGTGCGGCCGAAGACTGGGGAAAACTTCAAGCGTGGATCGTGCGGCGGAAGCTAAAATCAAAAGACGCCACGCGAGCGACTTTTCCAGGAGACATTGCAAGAGTATTTCGCGATCTGTACCCGCTGCTGCGATTCACTTCGCTGAGTGATTGAGATTTACGCGGAAATGGAGAATCGATGAGAATGACTGCCGTGCGTTTGTTGGGCGGTGCGAGGCTTGCGAG
>DATDHE010000097.1:0-3026 GCA_036521695.1 Candidatus Acidiferrum sp. | reverse complement strand
GCCAAACTCTAGCTTCGAACCTCGCCAAGTGCTTTGCAATCAGTCTTGCGATTCAACCGAACGCTTCCATTAGCCGTCTATTGTCACGTGCCGCGAAAAAACTCTTTACTCGGCGACTTTTCAAGAATAATGCGGGCTAGGCGGTCGGCCGGAACGTGTTTTCCGAGCGCTATCTGTATCTGCCGTCCGTCGGTTTCTGTTTGTTGACTGCCCTCCTGGCTGAGCGGCTCGGTCGATCGCTTCCCGAACGATCTCGCTTACCCGCGGAAGCTGCCGTGTTAGCCGCCGTTCTGCTCCTGTTCGCGGCGTGGACCATCGCTCGCAACGCTGTCTGGAAAGATGACTCCGCGCTGTTTACGCGCACACTGGAAACTTCGCCGAGCGCGCCTTTTGCGCAGGATATGGTTGCTGCAGTTCAGCCTAACAACGCGACAGGACAGTCCTCGGCCGAATCTCACTACTTGACTGCCATTTCCCTAGCGGAGAGAGCAACGCCGCCCGACCGGTTGGAATTGGCAATTGCCGGCGAAGGATTGGCTTCGATTTACGCCGCCCGGGGGGAGTATGACAGGGCGCTTCGGGCACTTGCCCAGGTTCGTCTCGCTGATCCAAAAGACCCCCAAGTGGATGGCGAGGAGCGCCTTATCCTGGCGCAGGCTGGCCGTTGGACCGAGGCGGAGGCAGCGCTTCGAAGAGCCGTCGTCATCAGTCCCAATGACGCAAATGTTCTCAATGCCCTTGGGTTGATAGCCTGGCGGCACGACGGCCATCTAGATGAAGCCGCATCCATTTTTCCAATGCGCTCGGATTTCATACGGAGGCCGACGATTTCAACGCTTCGCTGCACAGCAATCTCGGCGCGATCTACGGCGAGCAAGGTCGCTTCTCCCATGCCAGCGCAGAATTCCAGATTGCTGTACGGATCTCACCCCGTGACCCCGAATTCCTCACCAATCTTGCCACCGCCTTCCAAGCGGTTGGCCGCAACGACGATGCCAGGCAGGCGCTCCGGGCCGCTCTTGCTGCCGCACCGGATTATCAACCCGCCCGTTACGCTCTCGAACAGCTAGGGAAAAATTAGTAGCAAGTCAAGACTTGACGACGACTGACTATCGTTAAGCGAAGGGCGATTTGCCGGTACTCGCAAGCGACCGTAGATTTTAGATTACCCCCAGTGGTGTCCCTGTTGAGTCCGTAAGTACAACGGACCAAGGGTCTTGCACTCTATCTCCGGCCACCTAAAGACCTGTCGCAAGTTGCTCGACTCCGGCTCTGGATATCTTGACGTCGTCTTCGGATTTGCCGCCGCTAAATGCTGCGATTAAGTATCCATTTTTTCCACGAACGATTACGCCGCCTTTCCATCCGAATTCGCCGGTCATTGGCGGGCGAACTTGACTGCCGCTATCTTTGAGCGTATCCGCCATCTCGACGGCTTTGGCGTAGGCGATGCCGATCAGGTTGGCCCCTTTGTCGGTCGGGGAAGGCTCGTCTCGCATCCTGCCGATCACCAGCATTTTCGAGCTCCAGGATTGAATCTTGTCGCCTTCGAAATAGGCCACGATCGCGACTCCACCAATGCCGAGTTCCTCCGCGCGTTTCCTCATGGCCGCGAGGGCCGAATTGGCTAAGCCATCGAAAGGATTCACCTGGGGTGGGCCGTTCAGAAAGGCGGGATCCATCTTCGCAATGTCTACGCGAAAGCTCACCGAATCAGCAGTCGGAAAATCGGTGGGAACTTTCTGAGTCACCCGGCCTGTGGCGGCCCACTCTGCACCTCGCTGATAGGTCGTGATGAAACCCGCGCAGCTCAAGGCGGCGACATCATGCCCCATCGTGGTGTGAAAAATCCTGCCCTTGCCATAACTCAACACTATGAGAATTGGCTCATCGTGCCCTGTGCCGTGATTCGCCGGATCGGAGTGAGCGGTTGCGAGTACAGTCATGTTCTGGCCGGGTCCACGGAGTGTCGCGTAAAGCTCGTCGGCGCCGTGCATCCAGACCCGCGGCAACCCCTTCATAATCGGGTGGTCTGGAGCGCGAGTCTCCACTTGGAAGGGGAGGCGATTTCCGTGGGAGCCGGCCGACCCGGGGGACTTGTCAGAAACCAGGTTGCCATCTTTGAAATACCAGAGAGGACCAGATTTTTCTGATCGACTTCTCCAACCGCCGACTCCGATCATCTGATTAAACGCCGGCCAATCGGGGAACGAATTGTCTGCGGCGTGGACTACGACGAGTCCGCCGCCATTCTTGACGTAACTCTCAAGCTGCTCGCGCAGGTCCGCCGGCCAGTCGGGAGCGTCGTAATTTAGAACGATTGCTTGATATTGGCTGAAATCTGGCTTGAAGCTGCTGAAGTCCTCACCGGAACGAGGAGAGGATGCGACGGTTACGCGAAATAGCGCCGTGTCCTCCAATTCTTTTCTCATCACGGCTGAGGTCAGTTGCCAGGCGTGATAAGAACCACCACTCTCGCCGTCAAGAAGGAGTACCGGTATCGGGCTTGCTTTGGAGGAGGCAGGAGCGGCCCAAAGCGCGGTGCTCCATACAGTCGCCACGAGAATGGCCATGACGAGTCTTTTCATGCTGCCTCCTCACCGTAGAAGGCTCCTCCGCCGATCGAAGCTGGCGGATACAAACAAGGAACCCTGATTAGCAAACTGATAGAGACAGGCAAGAGTGTACCTGCGCAACTTCACTTCGCCGAGAAATTCTTTTCATCCCAGCTCGGACGAGTAGCTGGAATTGCGCGGGGGCCAGTCCCTCATGCTCAATTCACTCAGGGAATGTCACTGCAATTGGATTGGCTAACGCGGGCTTTTTGTGGATCTTGGGTGTTGGGCGCAGACGTGAGAAGTGAACTCACTGTCGCGCTGGCGTTCGTAGTGCATCTTCATTTCATCAATGGATTCGCCAACTAGCGGCCCTAGAGGCTTGAACGCCCATGCGCATTCGGAGCAAGCCCAGCCCTGAAAACTCTGGCTTTCGACCCATACCAATTTGCGACGCATGGCTTTGGTTGC
>DATDHE010000096.1:0-5079 GCA_036521695.1 Candidatus Acidiferrum sp. | reverse complement strand
AAACGTGAGCGTTGGGACGGTGAAGAAATCCATTGCCGCAATGGCCTCGCGATGGTTTCTGAGGAACGTCAGCCATCGCTTCGCGGAATCTGGATCTCTCGGAGCTCGCCGGATCCATCGCGAGACACTCCTTTCCGAGAGCTCGAAACCCAGCTTGAGCAGTTCGCCGTGAAGGCGCGGGGCTCCCCAGGTCGGATTCTCGGCAACCATACGGAAAATCAAGGCGCGAAGCTCTTTGCTGACACGCCTCCGTCCCCCTACCTGGCTGACGCTGGAGATCCATGACCAATACAAACGAAACCCCGCGCGATGCCAGTTCACGACGCTTCTCGGAGTGACCAGGACGAGAGGCTTCCTCCACCCGGGCCAGCAAGTTTGCAACGCAACCCAGAACAGCTTGTGCAGGGCAGTTAATCGACTGCGAGGTTGTTGCGCGTGTAGAGCCAGCAATTGCCGACGGAGCGCCAGGTTCTCGAGGACGAGGTCCTCCCGGAAACGGAAAACGCTGACCAACCAACCGAGGAAATATCGGAGCGACACGATCATGGCAAGAATTCTAGCGGAAAAATCCTAATCCAGCTTTGCGCCAAGTCATTGATTTTGCAGGTGTACGATGTTTTGGCGAGGCACAGCAGACTGCTTCCGCACTGGACAACCCGAACATTTGCACCATTTACGAGATTGGCGAGCACGAAGGCCAACCGTTCATCGCTAACTAAGCGTCCTTCGGTGACGAACTCCGGAGTTTCTGGATGCCACACTTTGAAGCACCGTATTTCGGCCAAGCCGTTTGCCGCTTGAGCAGGTGCTGGAGTTGGGAATTGAGATTTCGGACGCGCTGGATGGCCCACGCTTAAGGAATCGTCCACCGAGATATCAAGCGCGCCCACATTTTTCGCTCAAGCTATTTCGGCGGCAAGGCTCCGGACTTGTGGAAGCGATTTGCCATCCAGGAACGATATCGCGGGGCCATTTCGGACGAGGACCACTGCTTCTCGCTTGCTGCAGTTGCGGCTGGTATGTTATTGGCGTGCGCCGGCACCACTTCGGAAGCGGCCGAAACAAGGCTATAGTCGCACCCCTCGATCCCTGGGTGGTTCTGGTCGCACGGGATTAGCAGGACATCATGCCCACACGTACTGTTATTGTCGCAACCGGGGAGCAATCCTTTGCCGACAATCTCTCCACGGTCATTGATATCAGCCGCGCCTAAGAGCGTCACACTAGAGCCGGAAACAACCAGGCTTTGCAAGTCGACCATAGGCCCGCCGTTCTCCCACAAAAACGGGTGCAGAATCACTCCCTCACAATTCGTCGTGGTCCCCACGATCTGCCCTCTCGAATTGATGGCAGACTCATTGCTACACGGATCACCGTCCACCGTCCCGAGATCAGTCATCTCGCCGTGCTGCCAGAGAACCGTGTGGTGGGCCTGACTGCCCGGCAAATCCGCACTGCCGATAACCTGCCCGGCGTCGTTAAGCGCCGTTGCTTCTCCGTTATCACCTCCAAGCGTGCCCAGATCCGTAAGCACTCCGTGGTCCCAAAAAAAAGGGTGATTTACCAGGTCGCCCAAGAGGTCCGATTGGCCGACAACCTGACCTCGCTCGTTGACGTCATTCGAGAAACCAAAGACGCCTCCGAGTGTGCCCAGATCCACCATTGTCCCATTCTTCCAAAGAAAGGGGTCAACGGTTGGAATTCCAGTAGTTGAGTTGGGCGTGGAGTTTGTATAGGCAGGAAAACAGGTCAGTGCGCGTATCGAGCTCTTCGCCGCGAGCTTGCTCAGGTGACATATAGGCGATAGTGCCTACTGTCGATCCCGGACTGGTGAGTAGACCGGTTTCTTCCGCCGTTGGCATTGTGGAAACGCCTTCGTCACTCGAGACGCGCTTGACCAAACCAAAATCGAGGATCTTGGCGTGGCCCTGCTTGGTGACGAAGATGTTCGCCGGCTTGATGTCGCGGTGAATGATTCCGGCGGAATGGGCTGTAGCGAGCGCATCGGTGATTTCAATGCTGAGGTCGAGAAGCTGATCAAGGGGCAATGGCTTGTGGGCGATGAGGTGCCTGAGCGTGAAGCCATCGAGGTACTCCATGGCAATGAAACGATAGCCCTCTTCGATATTGGCGTCGTAGATGGTGCAGATGCTGGGATGGTTGAGGGCGGAGGCGGCTTGCGCTTCGCGCTGGAAACGTTCGAGGGCCAAAACATCGTGGGCCATGTCGCCCATGAGGAATTTTCAGGGCGACCATGCGGTGCAGGCGGATGTCCTCCGCTTTGTACACGACGCCCATCCCGCCGCCGCCGAGTTTCTCGAGGATGCGGTAGTGGGAGACGGTCTGCCCGAGGAGTGGTTGGGAGTCTGGCATTTGGCGCACATCTTAGGTTGCGCCAAAAGGCAAGTCAACGAAGAGGGGCAACACGAACGGAACTCGGTCGATTGCTGCTGTGACCTTGCATGTTACCGCCCTGCGGCTAGTCCTTGATTGTCGCACTTACCCGGGCATATGAAATTGCCCAAAACCACTTGTCTCGCAACGCGACTTCCATGACAAACACTACTGAAAGTGGTTGATGAGCATGATCGATTGTTCTCGCTGGTCTGTTTGGTTGAAGATGAGGGACCTGCCGTCGGGTGCAAGCGCGGGATTGATAGCGTATTTTTCGAAATGAAGGAGCTCAATAGTTGTTTTGTTGGCGAAATCGTAGAAGAAAAGCGTGCGCGGTTCTCCCGATTTTTGAGCAATGAAATAAATGCCAGCGGGAGCCAATGCCCAATTGCAGAAGCAGTTCAGGTCCGCTGTCTTTAAGACCAGCGTTTCCGGTCCTCCGTTTACCGGAATTTTCCAGATCTCGTCGGAACGAAAAGACTTTGAGTAATAAAGATATCCGTCAGCACTTTCGACCGGGAAAGTACCGCCAAGGTGTGTGAGCTGAATCGCGCCGCCCTGCGGATAATGAGCCTTCCATATCTGAACGGCCTCATAAGCGCGGCTGGACGCAAAGTACAGCCAGTGGCCATCGCGCGACCAACTAGGAACGATGTTGTTTGCGCCAGGGTTGGTCTGAAACAACTGGGGAGGGCCCCCAGAAACATCGGCGAGATAAATTTCGCTGCGACCCGCGGGGCGATAGTCGAAAGCAATGGAACGTCCATCAAAGGACCAGTGGGGTGTCCCCGTCTCTCCTTTTAGGAATGTGAATTGTGTGGGATCGGACCCATCGCTGTTTGCCGTCCAGATCTCGTCATACCCCGATTGACTTGACTCAAACGCAACTTTTTTCCCATCAGGCGAGAAATAGGGTAGTCCCAAGCCCCCTTTGGAGGACAAAAGAAGCTTCGGCGGACCTGCCAGGTGTTTGGCGTCTACAAGCGGGAGGCTCCAAAAACTCACTCTCATGGAACCGCTGGTATAAGCGAACCGATGACCAGTAAGGGCTGCAGCAGGGGACCATGCGGAGCTTCCCACACCCTCCAGGCGTTGGGGACTTCCGCCAGATGTTGGAACTCGCCACAGGGTCCAGAGGCCCGCTCGCCCTGAAACAAAAATTACCTCGCGTCCGTCGGGCGTCCAAGCGAACCTAGAACCTCCCTGGCGGTTATCGAACGTCAAGCGCTTAGCCTCGCCTCCCGTCACCGGAACCGTATAGACATCTTCGACTAGACCGGGCCCGCTCGATCTAAAGAAGGCAACCGATTTCCCGTCCGGTGAAAAGGCGGGCGACCAGTCGCTGGAGTCGCGAGGTGGGGAAGTTATGGGAAGTGCAGATGCGTCTGCGAGTGAAATCAACGTAATGACCGGCTGGGGAAGTTTCTTGGAGATTGCGTTCACGGCCAAGTGCGCACCGTCCGGAGACCACGAAAAGGCCGGCAGCATGCCGACGTGCCCTGGAAAACCAGTGCGGTTCGAATAAAGGACTTTCGGCGTGCCACCGAGCGCGGGCACCGCGTAAATGGTGTAACCGATTTGTTCAAGGCGGACAAAGGCGACCGTGCCCCCGTCGGGCGACCAGACCGGACAGCAGTCTCTGAGGCTCGTAGTCAGGCGCAGAGGCTTTTCGCCTCCAACCAGCATGATGTAGACGCCCGCGCGGTCGGCCGGTTCGGATACGGTAAACGCGACGTGATTGCCGTCCGGTGAAAACGCGGGGTAATCCTCAGTCTCGGCCATTCCCGTGAGTGGCACAACTTCGAGTGCCGGAGGGTGAGCCGCACCGTGCCAGCGCAGATAAAGAACGAGAATAGCGGCTCCGGAAAGAAGCAAGCCAGCTACGAGCGCACCGCGGCGCCAATCCGCCGCACTCCTGGCCTTGGGCGTCTTGTCCTGCGTTGAATCCTCAGACACCGCAAGCCTTTGCGGCGCGACTTGCACTGCGGCCACGAAGCGATAGCCCAGCTTGGGAAGCGTCTCGATGAATCTGGGAGCCTCAACCGAATCGCCCAGGGCTTCGCGCAGACGTTTTACAGCAGTGTTGAGGCCGGTGTCGAAATCAACAAACGTGTCCTTACCCCAAAGAGCGGAACGAAGTTCCTCGCGCGTGACGAGCTGCCCGGGACGTTCCACCAATTTCACCAAAATAAGAAAGGGCTGGTCCTGGATTTTGATCCGCATGCCGGCGCGCCGGAGTTCATGCGAACGCGAATCGAGCTGGAATGCACCGAAGGAATACATCGAGGCGGCGCGTTGCGACGTTGCCGCCGGCGAGTCTAGCACAATTTACAGAACAGCAGGTCTTTGTCATGTACCGCCGTACCCCTCTCAACCTAAAGCATTTGTGGAGTCACTTTAATGTCAGACCGGTTTCACGGCCGGTCCATGGTCGTTCTCCCTGACGTGACCGAGTTTTGGCGCTCCTGCATTCGCGAGCGGAGGGAGTGCCATGAGAAGAATTCTTTTTCGCGTAGTCTGCAGTTCGGTTCTTCTTTTCTCATATGTTGCAAATGGTCTTGCCAGGAACAAGCCGCGCGGCACCGACCAGCGGGATGTTCGGTGTATCGAAGAACAAGAAACAAGGGAACTGCCTTTTACCTTGCTGGACGGATATTTGATTGTCGTGGAAGGAAGAATCGGGAC
>DATDHE010000095.1:0-1795 GCA_036521695.1 Candidatus Acidiferrum sp. | reverse complement strand
CAAAATAGTTCACCCATCCCCGGAGGATCGGGTTGATCAGACCGATCACCCGCCCCACCGGTTGGCTGGCGTACCGTCGGAACACATCCCTGAGCTTCCCCAACAAAGCCGTCCGCTTCTTCAGCTTGGGCGCATAGTTGGGCCGCCACGCTCCCTTACGACTCAGAATGCGACGAAATTCAAAACCCAGAAATCCAAAACTGTCCCCCTTTGCGAGGTTAACGACCCTACTTTTCTCCTCGTTGATCTCAACTCGCAGTTTGGCCAACTCCTCGCGCAGTCGCTGGTTCACCGCCTTTACCAGCCAGTCATGCCGCGGATGAGCGTCGATTAATATCACCAGGTCGTCCGCAAAACGTGCGTATTGGACGGCGGTGTATTTCCCGTAGCGCGTGGTGGCAATCGCTCTTTCCAGCATCCGATCCACCTCTGTGAGGTAGAGGTTACTGAGCAGTGGCGAAATCACCCCGCCTTGCGGAACGCCCTTTTCCCCAGTCGCCTTCAGCATCATCTTGAGCAAATGCATGACCTCATCATCTTGTACCCGGCGCGCCACTTTCTCTAACAGCAGATAATGCTGAACGTTGTCGAAGTAGGCCCGCAAGTCAATGTCAATGATTCGCGTCTTGCTCTCCACAATTGCCTGTGCCACTCGGTTTACCGCTTGATGCGCTGTCCGTTTCGGTCGATATCCATACGACCCCGATTGGAAGTCAGCTTCAAAGATCGGCTCCAGGATCAGCTTGAGGGCCCCCTGGACCACACGATCACGGATAGCCGGAATCGACAGAACGCGGACTTTTCCCCCGTCCTTTGGAATCTCCTTCTTCCGAGCCCGCATGGGCCGATACGTGCTTGTGATTAGTTCGTCCCGAATCTGCCTCAGAAAATCCTCCACTCCGCTTTCCTCAATGGCTTCGAACGTGACCCCGTCTGTTCCCGGTGCCCCGTCGTTTTCTTTCGCCGTCCGGTAGGCATCGTAAAGCGTCTCCATCCTGCAAACATGGACGTACAACCCCCAGAAACGCCAAGTCGGTTCAGCCTTCGCCTTGACGTATAGGCTCCTTCTCAGGTCCTGCAAACTGATGAGTGTTTTTGTCATTTCACCCTTGCCTCCCGTTTTGTTGGAGCTGTTACCAAACAGCAGGGCTCCTTCGCTCCGCGGACGTTACTCCGCTTCGCCGCTACTATGAGCCCCTCCGAGACCCTCTCGCCTTCCACCGATTTCCTGGGTGCTCCAGTTATACGGCTTCCCTGCTCCGCCGATTTCGCGACGGGACGAGGAGGGTTTCTCCAGTTGCTTAGCGCGTCCTTGCCATCGTGCTGTCGCTTTCACCCCGCCAGAGTGAATCGCCGCTTCAGTCAGTTGCGACGACCCATGCTGCCTTCGCCTTACGGTTGCAGGCTCGGCCTCTGGGGCCACTCACTTTCGAGGCCACATCTGCGTTCACTTTCGTTACGGCCCAATGGCTCGCCGTCATCCCAGGGATGATCCGGTCGATAGGTTTCAAAGATTCAGTTTCCTTCCTCCTTGCTATCCAAGCTACGAGGCTTCTGACTTTTGCCTCGGTGGGTTTGATCTCCCACTGAACACGCCAGCCTTCGCTGGACACACAACCGGACGTGCGGATTTCCCGCATCCGGCTTTCCGACTGGCTTCACCGCTAGACTCACGAACGAGGGTTCAGTCGGACATCCCGAAGCCGCAGGACTCCGAGTTCCCCAAGCACCATTTCATCGCTGAAGTGGCGGGTGCTGCGCGATTGCACCACAGACTCGTTCTTCGCCTTGCGAT
>DATDHE010000094.1:0-23290 GCA_036521695.1 Candidatus Acidiferrum sp. | reverse complement strand
ACACCGCGGCAAGCATAATTCTCGCAGACGGACTTAAGATTGCGGTACATCACTCCGTCGTCGCCGTCGGCGGACGGAATATAAGCGAGCCCGAGCGCGTCCAAATCGATAGCCGCATGGGCAATGCTGAGACGTGCAAGGATGTCCGAAGCTTCTCCCAGGACGCTTGTCTTGCCTGCCCCCATCGTACCTGCGATGATCAGCAACGATTCCGTAATCGCTCCACTCTTCTCTAATCATGCCATGTGTTCAGAGCTGCCGCGATGGGGCAGCACTCGAACTGCTTCTCTGTGGCCTCTGTGCATTCCGTGTTGCGAAAACTCGCTCTGCTATCGCCGCTCGAACCGCCAATTCGCACACTCCACAGCTTGCCGTTCCGCCTCCGCGAACGTATGCTGTCCGCATGGCGCTTGAGAATTGCACGCTCTGCAAAGGAACAGGCTGGAAGCTCGTCCCACGTCGCGACGGAGCCGCGGGCAAAGTCGCCGTCGCCTGCGATTGCGGCATGCAAGACCGCGCAGAGCGCGTCATCGAGCGCGCCCACATTCCCAAACGCTACGAACATTGCGATTTTGAAAGCTACAGCACGGACGTCGGAGCAACACCGCAGCAAACCGACTCTCTGAAAAAAGCCAAGCTCCTGTCCCAGGGATTTGTTCGCGATTACCCCGGCGCCGCCGAGAAAGGCTTGTTGCTGATGGGGCCGTCGGGCGTTGGAAAGACTCATCTAGCCGTCGCCGCGCTGAAGGATTTAATTCGTCGCGGGCACGCCGCCCTCTTCTGCGATTACCGCGAACTCCTGAAAGAAATCCAAGCCAGCTACAACCCGGCCAGCGAGTCCACGGAAATGGGCATTCTCGAACCCATCCGCACGGTTGAAATCTTGGTCCTCGATGACCTCGGCGCCAGCAAACCTTCCGATTGGGTCCGCGACATCGTCGGCATCGTCCTGAATGCCCGCTACAACGAACGCCGTACCACCATCATCACCACGAACTACTACGACAATCCGGCTCAAGAAGGCGAAGCCACGCGGCTTCCCAGCGGAAAACTCGTCATGCCCACTCGCGAAGATTCCCTCGACCAAAGAATCGGCAGCCGTATGCGCTCCCGCCTCTTTGAAATGTGCCGCACCGTCGAAGTCATCGCCCCCGATTTCCGCCGCGAAAGCACCCAAGCGGGCCGCGCGCGGGTCAGCTAATGACCTTTGGCGAGACAGATCCGGCTCGCCTTCAAATCGCGGCCGTTCTAGACTCATGGGCAAATGAACCGGGCTGATATGGACCTTTGGACACAGTTCCATGAGCTCTTGAAATTGACAGAGGTTGACGAATTGCTCGCACATGCTCACGAAGAGCTGAATCATTATTCAGGGCAGTTCAGCGCGCGCAACCTATTGGGGTTTCGAGTCAAACCAAACAAGGACCGGGTCGCGGGCCACAAAGAGGATTTCCTCATGATCGCCGCCGCGATCAGAAGCGGTATGACCTGGAACGAATTCATGCGTCAAAACAATATCTACGAAGGTGGGGAACTTTTTCGCGCAGTGGCCTCGTCCATCAAGAAACGCCTATCACGTTAAAACCTCGGCACATTTCTGCTCCTTATGTCCCGGACCAAAATCGCGGCGATGCTCGAAGGATCGGACCGACGCTCCATCGGGCGCTCGGACGACGTGGCGCAACTCGTTCGCAGAGAGCCGCGCCGATTTCGTGAGCTCATGAGGTGCCTCTGGAATGAGAATCCTGTTGTGCGCGTGCGCGCAGCGGACGCGGCAGAAAAAGTCTCCGCGAAGAACCCACCCCTGCTAGACCGCTACAACGCAAAAATCCTTGGTCTGCTCGCCGAAGCCCAACAGATCGAGCTCCGCTGGCATCTTGCGCTCATGGTCCCGCGGCTTCGTCTCACAGCTCCGGAGCGCCAGCGGGCGGTCGCGGCGTTGCAGCGCTACCTCGACGATCGCAGCTCGATTGTGAAGACTTTTGCTCTGCAAGGACTGGCAGACCTTGCAAGAGACGATTCCGTCGGTGTGCACGGCAAGTTAAGGCTGCTTCTTGAACAAGCCGTGCAATCCGGAACGCCGGCGATGAAAGCGCGTGCTCGCAAGCTGCTCAAAAAATATCCGGCGTAGCCAAATGTTTCCCGCGGGTTTGCATCACAGGAACATAGAGGCCGCAAGCCAGAAGCGGGGCGGGTTCGTCTAAACCGGTTTCATTGACACAAAGCGGACGCGGCGAGTATCCTTTTGAGGTTGCAGTGCGCCTCGAAACGCCCGCAGCATTGTCCCGAAAGACCGCTCGGCGGTTAACCACCTTGTAGGAACCCTGTCAGGGAATTCGCAAGGAATCTCATCGACGTTTTGCGTTATCCCGGCTTAGCCGGGCTGGACAGAATAGAAGTTATCTTCCGGAGGCCAACAACCATGTTACGCGACCACGACAACCAGTCCTCAGCAGCCGCAGCGGCACCCGCACCTGACTCAGAACCAGCTCAGAACACCACTCCAGAAGAAGTGAACACGGCGCAAGCAGGCGCGCCCGAGCCTGTGGCGCACGAGAGCGCCCCGGAGCCCATCTCACCCGCGAGCGACGCCGCCCAGGAACAGGCGAAAGCTGCGGACGCACCAGCGGCAGCGGAAGCGCAGGCTGCAGTGACTGCTCCCGCCCCAGCCGACGCCGAAGCAACGGCTGCCGCCGAGGAAGCAGCCGGCTCAGAAGAGATGAGCAAGCTGATGGAGCAGTACGACGAGCAGCACGAAGCTACCTCGCAAAACGAAATTATCGAAGTAAAGGTCGTCGCCTATACCGAACACGGCGTAGTTGTCGACCTCGGCGGAAAGACCGAAGGCCTGATTCCCGCGGCGGAATTCTCAGAGACCGACATTCCGCGCCCCGAGCCCAACGCCACCATCGAAGTGCAGCGCACGGGCGAGCACAAAGATGGCTTCACAATTCTTTCCTATCAAAAAGTTCTACGGCGCCGCACCTGGGAAAAAATCGAAGCTGCCTACAAAGCCAAGGAAACCATCACCGGCAAAGTCGTCGACCGCATCAAGGGTGGCCTCGTCGTGGACATCGGCGTCCGCGCGTTCCTGCCCGGCTCGCAGTTTGACTTGCGCCCCACGCAGAACCTCGACGACCTGACGGGCAGCGAAGTGCAAGTCCGCGTCACCAAGCTCAACCGCCGCCGCGGCAACGTAGTCGTAAGCCGCCGCGCGATTCTCGAAGAAGAGCTGCACGCCAAGCGCGCCCAGTTGATGGAAACGCTCACCGAAGGCCAGGTCGTCCACGGTCATGTGAAGAACGTCACCGAATACGGGGCCTTCGTCGACCTCGGCGGCATCGACGGCTTGCTCCACCTGACGGACCTAAGCTGGGGCCGCGTCAAGCATCCTTCCGACGTCGTCAAGCCCGAGCAAGAGCTCGACGTCATCATCCTGAAGTTCGACAAGGAAAAGCAGCGCGTCTCGCTCGGCCTCAAGCAGTTGATGCCCGATCCGTGGGTCAACGCGGCGGAAAAATACCCTGCCGGCGGCAAAGTGAAAGGCAAAGTTGTCGGCGTGGTGGATTACGGCGTTTTCGTCGAGCTCGAACAAGGCATCGAAGGTCTCGTCCACGTCACCGAAATGAGCTGGTCGAAAAAAGCCCAGCATCCGTCGAAGGTCGCGAAAGTCGGCGAAGAAGTCGACGTCGTCGTGCTGGACATCAAGCCCAGCGATCGCCGCGTCTCGCTAGGTATCAAGCAGGCGCTCCCTGATCCCTGGCTGCTGGTTGCCGATAAGTATCCGGTGGGCACTATCGTCACCGGCAAAGTCCGCAATATCGCGGAGTTCGGTGCTTTCGTGGAGATCGAGGAAGGCTTTGACGGCCTGGTGCACGTCGGCGACGTAAGCTGGACGGAGCGCATCAAGAATCCGCATGAAGTCTTCAAGAAGGGCGAACCGGTCACCGCCAAGGTGCTGAAGATCGATCCGGAAAATCGCCGCGTCTCCCTGGGCATCAAGCAGGTGAATGACATCTGGGGCGAGTGGTTCAAGCAACACAAAGTCGGCCAGATCGTGAAAGGCAAAGTCTCGCGCATCGCCACGTTCGGCGCGTTCGTCGAACTCGGCGACAACATCGAAGCTCTCTGCCACAACACGGAAATCGAGGAACGCAAGCGCCGCGACGAAGGCCACTCACCCATGCACCGCACCAGCACCGGTCCGCTAAAGAGCGCCGGTCCGCTCGAGCCCGGCAAGGAGTACGATTTCAAGATCATCAAGATCAGCCCGGAGACGCGCCGTATTGGTCTGAGCTATCGCGCCGCCGCCAAGCAGATCGAGCGCAAGGAAATCGAGCAGTACCGCTCCACGTCCACGTCGAAGTCTTCCTCGACGGCGACGATTGGCGACGCGCTCAAGTCCAAGTTGTCGGCCCGGTGAGCTCGGTAGACGGCAGCGTCACACGGCACTTGGCAGGCTTGCTTGCAGCAAACCGGGCTGTGCTTCCCAGGGCGCCCCGGCGGCAAGGCAATAGGGGCAGCACAATTTCATTTACCTGCGGGTCAATTTAATGATAGGAAGAGTGGCAACCGGGCGCGTTACGCCGCTCTAAACCGTTTCGCACCATGAACCTGCGGTCGCTGATACACTGGCTCTGCAACGAGGCATAGGCACGATGACCAAGCAACTCACGTTGACGAAGGCCGACCTCATCGAAGAGGTCCTGCGCATAACGGAACTCCCACGCAAGGAGTCCGAGACCATCGTCGAGACCATCTTCGACAGCATCATCGAGTCCTTGCAGAACGGTGACAAAATCGAGATTCGTGGATTCGGGAGCTTCCGCACACGCCAGCGCCGCGGCCGCGTGGGGCGCAACCCCAAAACCGGCGAAAAAGTCGAAGTCCCGCCGAAGAAAATTCCTTTCTTCAAGCCCAGCAAAGAACTCAAGGATTTTGTGAACACCTCGGAAGCAGCAGCCTCGGCAGGGGCAACCTCTCCGGGGCCGGCTTCCGGCGACGCGAAGCATCCCTAAGTGGCGCAGGCTTCAGCCTGTGCTCTTGTAATCGTCAGACAGTCCGGGCTTCAACTCCCCCAGCGTCTTTTCAACTTACCCACGAGTTCGGGACTGTCGAACATGGCCGCACGATTCTCAACCTCTTTTGCGTTATGCTGTCCGCGCTACTTTTCTTCTTGAGGACGCTGGTCGATGGATTATCTCTGGACCCCTTGGCGCTACCAGTACATGGCACAAGTCACAGCTGGCAAGCAGCCCGAGTGCATTTTTTGCGACGCCGTCGCGCGTAACAAAGATGACGAAACGCTGATCGCCTATCGCGGCGCGAAAACCTTCGTTATTCTCAACCGCTTTCCGTACACCTCCGGGCACGTCATGATCGTTCCCTATGCGCACGTCGCCGAATTGAACTTGTGCGCTGCCGATGCGCTCGCCGAAATGATGCAGCTTGCGCAACGCATCGAGAAAGCCTTCCATTCAAATTACAAACCCGACGGCATGAATCTAGGCATGAATCTAGGCCGCGCCGCAGGCGCCGGTGTCGCCGGACACTTGCACCTTCACGCGCTCCCGCGCTGGTTCGGCGATTCCAATTTCATGACCGTCACGGGCGAAACCCGCGTCCATCCTGAAGATCTCAAGGTCGCCTATGAACGCCTCCGCAAAGCTCTCGCGAGTTAATCTCCCGGGATGGCCGTCAGGAAATATTGTCATTCCGAGGGCGAGCTTTGCGCGAGGAATCTGCTTTTCTCTGTGCCCTCTGTGTCCTTCGCGCTCTCTGTGTAAATCTTTTTCTCCTTCTGCGCTAAACTAATCTCACTCATGAATCTCGACCTCACCGAAGAACAATCTTTACTGCAAAAAACCGTCCGCGACTTCGCCGAATCCGAAGTCCGTCCCCTCGCCAAAGAACTCGATGAAACGGGCCACTTTCCGCGCGCCACTTTTAAGAAAGCCGCCGAGCTTGGTCTCACTGGAATCGCCATCCCCGAATCCGAGGGCGGTGCAGGCTTCGATCACATCTCTTACACCATCGTGATCGAAGAAATCTCCCGCTGCTGCGCTTCCACCGGCGTGATTCTCTCCGTACAGAATTCTCTCTATTGCGACCCGATTCACCGTTACGGCACGGCCGAACAAAAAAAGAAGTTCCTCGGGCCCTACGCCCGCGGCGAAAGAATCGGCTGCTACGCCCTCACCGAACCCCAAGCCGGCTCCAACGCCGCCGCTCTGCAAACCAAAGCCATCCTTCGCGGCGACAAATACATCCTCAACGGAACCAAAGCCTGGATCACCAACGGCGGCGCGGCCGACGCCGCCATCGTCTACGTCAACACGCATCCCGAAAAAGGCGAAAAAGGTATCACCGCTCTGGTCGTCGAAAAAGGCACGCCCGGCTTCAAAACCGGCAGGGAAGAAAAAAAACTCGGCATCAGCGCCACCGCCTGCTGTGAACTAATCTTCACCGACTGCGAAGTTCCGGCTGCCAACCGCATCGCCAACGAAGGCGAAGGCTACAAAGTCGCTCTCTCCACGCTCGACGGTGGCCGCATCGGCATCGCCGCGCAAGCCACCGGCATCGCCCAAGGCGCCTTCGAGGCCGCCCGCCAATACGCCCGAGAGCGCCTCGCCTTCGGCCATCCCATCTCGCAATTTCAAGCCATTCAATTCATGCTCGCCGATATGGCCACCGAAATTGACGCCGCCCGCCTCCTCGTCCGCAAAGCCGCCTGGAAGCAAGACACCGGCGCCCGCTTCAGCATGGACGCCGCCATCGCCAAACTTTTCTCCAGCGAAATAGCCACCCGCGTCACTCACAAAGCCATACAAATCCACGGCGGCAACGGCTACAGCTGCGAGTACCCCGTCGAGCGTAACTACCGCGACGCCCGCATCACCGAAATCTACGAAGGCACCAGTGAAATCCAGCGCCTCGTCATCTCCTCCTGGGTTCTGAAATCCTGAAATGTTCTCCCGTTTCTTGACAGCGGCCGCTCCAGTATTTCAGACAGTTTGCCACGGCCTTATCTAGAGCGTTTGCATTCACCTTGGCATTGCCAATGCTGCGGCAAGGAAGTAAGTTACTCTCGCCCCACGCGCAAAAGGAGAATCCTTCGTGCCAGAAAATAATAATCCGACCCATGTAGAAAAGATGGTTGAGACGTCACAGCAGCCCATAAGCCGTCGCAGCGTGATTTGCGGAGCCGCCACTCTCGCCGGCGGAGTTGCCGCCTCCGCGGTATTGCCATCGCCTCTTGCCGGTGCCGCTCAGAAAAAGAGCTCGACCGAGGCCCCAGGCAAAGCTTTCATTGTCGCAAACGACGAAAACGCAATTGTGGAAACAACCGCGGGTAAAGTGCGAGGCTACACACGCGACGGAATTTATACCTTCAAGGGAATTCCTTACGCTGCGAGCACCGCGGGAAAAGCGCGTTTCATGCCGCCAACGAAGCCAACCCCGTGGACCGGCGTACGCAGCTCCATGCAATACGGCTATGTTTGTCCGCAGGGGCAGCGCGGCGGCTGGGCGAACGACGAAGAGGCCTGGATGTTTTCCTGGGACGATGGAATTCCAGGCGAAGGCTGCCTGCGGGTAAACCTTTGGACTCCCGCCAACGACAATAAAAAACGCCCGGTGATGGTCTGGCTTCATGGCGGCGGCTTCCAGGCGGGTTCGGGGCAGGAGTTAAAATCCTACGACGGCGAGAGGCTGAGCCGGCGCGGCGATGTAGTGGTGGTGAGTCTTAATCACCGTATCGGTGTGCTTGGCCATCTGAACTTGGCCGCCTACGGCGAACCCTATGCGAGCTCGGGAAATCTAGGAATGCTCGACCTCGTGGCTGCGCTCGAGTGGGTGCGCGACAACATCGGAAATTTTGGCGGCGATCCCGGCGACATCACAATATTTGGCCAATCCGGCGGCGGAGGAAAAGTTAGCACCCTGATGGTCATGCCCGCGGCCAAAGGGCTGTTTCATCGTGCCATCGTACAGAGCGGCTCCATGGCGCGCGGCGCCAGCATGGAACGATCCGGCAAAATCGCTGCCGACGTTCTTGCCGAGCTTGGATTGAACGGTTCGCAAGTCAGTCAACTCCAGGAATTGCCCTACCCAAAATTGGTTGAGGCCGGCGGAGCAGTCCAGCGCAAGAACGCGCGGGTCGGCTTGCCCAACATCCGCAGAATGGCCGAGACCCTGGTATGGTCGCCGGTCATCGACGGCACCGTCGTGCCCCGCCATCCTTTTGATCCCGACGCTCCCGCCATCTCGGCGCAAGTCCCCATGCTGGTGGGAACGGTGCTGAATGAATTCCTCAACGGGATCAATCATCCCGAATACGAAGTCATGACGATGGACGACGTCAAGAAACGCGTCGGCGATATGTTTGGCGATAAGAGCGGACAGATCATCGAGGTCTTCCAGCAAGCTCATCCGAAAGAGAAACCGTTTGATATTCTTTCGAGGATCGCCGCTTCCAGCGTGCGTCAGGCAGCCGTGAGCCAGTGCGAACGTAAAGCCGCGCAAAGTGCGGCACCAGCATATTTGTACTGGTTCACCTGGAACACCCCGGTGCTGGATCGCAGGCCACGGGCTTTCCACTGCGCCGAACTGGCGTTCTGTTTCGACAACACCGAGCGCTGCGAGAACATGACCGGAAACGCAGCGGAAGCGCGGCAGCTTGCAGCTCAAGTCAGCGACGCCTGGATTCGCTTTGCTCGCACCGGCAATCCAAACCACGCCGGTCTTCCTTCCTGGCCGGCCTTCACCGCCGAGAAGTGCCCCACAATGATTTTCGATTCGCCCTGCGAGATGAAAAATAATCCCGACACCAACGAACGAAAAGCCACCGAACAAGCGTAGCTTTCGGAATCAAATTCTCGGCCACACAACAGTTGAAGGTGCACAGGCACTCTTGCCTGTGCTGTTCTCAACCACGGCGACGCCCGCATCACCGAGATCTACGTAGCGCCGTCCCTTTAGGGCGGCACTGTCCCGCATTATGTAAGCGCCGACCGGACGGAGAAATCTCCCGAGTCCGGGCGGTCTGTTAGCAAGGCGAAGTCGGGATCCTTACTCACCCGCCGAAATATGCAACCCCACCGATTTGCCGCTCAGGTACAGTCCGATAGCGGCCCTATTCTTGGAATCCCGAGCGGTCCAGACCGTCCTCTGCGCGCCTGAAAGTTCGTCGGTCTCGATGCTCTGTTGCGTCAACCAATTGGAAGGTATCAGCATCCGCAGCAACTCTACGAGATCAAGAAACTCACTTTCCGCGGTCGCCTCCGAACCTTGTGGCCAGTAGCAAACGTACTGTGTTGCTGGCCTGCCAGGTGCCCGCGACGAAGTCGCTTTAACACCCTTTGTGGATACCGGAGCGAAATTGGGGCCCGAGACGGGTTCATTTCTTGCTGAGGATCTTGTGCCTGCAGAAGGCTCCGCATGAATCAAGCAGCTCGAGGCCCCGGAGAGTTTGACCGTATCCCCGAATAAGGTGCTTCTGGAAGGCACGGAACTTCCGCTCCTAACCCCTAGTTGCCGGAACGAACTCGAGCGATTTTCCAATACTTTCTTGAGTCCTTGGCACAAATCGTCGCAGTCGCCGTATCTCTTCCTTGACCGCTCTCCGGAGCTCTCCACCGCAGGCTCAGAGCGCAAGTTATCTGTAGTTGCCGGCGCAGCAGTTGCTACCGTGGGCAGGGGTGTCGCTGCCGGAGCCGAAGCTGCGCGCGGCTCCGCTGCTTCAGACTTCGCCGATGCCGATAGCTCCAGGGATCTCGACTGCGGCCTCGGATTCCGTGCCAAATTCGCCGACGAGTTCAACCAAAAGGAAATTCTCGCCGTGCCATCAGCTTGTCGAACAGTTTGCAGATGCAACGGGCACTGCCCGAGGTAAGGTCCATCTACTATGTAGGGTCCTTCCAAGTGATACCCGCCGTAGTTGGTTGTTTCCAACCGAGCTGCCTCACAACCCTGCGGCCCCGCGTCAACATAATGATCCGCGCCAGGCGACTCACTCTGGAATTGCCACAAATACTGCAGCTCATGAAGGTCGGCCATTGTCTTCGCATACCACTCTTCCGCTTCCTCGGCCGGAACCTCCGCGGAGCACATGTACACCGCCACCTCGCTGCTCAGCCAGAAATCTGTGTGGCAGGGCACATGGATTGCGCCTACCGAAAGGTCCGGATTCGGCGGAGTGAGCTTGGGATCTCTAGGTTTGAGCGGTTTGCCGCCGCGAAACTCGCGAAAATCGGTTTCCGCCCCATAAAGAATATATTGGAGACTCCAGCAGGCCCGGTCCTGCTGGTTCTTACATTGCGCGAACGTTGGAATAGCGAAAAAACTCGCAAAAAAAAGAGAAAGAAGCCAAGAAATTCTTCCGTTCATGACGTGCCTGCCCTTCGAGACGAGATACACTTCTGCTGTAAGCAAGGACAGACCGGGCAGTGCCCCAGCGGCAGCAAGCGCGTACTTCACCGACTCCAGCTACGTACGAACTATCCTGCGGTTGGTAAACAAACAGATGGTATTGGCGCCCCGAGGGTTGCCCATCCCTTATCATAGGAATCGGTCTCCCGTGCGCTCGCGTTCCCCCATCCTCGTTCGACTTATCCAACGCACTCTGCCACAACCCAGGGTGTCGAAGATTGTTGCGCGGTTTTCTTTGCGGATGGCGGAGAGTGTGAATGGCCACCCGCGTCACCCACAAGGCCATCCAAATCCACGGTGGCAACGGCTACTTGGCCATTTGGTGTGCGTCAGCTTGTGCGCCACTGGCCTAAGCGCTCTGCTTGGCGTATCGACTAACAACATCCGTTTTCCAATTTGCGCGTCTCAATTTCGTCCTCCTTTGGGCGCTCCGGCGCTCCTAAAGGCTGGTATCCGCCTCCCCGCTCCAGTTGACGTTCCGCGCAATTCTAAGCAACATCTTTCCCGCAGAATTCAACCGCCATCCTTCCAGCTCAGGGAGCCATCATGTCTCAATTTCCCAGCTTCGATCTCTCCGGCCAAGTCTCTCTCGTCACCGGAGCTGCCCGCGGACTTGGCCGCGCCATCTCTCTCGCCTTGGCCAACGCCGGCTCCGACCTCGCCCTCGGCCTACGCGACGTGAGCGGCGCGTCTGGCCTCGTCCGCGAGATTCAATCCATGGGCCGCAAAGCTTTGCCTCTTCAAATGGACGTCACCGATCTCGCTCAAATCTCTTCCGGAATTCAAAAAGCTGTTGATCATTTCGGAAAGCTGGACATTCTCGTCAACAACGCCGGCAACGGCATCATTGGCCTCGCGCTCGAGGTCAACGAACACGACTTCGACCTCACTCTCGCTCTAAATTTAAAGTCAACTTTCTTCGCCAGCCAGGCCGCCGCAAAATTCATGATGCGCCAAAAGGGTGGACGCATCATCAATATGAGTTCGCAAGCCGCATTCGCCGCCTTGCCCACCGAATCCGTCTACTGCGCTAGCAAAGCCGCGGTTTCGCACCTGACAAAATGCCTCGCCGTCGAGTGGGGCCCGCATCACATTACCGTGAACGCCGTCGCTCCCACGTTCATCACCACTCCGGGCACCGACGAAGCACTCTCCGACGCCGCCTTTCGCGCCGAGGTCATCGAGCGCATCGCCGCCCTGCACCGCATCGGTGAACCCATGGAAGTTGCCGGCGCGGTCGTCTTCCTCGCCTCGCCCGCCGCCTCGCTCATCACCGGCCACACCATCCTAGTCGACGGCGGCTGGACCGCCCGCTAACTGTCGGCGCAAATCACTCACGACTCTCGCGGATTCATCTTTAAACATTGACCCAGCCCCAAGGGCTGGGAAGTGTCGATCTCCAAGAGAGCACCGTAGGTGCGGCACAAGCCCGCACAGCGTGAACTGCCCCGCGTGAATCGGCTTTCACGCCTTCCCCATCACCAAAAGCAAACTTCGGATCAAACTCCACCCCATGCTTCTTCAAGAGCGCCACAAACTCCGCCTCAAAATTCATCTTCCGATGGTGCGCCTCCTGATTCTGTATATACCGCACCACCGTCGGCACCACCGACGCACTCACGCTAAACGCCCCATACCCCTGCTGCCACGAAAACTTAAACCCTTGCTCGTGCGCCCATGGCGACGAATTTGCCTTAATCCCGCCCACCGCCTTCGCCAACCTCTCGGCTGTGAGCTGTCAGCTGTCGGCTTCCTGCTTCCCGTTATATCCTGTCACCGTGCTCGAACTAGACTGCGGCCTCGGCTTCGATCTCGCCCGCGCGGAAGAAGATTTCTTCCCTGCCTTGCCGCCCAAACCCGCCGTCTGCCTCATCGAATCGCGCGCAGAGAACGCCGAACCGTTTCTGATTCGCACGCAGGATTTGCGCCGCCGCTTGCAGCGCCTCCTCGGCCCTGTAGACGCAACGAGCAAGCGCCTCAATCTCCGCGAGCTCGCGCGCGGCATTCACTATCGCCTCACCGGCTCCGCGCTCGAGCAAATTTTCACCTACTATCAGCACGCCAAGCATCTTTTCCCGCAGCGCTATCCGAAACTCACGCGCCTGCGTCCCCCCGCCGTCCTGAAAATCAGCCTGCGCAACGCCTATCCGCGCTGCTACGTCACCCGTAGCATCGCCGTGGACGAAACCGGCGCGCCGACGGCAGGCGCTTACTACGGACCCTTCCCTTCGCGAAAATCCGCGCTCGCTTTCTCCGAGCAGGCGCTCGACCTCTTCAAAGTCCGCCGCTGCCAAATTAAAATCCGCCGCGATCCCACTTTTCCCGGCTGCATCTACTCCGAAATGAAAATGTGTCTCGCGCCCTGCTTCGCCGGATGCACCAAAGAGGAATACGACGCCGAGGTTCAGCGTCTGGTGCAGTTCCTCGACACCAACGGTAATTCGTCGCGCGCGACGATCGAAGACGACCGCGAACGCGCCAGCGCCGATCTCGATTTCGAGCGTGCCGCACAACTCCACAAGCGCCTCGAAAAACTTGACGACGCTTTGCGCTTCCGTCCCGAGCTTGCCCGTCGCATTGCGAATCTCGACGCTGTAATTCTCCAGCGCGCCGCCGAAGAGCAGTCCATCGGCGTCTTCGGCATCCACGGCGGACGCTTCGCCGAACCATTTTTTCTGCGCTTCGCCGAAATCGCCAGCCAGCCGCGCTCCGCCGAACATATCTTCAAGGACTATCTCGAAGGCAGCTCTGCGACCGCGCAAAACGTAGAGAACTCACCTGCGCCATCCGCGGCCGCTATCCGCGACGAACTCGGCGAACATCTCGCCCTCATCTCCCGCTGGTTCTACAGCAACCCTCGCGACGGCGAGATTTTCTTTCGCGAAAAGGACTGGCCATACCGTAAGATTCTTCGGGCCTGTTCGCGGCTCCTCAATCCGAAGACCGTCGAACCGCCCGCGACCGAAAAAGTAGCGCCAGAAAAAACAGAATCGGAAACGCCGCCGCAAGGGACAACATGACCAAACCCGCCACACTGGAAGCCACAAAACGCTACGCCAATCGCTTTGCCGGACGCGCCGCCGACGGCCATTTCCGCGAAGCGCAAGGCCTCGTCATGTCCTCACTCGGCATCGGCACCTATCTTGGCCAACCCGACCCGAAGGTAGACGCAAGCTATACCGCCGCAGTCGTCGCCGCCGCTGAAAGCGGCATCAACTTCATCGACGCGGCTATCAACTACCGCTTCCAGCGAAGCGAGCGCAGCATCGGCGCAGCCATCAAACAACTTGCAGCAAAACGATTTTCCCGCGACGAACTAGTGGTCTGCACAAAAGGCGGCTATCTGACTCCCGATGGCTCGATGCCCGAGGAGCCGACTGAATATTTTCTTCACGAATACATCCGGCCCGGCATCTTTACGCCCAAAGACATCGTCGCCGGCAGCCACTGCATAACGCCGCGCTTTCTCGAAAACCAGCTCGAGCGCAGCCTCCGCAATCTGCAGCTCGAGTGCATCGAGGTCTACTACCTGCACAATCCGGAGACGCAGCTCGCCGAAGTTTCCCGCCCGGATTTTCTCGAACGCGTTCGCGATGCTTTCATCTATCTGGAGTCCGCCGCGGACGCCGGGAAAATTCAGTTCTACGGAATGGCCACCTGGAACGGCTTCCGCCAGGAAGCCAAAGCGCGAGACGCCATGCAGCTCGCCGAATTTGCGCAAATTGCCATGGACATCGCTGGCGAAAAGCACCGATTCCGTTTCATACAACTTCCCTTCAACCTGGGAATGACGGAAGCGCTGACGCTCGGCAATCAATCCATCGGCGTGCGCGACCGCACCGTCATGGAAGCCGCAAGCGAATTGGGAATTACGCTCGTCGCCAGCGCGTCATTGCTGCAAGGCCAGGTCGCACGCAATTTACCGGCGTTTGTAGCCCAAGCTCTGGGCCTAGAAAATGATGCGGAACGCGCTCTGCAATTCGTAAGGTCGTCCCCGGGAATCACCACGGCGTTGGTCGGCATGTCGCGCGTCGAGCACGTCCTGGCGAACGCGAAGCTAGTAGGCGTAGCGCCCGCCACGGTAGATCAATTTACCCAGCTCTTCACCCGCGGCGAGGGTGCCTAGGAGGAAATAATTCTGGATGGCGCTCCGTCAGCCACGAGGTGATGGCCCGATCGACTTGATCGAGTTTCCCGACGAAAAAATGATCGGCGTCTTCTACAACAACGATTTTGTTTTCGCCCGGCAACGAAGCAACCATCATCTTCAATTTGTCCACATCGCCGTAAATGTCATTCGCACCGTGCACGAAGAGCTTCGGCTTTGCGCACTTCTCGAGATAAGAAAAATCCGCGTTGTTCACAGCCGCACCAAGGGCAATGAGCGAAGTGACTCGCGCGTCTTCGCAGCCAACGCGAAGTCCAACCCAGCACCCAAAACTGAATCCGGCAACGAGAAGCGGAATATTCGGAAACTCAGCAGCAAGAAAATCCAGCGCCGCACGAACATCGCCGCGTTCCCCTTCGCCACGATCGTGTTTTCCTTCGCTCATTCCTGTTCCGCGAAAATTAAACCGCAGCCCTGGAAGTCCAAGCGCATCCAGGGATTTCGCGGCTTGATAGACCACTTTGTTGTGCATCGTGCCGCCAAAGAGCGGATGCGGGTGGCAAACAACCGCAGCCATCGGCGGCGAACCCGCCCTGGGACTCCATAGAATGGCTTCCAGACGCCCTGCCGGTCCTGCGAGAAGGAAATTGCGAGATTCGTGCTTTGCGCTCATGAGTCCAGTCAAAAGAAGTGTGAGTTTAGCGCATCGCGAAGGAAAGTCCGAACTCGAGGCACGGACGCGGCGATTCCATTTAATCGATTAAGTTTTCTTGAAGCGAAATGTGGGTCTGTCTGTTCTATTTCAAATAGGCTCGGTATCGGCCGTCAGAGCATGCTTTGACGATTCGGCATCCTGTGGGAGTAACAGTACTACTCGAATTACGAGATGCCTCAAAGTATGCGGTTTGGGCCCAAAACCGCGTACTAGGACGTAATTTTCAGACTTTCGCGTTGCAGTTTGTCGGTGCCGATGTTAGCTTTCCATGAAATTCCAGCCCGAGTGGAGGAGTAATGAGCGACGGAGCCGACCGCCGCGAAGCCCGGCGTTTCAACATGACGCTGCCGCTGCGCGTGCTTCCGCACGAACCGCATGGGTCCGAACTCACGGCGCAAACCCGGGACGTCAGTTACCGTGGACTCTACTTCCTTGCTGAAACCAAATTCGCTATCGGAAGTGAAATCGAATTTGTCATCACGCTGCCCGAGCAAGTAACGCAATCGAATGACGTCAATATTCGCTGCCTCGGCCAGATCGTGCGCGTCGAGCCCACCTCCAACGGGCGCATGGGGATCGCCGCAAAGATAGAACGCTACGAATTCATGCCTGCCGCCGCTACCGCTGCATAAGTCCCGGCGTTTTCCGGCCATTCGCGCGCACCGTGCTCGCTCAAAACATCTTTTCAGATTGTCCTCGCATAATTTTTGCGGAGACTCGCTTGCGACCACGCTCGGCGAGTACAATGGCGTGGGCCATCCACTTCACGTCTGGCGGAACGAGGGCCGTTTCTTCGCGAGGGAACTCTTATGTATCACTACGACGCGAGCCTTGCGCTCGAAGAATTAAAGGAAGATGCGCTTCTTCCGCATCCGGTCAAGCTGCGCGACATGATTCTGCGCACGCAACTTGGCCCGGAAGAGGCAAAGGTGCTGAACCACGAATTTCAGGATTATCTGACGCGCTTCGGCGAGCTGCAAAACGTGGCGCGAGGTGTCCTCGAAAAAATTGCTGCTGGTCGCCGCAAGGCTTCGTGATGCAAACGACAAAAGCCGAAGTACGCCGCCGATGAAATCGAAGCCGCGTGTCCTCCTTTTGTCTGCATCTTCCGGCGCGGGACATGTCCGCGCCGCGCAAGCTCTCGAAAAAGCGTTCGCCGCCCGCGGCGATTGCGCCGTGGAACACGCAGACACAATCGAATACGTCAGCAAGCTTTTCCAGCGCGTTTATGACAAGGCTTATATTTCCATGGTGCGGCGCGCACCGGAGTTGATGGGCGTGCTCTACGACCGCCTCGATCAGCCCTGGCATCATCCGCGCCGCCGCCTCGCCATGGATCGTCTAAACACCGCACCGATGATTCGAATGCTCAAGCGCGCGCAGCCGGATTTGTGCGTTGCCACTCACTTCCTGGCCGCTGAAATCGTTGCCTGGCTGATCGCTAAACGGAAATTACGCGCGCACAATGCCATCGTTGTAACCGATTACGACGTGCACGCCATGTGGCTCTGCCGCACGGTCGACCGCTACTATGTGGCCATCGACGAAGCGGCCGAATATCTGGTGCGCATCGGCGTGCCGCGCGAAAAATTGCGAGTCACGGGAATTCCAGTTGATCCACTTTTTGCCAAGACTTTGGATCGCGGGGATGCGCGGCGCACTCTCGGTCTCGACCCCGGTGCGCCGGTGATTTTGATTTCCGCGGGCGGGTACGGCATCGGACCGGTCGAACAACTTGTCAACGATTTGCTCGCGTTGCAGCGGCCCTGGCAGATTGTCGCCATCGCGGGCAAAGCGGAAAAAGTTCGCAAGCGGCTGGAAGAGATCTCTAAAGGCGCGGGGAAACTTTCGAGTGGCGCCTGGCGGCTTGTCCCCGTGGGTTTCACTACGGACATGGACAAGTACATGGCTGCGGCCGATCTTCTTGTCGGCAAGGCCGGCGGCCTCACCACATCGGAAGCGCTGGCGCGCGCATTGCCAATGGCGCTGATCGAGCCGATCCCCGGACAAGAAGAGCGCAACGCCGACCATTTACTGGAAGCAGGCGCCGCGATTCGCTGCAACAATTTGCCGGCGGCGGCATGGAAAATCACGGGGTTGCTGGACGATCCAGCCCGCCTCGCAAGAATGCGCGAAGCTGCACGAGGCATGGGCAAGCCCAGTGCTGCGGCAGCCATCGCCCAAGATGCACTAAGACTGGTAGACTGACGTGGCCATAAAACGACGTACGCATTAGCTTTCGTTTCCCAAGGGTTGCTGAACACGAGTCCCCATGCGACGCAACACACTTTTGATCGATGCCGACGACACGTTGTGGGAGAACAACGTGTTTTTCGAAAAGCTGATCGAGGATTTCATCACCCTCGTCGAGCCGTGTGGCTACACGCGCGCGTATATCCGGCATATTTTGAATGAGACGGAACGCAAAAATATCCGCCAATATGGCTATGGAGTACGCAGTTTCGGTCGCTCGCTCGAGGAAACCTATCTGAAACTCGCGGATCAAATGGTACGCCGCGAAACGCTTGCGCAAATTCATGGCCGCGTCATGGAACTGGAGCGCACGCCTCCGAAAATTCTCGATGGCGTGCCGGAAACGCTCGCTTATCTGACCGAGCGGCACCGCCTGATTCTGTTCACAAAAGGCGAGCCCGCTGAGCAGGCCGCAAAGGTCGAGCGTTCCGGACTGCAGGGCTTTTTCGAGTTCATCGAAATCGTCAGCGAAAAGGATCCCGAGACTTACGGCGGTTTGGTGCGCAAATATAAAATCGTGAAATCGCAGGGCTGGATGATCGGCAACAGCCCGCGCAGCGACATCAACCCGGCCCTGAAGATCGGACTCAATGCCGTCTACATCCCCCACCAGCATACTTGGCAACTCGAACACGAACCCGTCATGGCGGGCGCCGGAAAGCTCGTCATCGTTCCCGCATTTCGCGAGCTGCGCGGCCACTTCTAGAGCACCCTGGCGATTCCAATTTGGCTGTTGGAAACGATGGAGCTTGGCTCGAGTCTAATCCTTTCTAGATCACACACAGGAGGCTCTTATGGCAACGCCTGGCATTTCCTCAAGCACCGACTGGCGGCAGGAATGGTTCGAATTTGAAGACGCGACTTATCTGAATCTTGCGGGGCAATCGCCGATGCCGAAGGTTTCGCTGCGCGCGCTGCAAACGGCACAGGAGTGGAAGAAATTCCCGCATCACAAGCCAGACTCGACTTTCTTCGAAGTGCCGAACCGCATTCGCGCGTCGATTGCAAAACTCACTGGCGGCAAGGCGGAAGAGGTTGCGATCACTACCGGAGCGAGCACCGGTGTGGCCGCGGTTGCGTATGGGCTCTCCTGGAAGCCCGGCGATGAAATCCTTACGGCGAAAGGTGAATTTCCGCTGCAGTATACAGTTTGGAAACCCATGGAGGAGCGCGAAGGCGTAAAGCTGAACATCGTTGCGCCGCGAGAACGATTCATCAGTGCCGATGATCTGCTGGCGGCGATGAGGCCGAGAACGCGGCTCGTGTCCGTGAGCCTGGTGCGATTCGACGATGGCTCGCTGCTGGATGCGGCGCGCGTGGCGGAAGCGTGCCATGCGCGGGGCGCTTTGCTTTTGCTGGATGCCAGCCAGTGCTGTGGCACGCTGCCGATGGATGTTGAAAAGCTAGGCGCGGACTTTATCGTATGCGCGGGATACAAAGGGTTGCTCAGTCCATTTGGCACAGGATTTTTCTGGTCTAAGAGCGAGCACATCAGAAACATGCGGCCAGGGCCATTTTATTGGATGGCGGTGGCCGGCTCGGACAATTTTGCTTCGCTCAATTTCGATAATCCGAAACCCGCTCCGGCCGCGAAGCGCTGGGACACCGCGGAGCCAGCCAGCTATTTCAATTTCAACCTTGTGGCCATGGATGTTTCGACGGATTTTGTCGTGCGCGTGGGGCCTGAAACTGTAGCGAAACACAATCGCGCTCTGATCGATCTGATGTACGAGCGTTTGCCAAAAGACCGCTGCGTTCCTGCGAGCCCGCTGGATGCGGCACGCCGGGGCGCTTATGGATGTTTCGCGGCACGGTCGCCGGAAAAAACGGCCGAGCTCTACCAGAAATTGCGGGGTGAAAATGTGATTGTGAGCTTGCGCGAAGGAAATATTCGCGTGTCGCCGCATCTTTACAACACCGAGCGCGACATCGACCGCTTGATTTCGGTGGTCACCGCATGACGGCTGATCAGAAATGGCCGCGGGTTGCCGTGGTAGGCGCTGGCGCGGTCGGAGGCTACTTCGGCGGGATGCTGGCGAGGGCTGGCGCGCCGGTGATGATGATTGGTCGCACGGCGTTTGTCGAAGCGGTGAAGAAGAACGGGCTGTTTCTCGACACGCTGCAATTTAAAGAGAGCGTGCGCGTTGAAGCTTCGACCGAGTTGACTCATGTTCGCGGCGCGGAGATCGTTCTTTTTTGCGTGAAGACCACGGACAATGCGGCGACCTCAAGGGCGCTCGCACCACTCCTCGCTCCTGAAGCACTCGTCGTGAGCATGCAAAATGGCGTCGACAACGCCGAGCAGATTCGCGCCGCTTCGGGCATTGCTGCGCTTTCCGCAGCGGTCTACGTCTCGGCGGCCGTTCCTGAGCCAGGCCACATAAAGCACGCTGGGCGCGGCGATCTCGTCGTCGGCCCGCGCAACGCGCAGAGCGAGCGGATTACCGGGGTGTTTGAACGCGCAGGGATCGCATGCCGCATTACGGGCGATATCGCCGGAGAGCTCTGGACCAAGTTCACCTGGAATTGCGGGTTGAATGCCATCTCCGCGCTGGGCCTCGCGAAGTACGGGCAGATCGCCGCGAGTCCCGATGCGCGGAGACTTGTCGAAGCCGCGGTCTACGAGGTACTCGCCGTTGCGAAGGCAGCGAATATTCACCCGCCGGGATTTGAAGATCCGCAGGTGGCGCTGGCAGGCTCCTTCAAGATTGCGACACAAATGGCGGAGGCACTTTCTTCCACGGCACAAGATATGATTCGCGGGAAACGCACGGAAATCGACTCGTTGAACGGCTACATCTCGCGGCTCGGCGCAGAGCTGGGCGTGTCCACGCCGGTGAATCACGCACTGTACACTCTGGTGAAGTTGGTCGAAGCCACAAGCATTCGTTCCGCGGCCTCCGCAACTTCCTGACTTAAGAACACTTCAACCGTCTCGAGGTGCCGACGGTGCTTCGCGCCATTCGCCATCACGAGCATGAAATGCGGACGTGCGTTTAGCCGCGGCACTTGGCTTCATCCCCCTTGGCGCTTTTGACGCAGAGCGCGGGGATATGCGCGACATCGTCGATGACCCAGACTTCGTGGCCCTCGTTGAGAATAAACCAATAGGTGGTTTTGGCGGCGTTTTCGTCTTCGGCGACAACGAGCAATTCGCCGGCTTTCCCAACGACCGTGTAGGTGATTCCTTCCGCGCCGTTGAAGCGCGACCATTGCTGCAGGAACTGCAATTTCACAAAGACTAAAACTGTGTGCGAGCCGGTTTCAATCATGTTGTCCTCCTTTCGGTTTGGCGCGCCTCAGGCGAGGTTGCACTGGCTGTTCCCTGGGAGTGGTGAGGCTAGAGCGAAAATCGTTACAGGAGAGGGCGACTCCGGGCTAGCGGTCGTCGCGGATCTTGAAGGGGATGTGGGCGATGACTTCCAGGTCGACGGGCGTGCCGGATTTGGAGGCGGGCTGGAATTTCCATTGGGCGAAGGCGGACTTGGAGTTGGCGTCAAGCTGAGGGTCGAGGCTGCGGGCGACTTGAATGCTGTCGACGGAACCGTCGGCGCGAACGATGCCATACAAAACGACTTCACCTTGGACGTTTTGCTCGATGAGGTCCGGCGGGTACTTGGGATCGACCTTTCTCATGGGCACGGGCATGGCAATGTCGGCAGAAGCGGAAAGAGCCGCGCCCGGGCCTGAGCCGAGTTCGGCGAAATGCAAGATCCAGCTGCCGCTGGCGCTATTGATATTGGCCATGTTGACGGCGAGTGTGTAGACGCGCTTGGAGGCGAAGACTTGCTCGGGCTTGGCACCCGGCGGCAGCGTCGCGAAGTTAGGAGGGCCGGTATGTTCGGGAACGTCCTCGGCCTTGCTGTTGGGTTCCGAGTGGGTGATCAGGCCGCGCGACGATGGCAAGCTGAGTTTTAGATGCGAACTTCCCAAGCCTGATACGCCGGCGTTTGGCTGCGGGTTTCCGCCGCTGATGCTGATGCCTACGGGACTCCTCCCGCCACCGTTGCTCGCTGCCGGCGCGCCAGCACCACCAGATGCGTCTGCGGAAGTGTTCGCTGAGCCATCCGGTACGCCCGGCTTGGTACCTTCCGGCGAAATGGAAATGCGCGCGGCGAGATTGCCTTGCGGCGGCTGCACATCCGCCTTGGGAGCCGCAGGCGAGGCGGAAAGCGCGATGAGCGTTGCAGGGTTTCCGTTCGCAGCGGGCTGAGCGGCACCGATTTCAGGCGCGGCGACGGAGTCGCCGGTTTGCGCACGCTCTGCGACGCGAGGCGCGGCGCCTGCGTTTAGGTCGAGCTTCGGACGCGCTGGGGCGTTTGGGGAGGCAGCTAGTGTGAGGTCGGCTGGCGTTTGCTCGAAATTGGGGACATCCGGCAGCGGAGCAGACGTAACGGCAGCGACACGATGCTGGCGAGGATGAAGTTTTGCAAGAGCTTCCGCGCTGATCTGGATATGCGGCCGGGCGGGAGCTGCCGGGGCCTGCAACTGCACTATGTTCGGCATGTCGGGAAGAGTTTTGGGCGCAAGCTGCGGCGCAACAGGATTTAGCAGTGTTTGGCGCGGGTGATTCGGATGCACGGGATCGGTGATGATGCGCTGGCGCGGATGAAACGCGTCGGCGCCTTTTGGCGGAAGCGGCTTGTTCGGATCGCCGTGCGCGATGGTCTTGGGTTTAGCGGCGGGGATTGCGAGAGCAGGGAAATCTTCGATGGGGCCGGACCAAGTGAGCTGGGTATTGTCGAAGGCGGAGTTGTGACGAATGGTCGTGGGGAGGAGCGAGAATGGAGATAGAACAAACACGACGTGCCACAACGCGGCAGCGATGACAGCTCGCCAGGGCATGCGGCGTTCGACCCAGCAATCGCGGAAGTAGTCGCCGCCGAGAAACTTGCCCGCTGAGAACGGGCCGGAGACGAGCGTGCGGAGCCTGCTCCATACACTTTGCCGGAAGTCGCCCCAGGCGACGTCGAGCTTGGGCTCAAAGACCATGGGCGCAGGGGGGCGAATGGGAGCCATGCGCGCGGCGGTCGCCGCGCCTTGCCCCAAAATGTTGTAACCACTATTGACCTGGCCCAATGACATGAGCTTCGTAGTATAGCGTGGCTGGGGACTAGGTACTATGGATTCGGGTTGGACCAGGAGAGATGCCTAGACGCTACGTGAGGCGGTAGCGCGCGGACGAGTCTGGTAGTGGCGGACGACGGCAACCAAGAGCGCGAGTGCACACAAAACCGTGACGGTAGACCAGAAATGAAACACGGCGTTAGAGACACCGAGATACTCACGAGTGCCGAGAGGGACTTGCGCGCTGCCAAGAAAAATCGAAATTGAATTGCATGGCAAGGCAGCGCAGGACGACCGCGTCGAGAAGGATGAGCCAAAGGCCGCGAGTGAAGAGGAAGCGCGAGAGTTCGCGTTTGGATTTGCGGCGCAGCGAAAGATAGGCGCCGGTGCCGGTGAGGAGGAAGAAGACGGGCGCACAGAAGTGAGTGATCCAGCGAGTGAAGAAGAGAGCGACGGTAGTGTTGGCGGGGTCGGTGGGAAAGACGGTGGCGTTGGTGAAAAAATCGCGGTTGTGGTCTAGCGCCATGATGATCATGATGAGGCCGCGCAGAAGATCGACGGACTCGAGGCGCGGGCGCTTGACGCTGGCGAAACTGGCGTCGACCGGCTTGATACGGGCGGACTCGATCGGAATGCAAGTGGCGCTCATGGAAGTGGGTACTCTAGCAAAAAGTGGCGTGGAAGCTACACGATTTGGGACGAGAGGTAGAAAGACAGGG
>DATDHE010000093.1:0-36237 GCA_036521695.1 Candidatus Acidiferrum sp. | reverse complement strand
AAATTAATTATTCCTGCGGCGGCTCCCGCGGAATCCAAGAGCCGTCTGGTACGTTATCGCGTACGCAAGGGCGACACGCTGGGAGGAATCGCGGATCGTTTTAGCGTGCCCACCGAAGACGTGCGCAAATGGAATCACATGAGCACGAACCATGTTAGCCGCGGCATGGTTCTGCGTATTTATACCGTCGGTGGCGCGCCGGAAATAGCGCCCGAGCACAGTCGCTCAAGAACAAGCTCCAAGGCACGCTTGCCCCAGGCAACTTCCCCTTCCAGTCAGGCTTCTGCGGCAATCCACAATTAAGTCTTTTATATACAATAAGTTAGTTGCCGCCCCAAAAGTGGGAAAGCGCGCACCACTTAGGACTGGCCACGGCCGCTCCTGACTGGTAAACCATCTTGTCCCGCATTGCAGCAGAATGCTTGACAACTTTGCAGGAGTGCGATAACAACTTCGCTGCGGCGGAGGGGAGTTGGCGACTCCAGCTGATGCAGCGTCCCACAGGCCATAGGTTTGTGGAGTGCCCCTCGGGAGGACGGAATGGATTTCGAGAAGGACAACTTCGAAGACGACAACGAACTGTCACGGCTGGACGAGGAAGACGAACTGGCCGGCGGTGAAGAGATCGTGGAGACCGAGGAAGAAGAAATCCTCATTACCGAGGAAGAGCCTGTAACAGCGGCGCCGGCGGCCAAACTTGCCTCCAAACCAGCGGCTAAACCGGCCAAGAAGGCGGCTCCCAAGAAGAAGGCCAAGCCGAAGGCTAAAAAGGCCAAAGGCAAGGCGAAAGCCAAGCCCAAAGCCAAGCCCAAAGCTAGAGCGAAAAAGAAGGCCAAGAAAACCGCCAAGAAGAAAAAGCGCTAAAGTTGCGCGTCAGGCTTAGTTTTTAATTCGCGAAAGGGCTTGGGCCTCCCAGGCCTTTTCTCTTTGAAATCACTCCAAATCCACTCTGGTACCCCAGCGCGGCTCTCAATTACGCACGGCAGCTCTTTCGAATCGGGAATCTCCTGTCTTCCCAAAGAGTTATCTTGCCGAAGGTAATACCTGCCGATAGCATAGCCCCTCATGTTGTGGGCGCTGGAACAGTTACGCCCGATGAGGGGCGGCGCACAGCCTGCACGGTGAGCTGTAAAGAGCGCGGAGAGTGGCTTGGGCGCCGGCACACGATTCTTATTCAGAGACCGCCACAACGAGCAGCGTCGCGTCGTCATGCCAGTGGCCCCGGCTGAACTCGCCGGCGACGGCCAGGATTTTCTCCTGCAATGCAGAAGCGGTCGCCGCGCGGTGTTCTTGCAGCACATGAAGCAAGCGCGCATCGCCGAACTCTTCGCCCGCGGTGTCGCAAGCTTCCGTCACTCCGTCCGTAAACAGAATGACGCGATCGCCGGGCGCAAGATGTGCGGCGCCCGCGGCAAACGTCTGGTGCGGAAAAACGCCGAGCACTCCGCCGCCGGCCTCCAGCCGCTCATGCGTTGCGTCGCGGTGCACGAGGATGGGCGCATTGTGCCCCGCGTTCGTATACTGTAGAAGCCGAGCCGGTCCATCGAGTTGAGCGTAGAAAAATGTAATGAAGCGGTCGTTGCCGGTGTTGTGGCAAACCAGTGAATTCAACCGCGCGCACAGACCGTCGGGCGACAGCGAAGGCGAAGCCAGCCCCCGCACTGCCGCCTGCAAGTTGGACATCAAAAGCGCCGCTGGCAGTCCTTTTCCCGCCACATCAGCGATGCAAAGGCCCAGCCTACCCTCGCCAAACTCTAGAACGTCGTAGTAGTCACCGCCGACGCTTTGCGCCGGCTGCCATGCGCCCGCGATCTCGTATCCCGCCTGCTGTGGAATGCTCTTGGGCAGCAGCCCTTGCTGAATCGACCGTGCCTCGGCAACCTCCCGCTCCTGCAGGTGAAACTGCAGCGCGATCTCCTTGTGATCCTGGTTTTCCTGCGCCGTGCGGCGCCGTGACGCCCGCCGCTCGCGACCCCGGGCAATCTGCTTTTGCAGGATTTCCAGCAGCCGCGCGTTGGTCCATGGTTTTTCAACAAAATCCGCCACGCCGTACTGCATGGCCTCGACGGCAAGTCCCACCGTCGCCCACCCGGTCATGACCACGATCACCGGTGCGTCCTCGTTTTCTTTTAGGTGGCTCAGCAGGTCCAGACCTTCTCGGCCCGAGGTGGTGTCCCGTGCATAGTTCAGATCCATCAGCAGAAGGTCAAACTCGCGCGCCTCCATTGCCCGCAGCAATTCCGCCGGCGAGGCCACTCCTTCGGTTTCGTAACCCTGGCCTTTCAGCAGCAAGCGCAGTGCGTTCAGCACATCAGGCTGGTCGTCGGCAATCAAGATTCGCGGGGGCGGCATGGTCATCTCAGAGGTTGTCGCGGAACCAAGTGGCAGGCGGACTTCCATCCTAATTCAGATGTAACGCCTTTGTTTTGGATACTCTGAAAAAGAGGGGAAGTGCGGGCGCATTAGTGCTGCGACCGCTTGCGGGACGCAACGTCCCACATGCGGACATGTGTCCGAATCCAGGACAAGCAGGGAAGCAATCTTCGAGGTTCCGTCAGAAGAGTAGAAGCGCTATGGGGCGCAAATCGCTCCTCGAGCTTCTTAGTGAGGACCTTTCTAAAGAACTGGTTCCGACCAGTTCTCCAGTGTCTCCTTCACCTTGTGCAGGAACCGGTGCGCGACAGCGCCATCGACCACACGGTGGTCGTAGCTCAGTGTCACGTAACACATCGAGCGGATAGCTATCGAGTCGTTGATGACCACGGGACGCTTCTCGATCATCCCGAGGCCCAGGATACCCACGTTCGGCTGACTGATCACCGGCAGGCCAAAGAGTCCTCCGAAGACGCCCGGGTTGGTGATGGAGAAAGTTCCTTCCTGAACCTCTTCGGGCTTTAGCTTCTTGGAACGCGCTCGCTCCGCCAGGTCGTTCAGCGTGCGCTGGATGCCGAGCACATTCTTCTCGTCCGCGCCCTTCACCACCGGCACGATCAAGCCCCAGTCGAGCGCCACGGCGATGCCGATGTTGATCTCCTTGTGCAGGATCACGTTTGTGCCGTCCAGCGACGCGTTCATCGTGGGGAAAGCGCGCAGTCCCGCCACCGCCGCCTTCACGAAGAATGGCATGAACGTGAGCTTGGTCTCGTAGCGCTTTTCGAACTCGTCCTTGGACTTGGCGCGCAGCGTAGCCACCTTGGACATATCGATTTCGTCAACGGAATAAACGTGCGGCGAGACGCGTTTCGAAGCCACCATATGCTCCGCAATGCGTTGCCGCATGTTGCTCATCGGCTCGACCGTGTAGCTGCCGAAATACATCTTCTCGCGCGGAACCGCCGATTCGAATGCCACCTGCACCTGTCCGCCGGAAACCCCAGGAGGAGCGGGTGTGGCGGCTGGAGCCGACGGTAGCGGCATAGCAGGCCGCGTTAGCGCTGCCGCCGGAGCTGCCGCGGGAGAGCTAGGACGGGCCACTACGGGTGTACCGCCAGCAGCTATCACTGCCTCGATATCTTGTTTGCTGATTCGTCCGCCTGCGCCTGTTCCTGGAATCGTAGTCAGATCTATCCCGTGCTCCGCAGCCATGCGGCGCACAAGTGGCGAGCTGTGAATGCGCTCTCCGCCGGTGCGTAGAGGTGCAGCGGCAGGCACCGCCGCAACTGTTGCTGGTGCCGCAGGCCTCGCTGCCGGCGGCGGAGCAGGCGCGGCCGCAGGAGTTGGCGCCGGCGCCGCTGCCGCCGAACCCGCACCGTCGATCACGGCCACGACCGTCTGAATCGGCACGGTCTGCCCCTCGTTAACCTTGATCTCCTTCAGTACGCCGGCCGAAGGCGACGGAATCTCCGCGTCCACCTTATCCGTCGAAATCTCGAACAAAGGCTCGTCCCGCTCGACCTTGTCGCCGGGCTTCTTGAGCCACTTGGTGATCGTCCCTTCAAAAATGCTTTCGCCCATCTGCGGCATCACGACGTCTGTGGCCATTTGCGTTCTCCTGTCCGGCTTCCATTCCTATAGAGGGCACGGCATGCCGTGTCCTGCCAAGTGCGCTCTAATACCGTGCCAGTTCCTTAGCAGCGTCAAACACTTTCTTCGCACTCGGCAAAAAATATTCTTCCAAGGGCGGTGAATACGGCACCGGCGTATCCAGCGCCGTCACCCGCATCAAAGGCCCGTCCAAATCGCCAAAGGCCTTCTCGCAAAGAATCGCCGCAATTTCGCCCGCGATACCGCCGGTCTTCGTATCCTCGTGCACCACCAAACATCGGTTGGTCTTTTTCACCGACTGCAAGATTGTTTCTTCATCGAGCGGAAGCAAAGTCCTCAAGTCGATCACTTCGGCTTCGATGCCTTCTTTTGCGAGGGCGTCCGCGGCTTCGAGCGACGTAGGCATCATCGCCGCGTAGGAAATAATCGTCAGGTGCTTGCCTTCGCGCCGCACGATGGCCTTGCCAATCGGCACCGTGTAATCCTCGGTCGGAACCTCTCCCTTGATCCGCCGGTAAAGAAACTTGTGCTCGAAGAAAAGCACTGGGTTGTTGTCGCGCACTGCCGCCTTCAGTAATCCCTTCGCATCATAAGGCGTCGAAGGATAAATCACCTTCAGTCCCGGCGTGTGCACGAAATACATTTCGGGATTCGCCGAATGAAAGGGTCCGCCGTGCACGCCGCCGCCCGACGGCCCGCGCATGACCATCGGTGCGGGAGCATTCCAAAGATAGTGGCCCTTGGCCACGAAATTCGTGATCTGGTTGAACGCGCACACGATAAAGTCGATGAACTGCAATTCCGCAATCGGCCGTAAACCGGCGTAGCTCATCCCGCAAGCCGCGCCGATGATTGCGCTCTCGCTGATGGGCGTATCGATCACGCGTTCCCAACCGAACCGCTCCAGTAAACCTTCGCTGGTTTTAAAAGCGCCGCCATACACGCCAACGTCTTCGCCAAGCAGCACGACCGCGGGATCCCGTTCCATCTCTTCGAACATCGCCTGCTTAATGGCTTCAAGAAACGTGATTTGCGTTCCGTTGGTTTCCGCCATGGCTAGCTCCGCGCCTTTCTCGAGGCTTCAGAAGGTGCCGCCGCCTTGACCGATTTTTTCATCGCAGGCTTCGCCCCGTTTTTCCCCGAAGCCTTACCACCGCTCGGCGGAATCTCGATCGAATTCTTCGTGTCTCCAAAATGAATCGGCGCGTTCGCGCCGCCGGAACTCTTGCCGGACCCAAATCCGGCCACCGTCCAAACCGCTTTAACGCTCGATTTCGGCGGCGTCACCTCGGCAATGGGCCGCTCCCACTTCGGCTCGATCTGGTGGCAATCGTCGCCGGTGCAGTACACGCCCGTCGCGGCAAATTCCGGCGGTGGCATCGGCGAATTCTCCGCAAACTCCCGCTCCGCCGCGAGCAGCGTGTCCATCTTCCCTTCCATTTCCTTCTTGCTCTTTGCGTCGAGCAACTTCTCGCCGATCAGAAACTTTTCGTACAGCGCGATGGGATCGCGGCCTTCCCAGTAAGCTCGCATCTCTTTCGGCACATACTCGGCCGGGTCATGCTGCGCGTGGCCCAATCGGCGAAATGTCTTCGCCTCAATCAGTATCGGCCCCTCGCCGGCCCGCGCCCGTTCCACCGCTTCCCGCGTCGTCGAATACACAGCAACCACGTCATTGCCATCCACGATGTAGCTCGAGATTCCATAAGCCTTCGCGCGGTCCGCCAGATTCTCCAGCGGCACCTGCCGCTTCACCGGCGTTGAATAAGCCCACAAATTGTTTTCCAGGATCAACACGAAGGGCGCTTTCTGCGTAGCCGCAAAATTCAGCCCTTCATGGAACACGCCAGTCGAGCTTCCGCCATCGCCGATCCACGTCATGGTTACGATTTTCTGCCCGAGGTACCGCCCCGCCATGGCCACGCCGGTCATCACCGGAATCAAATCGCCCAGCATCGAAATCGGCGAAACGATGTGCAGATTCTCCAAATCACCAAAGTGGCTGGTGCCGTCCTTGCCTTTCGTCGGCGAATCGTACTTCGCCATGTGCTGCATGAAAACGTCTCGCGGCGGCACGCCCTTCACCAAGAGCGCCCCAATATTCCGAATCATCGGCGCCAGCCAATCCTTCTTCTCCAGCGCGTAAGCCGTTCCCACCGAAACCGCTTCCTGCCCCAAACTCGAGTACAGCCCACCGACAATTTTATTTTGCCGGAAGAGCTTCACCATTGTGTCTTCCACGGCGCGGTTCAGCCGCATGTAGTAGTACAGGTCCAGATACTGTTGCCGCGTCAATTCCTTCTTCATCACTGCTCCGTGGGACAGGCATTCCTGCCTGTCTCCCTTCCTCTGCTCCCAGACTCCTGCAAGCGACAGACAAGAATGTCTGTCCCACTCCTAAGCCGGTACCGCGACCGCCTGCTCGGCAATCTGCAACTTTTCCAATAATTCTTCCCGCGATCCCGCCTTCATCTCCAACCCGAACACATCCCCAAAATCCCGCGCCGTCTTCGGCACAACTTCACTTACACGCACGCTCCGCCCCAGCAATTTCTCCAGCGAAGTCGCCTTCCGCCCCGCAATCCCACAGGGCACAATCAAATCGAAATTCCGCAAATCCGTCGCAACGTTGTAAGCGAACCCATGCGAAGTAACCCACCGGCTAATATGCACCCCAATCGCTCCTAACTTCACTGCCGGAATATCTTGTCTCCGCGAATTCTGTGTCCTCTGGGCACTCTGTGTAAAATCCTTTTCTTCGCCCGCCACCCAAATCCCAGTCTTCCCCTCTTCGCGCTGTGCGCAAATCCCAAACTCCGCCGAGGTTCGGATCATCACTTCTTCCAGCATCCTCACATACCAAACAACATCCTTGCGAATCGCGCCGAGCTGCAAAATCGGATAACCCACCAACTGCCCAGGCCCATGATAGGTAACATCCCCCCCGCGGCTCGTTTCAAAAAACTCCACATTCCGCTGCTGCAGCACATTCTCGGAAACCAGCAGGTGCTTGCGCTTCCCGTTCCGCCCCTGCGTAATTACCGGCCTATGCTCGCAAAGCAAAAGCACATCTCCAATCGCATCCGCCTTGCGCGCCGCCACGATACGCTTCTGCAACGCATCCGCCTCGGCGTATCGGATCAATCCCAGCTCGACAATCTGACAGCTTTTCACGGGTCACCAGCTTGCCGCGACCATTTCGGGATCACGAATCACCGCCCACTAGACGTTTATCTGCAATCCCCTCACGCTCGCAAACGCATCCCCCATCCCTTCCCAAACCGTGGGATGCGCATGAATCATGTTCATCATGTCGTCGATGGTCCCCTCAAGGTTCAATGTCGCCGCTGCCTCCGCCAAAATCTCCGTCGCGAGCGGCCCAATAATATGGATCCCCAAGACCTCGCCATACTGCTCATCCGAAACCACCTTGATGAACCCTCCGTGATTCCCCAAGATCGTCGCCTTGCTGTTGCCTACAAACGGAAACTTGCCAATCTTCACCGCATATCCGGCCTCGCGCGCCTGCTTCTCTGTCAATCCAATCGACCCAATCTGCGGCTCGCAATAAGTCGCATTCGGTATCCGCGTCTTCAAAATCGGCTGCGTCTTTTTCCCGGCGATGTGTGTGACGGCCACAATCCCCTCCATCATCGCCGCGTGCGCCAGCTGCGGCATGGCCGCCACGATATCCCCGATCGCGTACAAACCCTTTTCGTCAGTTTCCATCAGCGGCCCGGTCAGCACAAACCCGCGCTCCAGCTTCGCTTTTGATTTCTCCAGCCCGCAATTTTCCGTCATCGGTTTGCGGCCCACCGCCAGCAACAACTTCTCGGCCAGCAAGGTCTGCGCCTTCCCATCCTTATCCTTAAACGAAACCGTCACGCCCTTGGGGTCCTTCTTTACAGACTCCACCTTGCTGCTCGTGAAAATTTGTATACCTTTTTTCTTGAAATCCTTCTCCAACTCCGCGGAGACGTCTTCATCTTCTACCGGCACCACGCGCGGCAAAGCCTCCAGAATCGTCACCTGTGTCCCAAACGTGTTGTAAATGGATGCAAACTCCACTCCCACCGCTCCGGCCCCCACGATGATCAATGTTTTCGGAATTTCCGGCAGCTCCAAAATCGACCGGTTCGTCAAAATCGTCTTGTGGTCCGGCTCGATTCCCGGCAAAGCCCGCGCCTCGGATCCGCTCACCAGCAAAACATTCGCCGCCTCGATCTCGCTCTTCTTCCCATTATTATCGACACTAACGCGCCCGGGCCCGGCGTAGCGGCCCCAACCCTGCACCCATTCCACCTTGTTTTTCTTGAAAAGAAATTCGATGCCCTTGGCGTGCTTCTTCACGATCTTGTCTTTGCGCGCCAGAATATTCGCCCAATTGATCTTCAGTCCGCTGACTTCAAACCCCAGCTCCGCGCCATTCTTGAAGTGATCGTAAACTTCGGCGTGGTGCAACAAAACCTTCGTCGGAATGCACCCGACATGCAGACAAGTCCCGCCAAGAAACGGGTCCTTCTCCACAACAATCGTCTTCAATCCAAGCTCGCCGGCGCGGATCGCCGCCACATACCCGCCCGGACCGCTCCCGATAATCGCCACATCATACTTTGCCACTCGTAATCTCCCTTCCGCAGAGTCTAGCGCTAGTCAGCCGAGCTTCTTACGCCCGCCGTTTCCACCGGTTTCTCCGCGATTGCACATTCCTTGGACGGCTTTGCGGTTCCTCGTATGATCAGCCTGGATGCAAACACCAACAGATTCTGTGGGATACCCAACCGGCAAAAAGCAGGTAACCTTCAGCACGAACGTCGGCCACCCGGCAAATCAGAAATTTTAGCAGCCGCTCGCGGCCCCCGCAACCTAACCGCAAATCATGCCCCTGACAACCGCACATCACCCGAACGCCAAGTTCTCACCGCCAGCGGCGAAACAAAAGCGCAAGAATGCAGCGTTTCGTACTCCCACCTTAGCTCGCCAGTTTTCTAGCGGTGCTCTTTCTGCTGGAGGGCTCTACCTTTTGAGACGCCCTCGAACATCCTCTGGTCGCGCAGGCTGTGGCAGTCCTCGCAGCGGCATTCAGTATCACCCTGGCGTCCATCTTGCTTTATTCCTTTTCAAGTCCCGCCACAGCCAGCGGCCACGAAGCACTCGCTTCAGGCGCGCGGGATAGCCGAAAAGTATCGCTCCTCGAGAATCTGCCGGTGGTGCAACTCGTGCCCCGCGGTGATGAACGCCAGCGCCCGCACACTCACCTCGTTCTTATTGGCCGTACCGCGCCGCACCCAGGCCTCCGCCCCGAGTGACCGAAACAACGCCAGGCTCGCGCTTCGCACATACGCGAACTCCTCGACCAGGCTCGCCAGCTGCCGTGCGTTGAATCCGCCGCTGCGCACGTAATCGTCTTGTTCGAATCCCTCCATGGGCGTCTGGTCGCCTCGCGCAATCCGCAGCGCCCGGTATGCGAAGATTCGTTCCGAATCGCTGACGTGCCCCAGCACTTCCTTCACCGTCCACTTGTCCGCCGCGTAGCGAAAATTTCCGTCTCGCTCGCTGCGTCCCGCAAAGAGCTGCATCGTCTGCACGCGCTGCGCTTCCAGCGCTCCCGCCACATCGCTTCCTGCAACCAGCGAAATATACTTCTCGTAGTAAGCCGCGTACTCCCCAGTCTCCGGTCGCGCTAATTTCATTTTCCTTCTCCCTCGGCGCAGTATACCTCGCCTGCCCACCGCGCAAACGGGCTTCTGCGAAGCGCCATTTTCGAACTCGCTGCCAATGTGGATTAGTCCCGCCCAAACCAGGACACCTCAGAAAACGGCGCACACTGCGCCCACACTGAGGAGTGCTATCATCCTTAAAATGCGCGTTGCCTTTCAAGGCGAGCCCGGCGCCTTCAGCGAAGAAGCCGCCATCCAGCTCCTCGGCGAAGCCATCACCACCGTCCCGCGCCCCACGTTCGACGCCGCCTTCGGCGCCATCAGCGACGGCCTCGCCGACGCCCTCCTCGCTCCTGTCGAAAACACGCTTGCCGGCCCGGTCGTCCGCGTCTACGATCTCCTCCTGGGGAGCGCCCTCACCATCGCCGCCGAAACTATCCTCCCCATCGAACACCACCTAATCGGCTGCCCCGGCTCCAAGCTCGATTCCATCCGCTCCGTAGCCTCCCATCCCATGGCTCTCGCCCAATGCGAACGCTTCTTTGTCGCTCATCCCGGGCTCAAGCGCATTCCCGCCGAAGACACCGCCGGCAGCGTCCGCGAAGCCCTCGCGCGTGGCGACAAAACCGCCGCAGCTATCGCCGGCCGCCGTGCCGCCGAACACTACAATGGCGTCATCCTAGCCTCCGACATCCAGGACAACCCCGAGAATTTCACCCGTTTCTTACTGCTACGTCCCGCAGCCAAAGCCGAACCACCCCCTCCCGAAGCTCACAAAATGTCTATCGCCATGCGCCTGGCCCACCGTCCCGGCGCTCTCCTTGCCTCTCTCGAACCATTTGCAAAACACGGTGTCAACCTGCAAAAAATCGAAAGCCGTCCCATCCACGGCCGTCCTTGGGAATACCAATTCTTCCTGGACCTCGAAGCCGACTCCTCCTCGCAACTCGAATCCGCCCTGACCGAAGTCCGCAAAGCCACCAACGACCTCCGCGTCCTCGGCCTGTACACCGCCGCCCGCACCCCCGCCCCAACTCCCGAAGCTCCGACGAAAGCTAAGCTCTAGAAACCAGACCAATGCCAGATTTCAAGACACTCCGTTCACCTGTAGATTTTCTGCGGAGCCGGCTTCAAGTTATCCCCCACCGCGATCTGCTCGAAGCCGAGGAACTCTGGTGGGCGCACGAAGGCGTTGCCATTTCAGAGGCCATCGATCGCGCCGGGACGCCGTGGCTGAGGATGTTCAATCGTCTCGGAAAACGTGTCGATGAAATTCTCTATCCTCGCGAATATCAAACGATTTTACGTCGAGGCTATCGCTCCGGAGTCGTCTGGCGCGCCCTGGAAGAAAAATCTCTGATCCCCACGTATCTGCTGATGTACGCCATTTCCTTCCACGATCCCGGCATTTGTTGCCCCTATACCGTTTCACTCGGAACAGCAGTGCCTCTTGCCAAATATGGCAGCGCCGAATTGCAAGCTCGCTTTCTGCCGCAACTCTCGTGCAAAGACGATTCCGTCTGGCAAGGTGCCACGTGGATGACGGAGATCACAGGCGGCTCGGATTTAGGAGCCGCGGTCCAGACCATTTCCCGGCCTGCTGCCGACGCCTGGCGGTTGACTGGTGACAAATATTTCACGAGCAACGCCAATGCGGAGTTGGCCGTCGTAGCTGCACGTCCAGAAGATGCTGTGGAGGGTGTGCGCGGGCTGGCGCTGTTCCTCGTGCCGCGATACCGCCAAAACGGTGAGCTCAACTATTTCATCCGCCGCCTCAAGGACAAAATCGCCACCCGCTCCGTTCCCACCGGGGAAGTAGAGTTGCGAGAGAGCCAAGGTTTCCTGCTAGGCTCGGCCGATGCTGGAATCTATCTAATCCTCGAAGTCTTGAACCTCTCGCGCGTAGCGAACAGCGTGGTCAGCGTCGCGCTGGCACAGCGCGCCATGGCAGACGCCCTTTCCTACGCCGAACAGCACGCCGCGTTCGGCAAACCGATTCTCAATCATCCTCTGCTCCATCATCAATTTGAAGGCCGGCTGAACGCGCTTCGATCCGCCTTTGCGTTGGCGTGGGAATCGGTTCAACTCTTGAACGATGTATGGATGGAGCGCCCGCCCTACTCCGACCGCTATCATCTCTTCCGCCTGGTGGCCCATCTCTCGAAATACTGGACCGCCGAGTTCGCCGTCGACACCGCAAAGTGGGCCATGGAAGTCCACGGCGGCCTAGGTGTCCTCGCCGAACACAACGTTGAACGCTGGCTCCGCGAAGCCATGATTCTCGCCATCTGGGAAGGCACCTCCCATCGCCAAATTCTCGACGGCATCGAAGTCATGGAACGAAAACGCGCCCACAAACTGCTCTTCCAGCGCCTGGCGGAAATCGCTCCCTCCAAAGAACTTCAGGACATGGAATCCCAAGTCGAGCAACACTTGAGACTTCCAGCCCGAGAAAGGGAAGCCCTCGCCGAAGCGATCTTCAGAAAGCTCGCCGTTTTCACCGCCGAAACGCTCGCCCGCAAGTAAAATCAGGGTGCCGCCTCGCATCGAACTGCCCCCCTATCCTCAATGGCCTTCTATTTTTCTCTTGACATACGAATTACTTAGTACTACAAAACGGATATACATGAGACCCAAGCACACCACGCTCACGCCGCAGGAACTGGAAATCATGAAGCTGGTCTGGCAGCACGAAACCGCCACCGTCCGCGATATTTATGAGGCGCTCCTCGAGCGCCGCAAAATCGCCTACACCACCGTCATGACCATGATGAAAATTCTAGAAACCAAAGGCTATTTGAAAAAGCGCCGCCAGGAGCGCGCCTTTGTCTACCGCCCCGCGCACACCAAAAACCAGGTCATTGGCGGTATGCTCCGTGAATTCATAGACCGCGTTTTTAACGGTTCTGCGGAGCCGCTCCTCGTCCATCTCGTTAAGACGCGCCACATCCGCGAGAAAGATTTGCAAAAAATGGCGCGCCTGATCGAGGAAATAAAATGAGCGTTCCCGAAAAGGATGGAATGAATCGGAGTCGCCTATGAATATGCCGCTGTGGTCTTCGAATCTCTTGTTTTGGAGCGCCCAGGTCGCTCTGCTCGTGCTGGCCGCCGGTTTTCTGCCGCGTCTTCTCCAAATCCGCCAGCCCCACGTACTTCTCGTGTATTGGCGCGTGCTCCTGGCCATCAGCCTGCTGCTCCCAGTGATCCAGCCCTGGCATCGCCTGCCAATCGTCGGTGTGCTTTCGATCGCGACGGACATCACGCTCATCCCCGTAAGCCCGGCATCCGGCCCCGCCGTCTCGCACTGGCATTTTCCCAGCCTTCAAATCTTTTCCCAAATTGTCAGCGTCATAATTCTCGCCGGAATCGCCGCGCGATTCGCAATCCTGGCGATGGGACTTCTGAGACTTCGCCAACTCCGCCAGGCATCTTCCTCAATTTCCCGGTTCCCCGAATCGCTTGCCGTTCTCGAAGAGATGCGCGCCCGCGTGAACACCAGCGCCGAGTTTCGCCTATCCCCTAGTGTAGATTCGCCTGTCACCTTTGGCCTCGCCGCCCCGGTAGTTCTTCTGCCCGAACGGTTTCCATCCATGAAAGCACCATTCCAAGCCACGATTGCCTGTCACGAACTGCTGCATGTTCGGCGCCACGATTGGGCGCATCACCTGGCCGAAGAAGTTCTTCGCGCCGCGTTCTGGTTTCATCCCGCTATCGCTTGGCTCATCGCGCGTGTCCGCCTGGCGCGCGAGCAGGTCGTGGATCTCGAAGTCATAAAACTCACTCGGGAGCGCAAGCCTTACCTGCAAGCCCTGCTTGAATTTGCAACCGGCCGCAGCCGGACCGCGCCCATTCCTGCGCCACCATTTCTCGTCGAGCGTCAGCTCCCGGAGCGAGTCGCTCTCATGCTAAAGGAGGTTCGTATGTCCAGAACAAGACTGATTGCCTCATTGACGGCCACCGCATGCTGTATCGCGCTGGCCACAACGCTGGCCATGCTGACGTTTCCTCTCAAAGCCGCGCCGAAAGCCGGACAGAATCTTCCTCAAGGCGGCGTAGCGGGAAGCATGGCAAACGGCGTTGCCGGTGGTGTAGCCAAGGGCGTCGCACAAGGAGTCTTAGGCGGCGTTATCGATGGAGTTAGCGGCGGCGTCTCGGGCGGAGTCAGCGGCAGCCCGTCCCTCGACATACCCACGGTAGACACCACCACCATCTGGACCGACACCGTGAAGCGAGGCCCCATGCTCCGCCAAGTCCGTGGCCTTGGAACGCTCGTCCGTGCCGAAGATTCCGGCGGCTTAGTCGCGCGCGTAGCTCTGCCCACCGTGATGACCGCCGACGTGCGCCCGAATCAAACCGCGACGATAGACACGCACAAAGGTCTAGTGAAAGGTCACGTCACTGGCATCAACGCATCCTCCTCGGACGGAAGAACCCGAACCGTGTACGTCTCCCTCGATGGCCCCCTGCCCGAAGGAGCCGGCACCGATCTCCCGATCGACGCCACCATCGACATCGAAAAACTGGACAACATCCTCTACATCGGGCGCCCAGTGCACGCCGCAGCAAATTCCACGGTCTCGCTATTTAAGATCGTCAAGGACGGCTCAGAAGCGGAGCGCGTCAGCGTCAAGCTTGGCCGTTCGTCCGTCAACGCAATCGAAGTCCTCGAGGGACTCAAAGAAGGCGACAAAGTCATCCTCTCCGACATGTCCAACTACGAAAACGCTAACCGCATCCGGATAAAGTGAGGGAACGCTCCCTTCTCTCTGCCGAGAAACTGGCCCTTTCCGTAAAGCGAAAAAGGCCGGCATTCGGGCCAGCCTTTTTCGCATCACCTCGCAGTTTCTTTACTTCCTTATATTCTTACACCTTTATTTCGGTCGTTCAGCAATAGCTGCATTCAGCGTCGCCCATGCCGCCGCCCGTCATGTCGTCCTTAATACGACGCAGGCGCTGCCCAAGCCGCTCGGCGAGTTGATGCCGCGCGCGCCACAACCGCGCCTTCAAGGTGTTCTCGGTCACTCCGAGCTTCTTTGCTGCTTCGCCTGTTGAGTAACCCTCCACTTCGCGGAGCACAAACGCTGTGCGCAGCAAAGGTGATAGTTCATCGAGGTTTTCGCTGATCATCTCCCGCAGCTCCGTTCCCGCAAACACCTGCTCGGGGTTCGGGCCTTCCGCTGCGAATCGCTCCGAGATAGGCAGCTCGTCTTCACGCGGAGGTTCATCCAGCGAAACCGCCGGCCGCGCCTTCGCGCTTCGCCGCCTCATCAGCGCCGCATTGATCACGATGCGTGTCAGCCACGTCGAGAATTGCGACCGTCCCTCAAAGCGCTTCATGTTGCGGTACGCGGAAAGCAGCCCGTCTTGCAAAGCATCTTCGGCATCTTCCGTATTCCCGAGGACGCGCAAGGCCGTCTGAAAAAGCGGCCGTTGATAGCGGCGGAACAGCGTTTCCACCGCCTGCGAGTCGCCTCTCTGTCCGGCGCGAATCAGCTTGTCTTCGTTGAACTGCGAAGGCACTACCGTTTGTGTCGTTACTGCCGCTTGAGTTGCCATTGTCTATCCCCCCAATTACAACAAAAAAAGTCGCCGCAAGAAGTCACCAAAGAATCGTTACAATAATCTCGTTTACCTGATGCATGGACACTGGTGTGCCTCAGTGCACCGGAACACCTCCGGCTGGCACTCTCGGTTTCCTCATCATCAACAAGACGGGGATGACTGCCAGGAACACCACGCCCAACATCTTGAAGTTATCGATGAACGCCAGCATCGCCGACTGACGCTGCACCAGGTTGTAGACCATGCCCTTCGCTTGCATCGCCGCATGCGAAGCACTCGACCCATAAGAGATTAGACGCGCTGTGTTTCCGTTCGTCATCTTCAGCAGCGCCGGATTCAAACTGTTCACGCTCTCGACCAAATGCCATTGATGGAACTGCGCCCGCCGCTCCAGCATGGTCGTAACGGTCGCGATTCCCACGCTGGCCCCGATGTTTCGCGCCAGATTGATGATCCCCGTCCCCATGTTCGTCTTTTCTTTCGGCACGTACGCAAACGCCGCAACGTTGATCGGAATGAACAAAAACGCCAGTCCGAAGCTTTGCAGCATCCGCGCTCGCACTGCGTGGCTGTAATCGAGCCCCAAATCCCATCCAGCCATCCAGAACAGCGCAACCGCCGACACTGTGCAGCCAAACGTAATAAGAATTCGCGTGTCCACCTTTGACACCAGAACTCCGACGACCGGCATCATCAGCATGATCACCAAGCCGCCCGGCGAAAGTGCTTTCCCAGCAAGCTCTGCCGTATAACCCAGCAGCTCTTGCAGAAACTGCGGAATCAAAACCGTGCTTGAATACAGTACGAAGCCCAAGAAAAACATCGCCACCGTTGAGATCGCAAAGTTCCGGTCCTTCAGCATTTTCAAATCAACGACCGGGTCCTTGTGCCTCCACTCCCAGACGATCCCTGCGACAATCCCGATGAGCATCAGGACAAAGAAAACGCGGATAAATCCAGAAGCAAACCAGTCGTCGCGCTGTCCCTTGTCCAAAATAATCTGCATGCTTCCAAGTCCAAGGCTAATCAACCCAATCCCAATGTAGTCGATCCGGAATGCGCTCTTGACGCTGGCCTTGTTCATATAGGGCGGGTCGGATATCAAGAACGAAGTCAGCAGCAGCGAAATAATTCCCACCGGCACGTTGATATAGAAAATCCATCTCCACGAAAAATTGTCCGTGATCCAGCCGCCCAGCCAGGGCCCAATCGTCGGTGCCACGACAACCGCAATCCCGTAAACCGCAAACGCCATTCCGCGTTTCGCCAGCGGAAAGGTGTCATTCAAAATGGCCTGCTCGCTCGGCTGCAATCCTCCTCCGCCCGCGCCCTGCAAAATCCGGAAAAACACCAGCACACCGAGGCTTGGTGCAAGCCCGCATAAAAACGAACTCACCGTAAACAGCGCCACACACGACATGTAAAAGCGCTTCCGCCCGATCAACCCGGAAAGCCATCCCGAAAGCGGCAGCACGATCGCGTTGGAAACCAGGTACGACGTCAGCACCCAAGTGGACTCGTCCGCGCCCGCCGATAAATTCCCCGAAATGTGCGGCAGCGCCACGTTCGCAATCGACGTGTCCAGCACTTCCATGAACGTAGCCAGCGTCACCGTAACGGCGATCACCCACGGGTTGATCGACCCATCGGGCATCCTCAGCTTGGCTAGTATTCTGTTTCGCATCGCGCGTTCTACTCTTGCTCCGACTTGCTAACCCTCTGCCTCTTCATACGTACAAACGCCTGACGGTCTTTCGCTATTCCACGCGCTACTTGGTAAGCACTGTCGCGTCCACATTCATCCCCGGCCGTAGCACCGCCGAGCCCACCGAATCCCTGTCCAGCACGATCTTCACTGGGATTCTCTGAACCACCTTCACGTAATTCCCTGTCGCGTTTTCCGGCGGCAGCAAACTCAACACTCCGCCCGTTGCCCCCGCGATCGAGTCCACATGCCCGCTGAACGTCTTTCCATACGTATCTACTTTCACTTCCGCTTTCTGCCCCGCGTGCATATTTCTCAGCTGCGTCTCTTTGAAGTTCGCCGTCACCCACACATCCTGAAGCGGTACGACCACAAGCAGTCCTTGTCCCGCTTGCACGATCTGTCCCGTCTCCACTTGTTTGTGCGTCGCCACACCATCTACCGGCGCGACGACGTCCGTGTAGCTCAAATTCAGAAGTGCCGCATCCAGCGCCGCGCGCGCCTGCGCGACCTTTGCCACTTTCGCTTGCGCATCCGCAGTACGCATCCCCACCTGCTTTGTGTTTGCCAACGCTCCTACCACTCCAGCGCGCGCCTCCAAGACCCGTGCCTGCGCAGCGTCGAGCTGTGCCTTCGTCACTTCCACGTTGCGCTGCGCTTGCGCCAGTTTTTCCTGGTCGGCCTTGAGCGCACTCGCGGTCGCATCCGCATTTGCTTTTGCTGCGTCATACTGCTGCTTCGAAATTTCGTCCCTCTCCATCAAAGGCTTGTAGCGCGCCAAATCCGCTTGTGCGAGCGCTGCGTTCGCCGTGCTTTTGTCCACATTCGCTTGCGCCCACGCCAGATCCGTGGTTTGAGCTTGTTCGTACGTCGCTTGCGCCTTCGCTACGTCCGCCTGCGCTTCAAGCAACTGCGCGTCCGCGTTGGACGTCCCGCTGGCGACGTTTTCCGCCGTCCGCGGCACGTCGACTCCGGCTGACCGTGCCTCGCCTTCAGCCAAATCCAGAGCCGCCTTCGCCTGATCCACGGCCGCTTGATAATCGCGCGGATCGATCTTCACCAGTGTCTGGCCCGCTTTCACCGCTTGGTTGTCGTCCACCAAGACGTTCGCCACTTTCCCGTAGATCTTTGAAGCGATTGGTGTGATGTGGCCGTCGATCTGTGCGTCATCGGTGCTCTCGCGGTTGTGCAGGTAGAGAAACAGTCCGACGATCGCGGCCATCAGCACCACGCCGCTAAGAATCGCCAAGCGCTGCACTTTCGGATTTGCCAGCCCTGTCGGCGTTTCCTTTTCCAGCGGCACTTCTTCGGTCATCGGCCGCGCTTTTGTCGCGTTTTCGAGCCCTACTTCGATCTCAATGCTCATCGTCCCCTCACTTCGAGTACACTTTTTCCATCTGCCCGATCGAACGCGCGAAGTCCGCGCGCGCCTGATTGAAACGGTACAGCGCGGCGATCTGATTGTCGTTCGCGCGCGCCAGTGAATCCTGCGCCTGGATCACTTCAATATTGTTCGCCACACCCGCTTTGAACCTGTCCCGCGCTTGATCCACTTCCTCTTTCGAGAGCTGCACACCCAAATTCGCCACGGCCACCTGGTTCCGCGCCGAATCCAAATTGATCAGCGCGGTCTTTACGTCCAGCGCGATCTGATTTCGCAAGTCGTCTTCCTGCTGCTGCAATTTCTGAATTTCCAAGTCCGCTCGAACCATTTCCGCGTGAATCCTGCCGCCCGTAAACAGCGGCACGCTCACCGCCGCTTCGTAGTTATAAGTTGGTATGCCTGTCGTCGAGGATCCGCCCAGGTAGGCCCAGTTGCCGGTAAAGTCCACCTTCGGCAGCCGCGATTCCGACGAGGCCTTTTTTTGCAGACCTGCCGCTTTAAGCTGTTGCTGCAGCGCCTTCCACTCCTGCCGCTCCGCAAGCGCGGAGTCGATGCTCGCCGCCACCTCCGGCTGCGGCGTGTCGAAGAAGCTCAACGAATCTCCCAATTCGATCGTCTGCCGCGGGTCCAGATTCAACAACCGGCTCAACCCGAAAAGCGATGTTTCCCGATCGGCTTCTGCTTCGAGCAGCCGCTGCTTCTCGTTTTGCAGCTCGACGTTCGCCCGCAGTGTGTCGATGCCCGTGCCAACGCCTTCCTTCTGCACGTCCGCTGCCTGATCGTAAAGCGCCTGCGCCAATTCGACACGCGACTGCGAGGCCTCGACGTTTGCCACGGCCCGCAGCGTCCCGATGTATTGCGACACCACCAGCAAAATCACTTGTTCGCGCGTGGAAAGACTGTCCGCCTTGCTGGCATTCACCGTTTCTCGCGCCGCCTGATACCGGCGGAACAGCGTCAAATCAAACACCGGCGCGCTGAATGTCGGCCCGGCCGAGAAAATCTGGAAAGGACCGGCATGCTGGGGAATTCCCGGGAATTTCTTGCCGAAAAATGCTTCTACGTTTATGCGCTCTGCGGTGTCCGTCACACTCAAGTTCGCCTGAGGAAGCAGAGCCGCCCGCGCCACGTTTTTGTCTTGAACGCTCTCCGCAGCCGTTATGATTGCAATCTGCGCCGTCGGATTCTGCTTCAGCGCCAGGCTTACCGCCTGATCCAACGTCAGCCGCATAACTCCGGTCGGGGCAGTCCCCAGCAACGCATCCTGCTTCCTGTTCCCTTGCCCGCGCGCAACCACCGGGGTCACCATCAAGCTGAAAAACACCACATAGAAAATAATGTGCGAACCTTTTTTCCGGCCCCAGCACCCGGTCTTCCCGGTCCGGTCGCGCCCCGCAATTTCCTCGACGATCGCCTGGTTCAGGCACCCCTCCGCGATGAGCTTCCCGCCCTGCTGGTGGATCTCCTTCAGAAGTACCTTTCCAGCCGCATCGATGAAGCTGACGCCGCACAAATCAACGCTGAACTTCTCCTCTGGCGACCGTTCCCGCCAGCACTGCTCCAGGGTCCCCACCCAAGCCCCCGCCAAGCGCCCTTCGACGCTCAGGACTGTCCTACCGCGCTTCTTTTCCGTCGTAATCCTTAACATTGTTTCCGTCCTTGCGATGCTAAAAGGATGCATTAGGAGCACCATTGGATGTTAATTCCCTTTCATAATTAAAGTATTAATTATAAACGGCTTACAAGGACAATACGGGGGAGGGCTCTCGGAGAATAGACCGTATATGGTCAATCGCCGTTAAATTGGCTTAATCAGAATGACGACATTCGGGCATTGCCACAACGAATCGTTCATTGCTTTGAGGGATGCCGCCAGACCCGTCAGCCTGTTCAGCGGGTGAAACAAAGAAACCGTCCTGGATTATCCCCGAGCCGAACCATGTCTCGGACCGTTCCGTTGCTCGAAGCTGGTCAAGACGCCGATTTGTCGGCGTTCGGAATCTCACAGCACGTAGGTCAGTGGCGAACGGCTATCGCCTGCAACTCGAAATGTCCGCCGCGCAGAAGCGCTGCCGCTCCAATGAATTCGCGCGCGGGGAAGTCCTTGGTTTTGAAGTAGCTCGTATAGATGGGATTAAATTTGTCGAAGAGCGACAAATCCGTGCAAGCAATCTGCACATACACCAGGTCGTCAAAGGTCATTCCGGCCTGCGTCAGTGTTCCCTTCAAACTATCGAGCATGAGCCTGATTTCATCTTCAATTTCCGCCGGCGGCTTTCCCGTTTTCGGGTCCAGTCCAATCCGCCCAGCTAAATACAGCGTGTTGCCAGCAAGTACCCCGTCGCTGAAAGGAGCCTGAACGGTTTTCTCCGGGGCGTTGAACACTTTGCGCGTGGTCTGCGGCGCGGGCTGCGAAAGTGCCCCGCTAACGCTGAGGATTCCTGCACCAACAAGGGCGACCACTAAGAAAGCAAATCGGCGATTCACGGCAAGCCTCCATTCGAATCTCTTTTGAGAATCAACTCCAGGATTTGTGGCGAGAGTTTAGCCCGCAATCCGCTCCGTAGCAACCTGCCAGTAGCACAGGCTTTAGTCTGCGCACACCGCCCCGCAGTCGAAGCGAAATGAGTGGGCATCTCCGCCCGCGACCAGTGCTAAGATGCCGCTTCTTTTCCGAGGTGACTCGATGGGTTCCATCATTCGAACAGGCATGCCTTTTCTCGCAGCCGCACTCTGCATCTCCGCGCCACTCTTCGCCCAAAATGATCTCGACCAGCACATCAACAAAGAAGCCGACTCGCTCCTGGCAATCTACAAACATCTTCACGAAAATCCCGAACTCTCCACGCAAGAAAAGGAGACTTCGGCGCTGATCGCCGCCGACGTTAGAAAATCCGGCTACGAAGTTACCGATCATTTCGGCCAATACGCTGATTCCGGTCTGAATGCTTACGGCATCGTCGCCGTTCTGAAAAATGGCCCCGGCCCCGTGGTCTACGTTCGAACCGACATGGACGCGCTTCCCATCATCGAAAATACCGGGCTCCCTTACGCAAGCCACGTGAAAGTGGCCCGCGCGGGCGGCGGCGAAGTCGGCGTAATGCACGCCTGCGGCCACGATCTGCACATGACGGTTTTTCTTGGCACCGCGCGCATGTTGGCCCAGCTCAAAGATCGCTGGAGCGGCACCGTCGTCCTGATCGGCCAGCCCGCCGAAGAGACCGTCGCGGGCGCGCAGGCCATGCTTCGCGCCGGTCTCTACACAAAATTCCCCAAGCCGGACTTTGTTCTGGCGCTCCATGACAGTTCCGCAATTCCCGCCGGAAAAGTTTCCTGGCACGCCGGCCCTCTTCTAGCAGGCGCCGATTCCGTTGACATCACCGTGCGCGGATATGGCGGCCACGGAGCCGCGCCACAAGCGGGAAAAGATCCCATCGTCATCGCATCTGAAATCGTCGTCGCGTTGCAAACGATTGTCAGCCGCGAAATGGATCCACAGCTTCCAACAGTAGTCACCGTAGGCTCATTTCACGCCGGCACGAAGCACAACATCATTCCCGACGAAGCACACCTGCAGCTCACCGTTCGAACCATGAATCCCGAGCAGCGCGAAAAGGTGCTCGCAGCAATCACAAGGATCACCAACGGTATCGCCGCCGCCGCTGGCGTTCCCGCCGAACGCGCGCCGATTGTCGTCGTTGCGGAAGATCACGTTCCCGCCACCATCAACAATCCAGAACTCACGCGCCGCGTCGGCGCTTCGCTCGAGCGCGCGCTCGGAAAAGAGAATGTGCTCGCGGGCGAACCGATCATGGCCAGCGAAGACTTCAGTCTTTTTGCGCTCGAAGATCCCCAGCCGCCCATCAGCATGTTCTGGCTGGGCGCCGCTGACCCCGTCAAGCTAAGGGATGCGATGGAAAAGGGCACGCGCCTGCCGGGTCCGCACTCCAGCGAATTTGCTCCGGTGCCAGATCCCGCCATTCGAACCGGCGTCAAAGCCATGACTTCTGTCGTGATGGATCTTTTGAAAAAATAAATCATGCAGATCGATCTCTGTGTGATTTCTCGGAAGCCAAAGGAGTTTGCACACGCTCTCGTTTCGAAGAAGTTCGCGCGAAGATTCCTAGTCTGATTACAGCGCAATCCAGCCAATTCGAATGAAGTAGAGCGAAGTGCTCCCCACCACCGCCCAGAGCAACACGCCTTGCAACAGCGGGCGCCAGCCTACTTCCTTCAGCGTGGCGCGAGAGATGCCCGTGCCGATGAGGAAGAGAGTAGCCGTGAGACCGAGACGCCCGAGTGTAAAGAGGGAGTGAGAGAGACGAGGGATTGCCGAAAAGTAAGTGTTGAAAATGGCCGCGAGGCAAAAAAACAAAATGAACCACGGAAACTGAATCTTTGCCTTACCGATAATCTCTCTATCAGCTTGACTTTTGGATTTGCGGCGCATAATTGCCGCGGTGCCGAAAGCTAGCGGAACGATCCAGAGAGCCCGGGCCAGTTTTACTGTCGTGCCGATGACCAACGCTTGCGGGCCGTATTTCGCGGCGGCGCCGACTACAGAACTTGTGTCATGAATCGCGAGAGCGGCCCAAAGTCCGAATTGCGATTGCGAAAGATGCAGTGCGCCGCCAATCGGTGGAAAAATCAGAAGCGCGATCGAGTTTAGAATGAAAACGGTACCGAGGGATACACTCATCTCTTCGTCGTCGGCTTGAAGAATGGGGCCGATCGCGGCGATGGCACTGCCTCCGCATATCGCCGTGCCCGCCGTAATCAGAAAAGAGGAATTCCCGCGAACTTCGAGCATTCTGCCGAGCGCGAGGCCCGCCAGAAGCGCAAACGAAATGCCCAGCGCGGTGTAGACGAAGCCGTTGCGGCCGGCTTTGAGCACTTCGTGCAGATTCATTCCGAAGCCGAGTGCAACGACGCAGACCTGTAGAAGAATTCTTGCGCATGCCCGAGTGGCTCCCGGGTAAGGATGTGTGAAGCACAAACCTAGCAAGATCCCGAGGCTAAGGGCTATAGGAGGAGACAGAAATCCTGTGAATGATAGGGCCAGCGCGAGAAAGAATAGAATTTTTGCGAGCAAGGACATCGACGGCAAAAAGAGTAACAGGGCCGGCGCCGGAGCGGGTAACTGCGACACTCAGGGTGATGCGAAATTCACCCGCATTTTAGTAGGGTATTCCACGGGCGAGACCATTTTTGTTTCTATGGCTGCGGAGGCGCGGGAGTCGAGGGCGGTTTCGCCAATGAGGGCGCGGCCGGTGGTGCGGATGGAGATGGTTTATCGACAGGCGCCAGCGGAGCTGCAGGAGCGTTTGGCGCTGCGGGAGTGACCGGAGTTTTTGCATCAGAGGAAACTTCGGCGATGATTTTCTGCGTAGCAGCTTTGCTGACGGCGCAGGCGGAATCCCAGATGCGGCATTGGGCGAGAGTGAATTTGCAGCCGCAGGTGCAAGTGTCGGCGTTGAAGCGGTGAAGGACGACCTTTTTTTGTTCGGGCGTGAGTTTCGTAAGATCGACGCCGGGAAGCTCGGTGGCGCGGTCGGCGTGTGACAGGAAAACTTCGCCCTTGTCCTCAAACGTTTCAACCTTGGCCATGATGGGCATGCCGAGCAGCGCGCGGATTTCGGTTTCGTAAACGGCAGGATTCCAGAGGCCGACATGCTTTTGGACGACGCGGCCTTCGGTGTCCAAAACAAAGGACGTCGGCAGCGCGGGAATGCCCCCGAATTGTATGCGGACATCGTTGGAGGTCATCGCGACGGGGTAGTTGATGCCAGTTTCCTCGACGTACTGCCTAATATCGATCTCTTCGTCATCGACATTGAGCCCGATGATTTGCAGGCGGCCTTTGTAGCGTTCCTGCAGGGCGACGAGATCAGGGACTTCGGCACGGCATGGCCCGCACCAGGTGGCCCAGAAATTCAATAAGACAACTTTGCCTTGGAGGGCGGCGAGTGTGAGGGGTTTGCCATCGAGCGCGGTTAGTTTGAAATCCGGCGCGGGATCGGGGTTGCGGACAAAGCGTATGACCGGCTCATTGACCTGATCTTGTTGCGCGGAAGCAAGCTCAGGGAGAAAAAGAAGAAGTAACGAGGCAATGAGCCATCGGGGCACGGGCCCGCGATGGGTAGACGTTGGTCGCATTAGGGGCATGGCGTCCTTAATAGGAGAGCACATTGAGTGGCGCACGCCAAGTGTCTAGGAGAGATTCCGCGCTGCCGATGGCTGCTCTGGATGGATTTTCTACTTATGAAGTGTCAGTTGCTTTTTCGCAGGCGAAGAGGAGCGTTCGGAGCGGCGTTCTTGTTCCACGTGCACAGTGCAATCGGCGATTTCGTCGTCGATCTTCTTGATTTCCAGAGCGAGGTGAAAATCCTCCGGGTGCTTCGCATACTTTTCGAAGAGCGAGTTCCGTTTTGATTTCAAGTCGTCGCGCTTTTTCTTCCAGACTCCTGCTACTGCCGACATGTGATTGCCCTCGCAAGTAGTGTGCGCTCTTTTTTCGTTTATCGATACAGGGGAAAGACGATTTGCTTAGATTTATACGCTGACGTTTTTGCGGGTCGGTAGAACCAATCCTGGCTAATGCGCGGGAAATGTTGTATTTCCATTGGGCTTGAGGGGGTGCGGAGGCGCGATGAGCAAACTTTTGGTGAAGAGTGGTGCGCTGCTGTTTTGGGCGGTATTGCTGGCAATGGGTACGTCCTCATCGTCCCCGGCGGATGACGACGCGAAGGTGAATGCGTATGTGCGCGGAGAGATGCAGAGGGAGCGGATTCCCGGGTTGGCGCTGGGAGTCTACCGAGACGGCAAAATCGTCAAGGCGGAAGGGTATGGCATAGCCAACCTGGAATGGGATGTGCCGGTAAAGGCAGATACAGTTTTTCAATCGGGGTCGGTGGGGAAGCAATTTACAGCGACCGCCGTGATGATGCTCGTGGAGGAGGGGAAGGTCGGGCTCGACGACCCCATTCAGAAATATTTTTCAGAAGCGCCTGAAACCTGGAAGGGCATCAAGATTCGAAATCTGCTGAGCCATACGTCGGGGCTTGGCGAATATGAGAACGGGCCGCGCACCAAGCCGGACGGGCCCTTCTACCTGCGGCTGGATATGACAGAAGACGAGCTCTACAAAAGAATTGCGGCCATGCCGATGGACTTCAAGCCCGGTGAAGATTGGAGCTACCGGAATACGAATTATGTGCTTCTGGGAATCCTGATTCACCGAGTAACAGGAAAATTCTACGGCGATTATTTGCAGGAGCGGATCTTCAAGCCGCTGGGAATGACCTCGACGCGAATCATCAGCGATAGGAACATCATTCCGAACCGTGCGTCGGGCTACGAACTGGTCGACGGACAACCCAAGAATCAGGAATGGGTCTCTCCGACATTTAATTCCACCGCGGATGGAGCACTCTATTTTACGGTCCTCGATCTGGAAAAATGGGATGCGGCTCTCTACACCGAAAAATTGCTGAAAAAATCGAGTTTCGATCAGATGTGGACCGTGATGAAGCTCAACAACGGACAGCCTAATAAAGCGAATTACGGCTTTGCCTGGGACATCAACGAGGCCAACGGTCATAAGCTTATTGAACACAGCGGCGCTTGGCAGGGATTTACCACTCATATCGCACGATACGTGGACGACAAGCTGACAATCGTGGTCCTGACCAATCTTGACGCGGGCCATGCGCAACCCGGCAAGATCGCCCACGCCATCGCGGGTTTGTATCTTCCCGCGTTGATGCCAGTGGAGGTGAAGGCGATCGAAGACGAAGAGCCGCAGACAACTTTGCTCTTCCGAAACGTTCTGCAGGACATGGTCGCCGGGAAAGTCGATCCGGAACGATTCACTCCCGAGCTGCGTGCAAAGCTCTTCCCGGACGACATTCAAGCCGCGGGCCGCTTCTTGAAGGAGCAGGGCGACCTGAAATCGCTGGAGCTGATCAAGCGAGGCGAGGAAGGAGAGAACCGCGCCTATAAGTACCGGGCAAATTTTGAACGAGCTGAGCTTTTCCTTTCGATTCAGATGACCAAAGACAACCAGATTGCTGCGCTGGACTTTTCTGACGATTGAAATTCGGGCGGGAAAGACACCATTGAGACCATTCCCAAGATGTATAGGTTCCACGTGAGGCCGTAGGTGCGGCTGGCTCGAGTGGCCGCGGGCAAATTTGCGATAAACTACGGGCCACGGGGCATACACCGATGAGCGGACTACCGCAACTCCTGCCAACCAGCGCCGAATCCGAAACGTTTGGCGGTGTAACCTACCACATTGACGGCGAGCTCGTTCCCATGCTGACGATCGACGTTTCAGCAAGGTCCGTCTACTTTGAACATCACATTTTGTTGTGGAAGCACCCGACCGTAAAGATCAGTTTGAAGCTCATGAAAGGGGCGCTGAAGCGGATGATGGCGGGGATGCAGGTGTTTGTCACCGAGGCACGCGGGGCGGGGATGATCGCCTTCAGTCGCGATGGCGCCGGGCACATTGTTCCGATTCATCTGCCGCAGGGACAGGAACTTCACGTGCGCGAGCACCAATTCCTGGCGGCGACCGACAGCATCGACTACACCTTTGAACGAGTGAAGGGCGCGGCGAACATGCTCTTCGGCGGAACCGGCTTTTTTATCGACAAGTTTCACAGTCACGCGGGCGACGGTATCCTGTGGCTGCACGGCTATGGAAACGTCTTTGAAAAGGTATTGGCACCAGGCGAGATCATTGATATCGAACCCGGCGGATGGCTCTATAAAGATCCGAGAGTGCGCATGGAGACGGTGGTAGACCGGCTGACTAGCGGCTTATTCGGCGGATTTAATTTGATCGTCAACCGATTCACGGGGCCGGGCCGTGTGGGAATTCAGTCCATGTGTATGCACTACGCGAGTGAGGAATAGTCGCAGGCTGCGCACTAGTTATGAACGGCGTTCAGCGCGTCGGAGTTTTAGCGAATTGTTGAAAAAAGAAAGGAGGCGGCCATGCGGCGGGTATTTGTCATAGTGGCATGCCTGGTTGCGGGAGTCCTCGCCGCAAGTTGGCGAATAGAAACTGGGGCGGCGGACTCCGGCGATTCTAGATCCAAAACGGTTTCTGCACTTCAACCTGAAACCCGCGTGGCGAACTCGTGGGATCAGAAGGCTGCGGCGGCTTACCTCGATCAAAGGGCTGGTTGGTGGATGGGTTGGCAGCGGGCTGCGAGGGATCACGACACTTTTTGTGTGTCGTGCCACACCGCGGTGCCTTATGCAATGTCGCGACCGGCGCTTCGCACCGCGCTTGCGGAACGGGGGCCTTCCTCGAACGAACAAAAACTACTCGACAATGTGACCAAGCGCGTGCGGCTGTGGAAGGAAGTTGCCCCGTTTTACACCGATGCGGATCGCGGCTTGTACAAGAGCGTCGAATCTCGCGGCACGGAATCGGTTCTTAATGCCCTGATCCTTGCCAGCAACGATGCGAGTAGAGGTGTGCAGAGCGGGCATTTGAGCGATGCTACGCGCGCGGCTTTTGAAAACATGTGGGCCGAGCAGCAGACCACGGGCGATCAAAAGGGAGCGTGGTTGTGGCTGAGGTTCAAGAACGAACCGTGGGAAGCGGACGACTCGGACTTTTATGGAGCGGCGCTCGCAGCCATTGCGGTCGGAACGGCTCCAGAAAATTACCGCGCGAAACCCGAAATTCAAAACAATTTGAAGATGTTGCGCGAATACTTGAACCGCACCTACCCAGCGCAGACTTTGAGCAATCGCGCCGTACTGTTATGGGCTTCGGCGAAGCTGCCTGAGCTAATTGAGCCGGAACGGCAAAAGGCGCTCATCACCGAACTGCTGAGCAAGCAGGAGGCCGACGGAGGCTGGAGCCTGACCTCGATGGCTGGGGACTGGAAACGACATGATGGAACTCCGCAGGAAGTGCACAGCGATGGATATGCTACGGGGCTGATTACCTTCGGGCTGCAACAGGCCGGAATATCCCGCGAAAATGTGCAATTGCAGCGCGGGCTCGCGTGGCTCACGGCGAACCAGAACCGCACGGAAGGCTTCTGGACGGCGTACTCCTTAAACAACAACGAAGAACATCACATCAGCCCGGACACCGCGCGCTTCATGAAAGATGCGGCTACGGCCTACGCCGTGCTCGCGCTGAGCGAGTCCAAAAGCCGCTAAACTTCAGAACAGGGATGGCCAACGGTGAGCAAGTGTGCAGCTATTGCCAGCCGATGCGGATGAGCGAAAGACCTTGGCGGGGCAATGTAAATCGCAAGTACGCGGTGCCACTCTTGATCGCTAGAAACGAAGGCGACTCCAGAAGCTGCAATTGCCCGGCACTCTCAAGTTCCTGGTACTGATGATCAGAAGGACTTTGCGTCGATCCCATTTCTTTCCACGCCGTGAACGCATTGCTGTGATCAGAATCGATCCGAAAGTGTTCGAGCAGCGCTCGGCTGAGTTTTCCCGGCAGACCCTCGACAGACAGTTCAATCTTCGCAGCCCCAACGCTCAAGTCGGCGTCGTGATAATTCCAGACTAGGATTTCGATTTCGTGATCCCTGCGCGTGGCGATGGCGTTGATGTCCGGCTGGCCGCGCACTCCGGCGCGCAGCACTCCCTCGGCGGGAAGCGCCGCGGAACTCGAAGACTTCACGCGTTCCGTGCCGAGCAGTCCAAACATTCGAAACGCATTTAACACTGGCTTGTCTAGGCCGTTGGTGGCCAGTTCGCGAAACCCTTCAAAAAATGCCTGACCTTCGAATTCGAAGGACCACGTCACCGCGCCGGCGAAGTTGATTTGCTCGCGCCGAGACAAGTCGTAGATCGTGTTCAGTACTTCCGCCGTGTAGGAAGCGTATTGTGCGCCGTTGCGATACGCATTCTGCGGATGGGTCCGCGCGCTACACGCGGCGCATCCTTCGGGGTCAGATTCTCCAAGAATTATGGGTGTGTTGCGCCATTCAAGGAAAGACGCCACGATTTTGAAACCTTGTTCAATGGAAGCCAACTGCCGCGCGACGGCCATTTGTACGTGGTCCTCGCGCCACTCGGTGGCTCCTTTCGGATGAAAGCTGATGAAAGCCAGAGGCGAGCCGATTTTGTCCGTGGCGAAATTGCGTTCGTGCGCGCAGTGCTCGAGAAATCTCCTCAAAAACTCTGCGGCTTTGGGTGAGGCGGGGCCCGTCGTGTCTGGCCCACCTACAGAAGCACCCGGCAAGGCTCGCAGAATCGCAGCAACAGAAAAATCGTAGAGCTTGAAATACTCTTCCGGAGTTCCTTTCCAATAGTCGATGTCCGGCTCATTCCAGATTTCCCAAAGCCAGGTTCTTGTCTTAGCCTCGCCATAGCGGTCGCGCAGGTGACCCGCAAAATGAAACACGACGTCCGCCCACTTCCGATAATCCTTCGGCGGATAAGCCCAGCCGGTGAAGATCGTGCCTTGAGGGAAGTTGTGGCGATACGGCTGCGGGTGGATAGAGAGGGCCTCGGGCATGAAGCCGACTTGCACGAGCGGCTTGATGCCCAGCGCGAGGTACGTATCAAAGATGCGGTCGAGAATCGTCCAGCTATAGATCGCATTCCCTTGAGCGTCCTCGGTGTAAACATTTGTGGAGCCCCACTTGAGCGAGGCCGAACCGTCGCCGGTAGTCAGCAGGTTGTGGACACGAATGTGGACTGGGACAGGACTTAGCGCCGCAAGTTCGCCAAGCAGCTTCTTGCCGTTTGGCGCGTACGTGTAATTTGGCTCGTCGTAACCGAAATAACTCCAAATGGGGGGAAGAGAGCCGTCGGATTGATCGGCATGAACTTGGATATTAACGTCGGGCGCGGTCTGCTGTCCGGCGCACAACATGGCGCCGAAAAACAGAAACCCAAAAATAAGAACAGCCTTGGGCATGAGGTGCATTCTAACCGAAGAGCCGGGGGGAAGCCCGACCTCTGCCCAAGCGAAACAAGAAGAAAGACGCGGGCCGGGCCCTAACACGATAAACAAGCCCCGCCCCTACAAGAGACACGTCTCTATTGGCTATTTGACCAGGGTGGGACGACCCCCGACATTCGAGCGTAAGCGATGAGCTGTCCCATGTGCTCGTTGGCGTGAACGATGATCCGCAAATACATTCCGTCCACTGAAGCGTCTCGATCGTGGATGTGAACTTTGCGTTGAAGATCTTTTGACGTTTCCGCCAGATGCGCTTGCTTCACGGCGTCTAGGGAACGCTTCAGCCAGTTGATCACGTCGGCCTTTGCCGTGACCGATTTTTCCATTCCTTCTTTCATGTCGGCCGGCAGCTTGGGGCCCGTCACGCTGAGCAATCCGAAATTGGCCTCCACAATGTGCATGTACACTTCGCTGGCGGAGCGCACACCGGGCGCGGGACGCCAGGAGAATTTCTCCTCGGGAGTAGCTTCCGCGAGAGCGACCAGTTGTTGCGTGACGTGCCGCCACTCCCCGTCATAACCCTCCCAAATTCCATCCGGGGCCGTTTGCGCAAGCAAAGGGCGCGCACTGAATAAGCCGAACAGCAGAAACAACAGAGGTGCTCTTTTCATGCTTTGCCTCCGGACGGGGATTCGTCTGCTCAGAGGAGTATTCAAAGGCCCGCCCATCTATACCTGTCGTCCGATTAGACGGACGTTTTTTGAAAGGGCTTCTGAACTCCCCCTCTCGACCCAATCGACGGGTGCGGGCAGGCGACAGATAGACGCGAAGACCATGAATACAAATGAGGGGTTGGGGAATCTAATTGGCTATGCGAATACGACCAGGATTGCTCGGTTTTATTGCGGTGATTCAGACGGTTCTTTTTTTGACGCATTTTCTGCTCTATGAGACCTGGGTGATATCGGCCGGGGAAAGCGCAGCGGGCGGACCGTTGTGGCTCAAAATTCTAATGGGCGCTTTGTCCGTCAGTTTTCTGGCGGCTTCGCTTTTGGCTTTTCGGTATACAGGTGCGGCTTTGCGCGTGTTTTACCGCGCGGCGGCGATTTGGCTGGGAATGCTGAGTTTTCTCTTTCTTGCGGCCGTTTCCTCATGGGTTGTTTTCGGAGTTACGCGGGCGGCCGGGTTGCATGCGAATTTCCACCTGATCGTGGAAATGCTGTTTGGAGCGGCGGTTGCCGCCGGATTCTACGGAGTTTTCAACGCGAGCTGGACGCGCATCACGCGAATTACGGTGCGGTTGGCGAACTTGCCGGAGGCCTGGCGTGGGCGCAAAGCTGCGCTGATCAGCGATCTGCACCTGGGTCACGTGCGCAACGGCAGCTTTCTGCGTCGCATGGTAGCGAAAATTCTGAAGGAAGAGCCTGACGCGATTTTTATTGCCGGCGATTTATACGACGGAACGGCGATTGACGCAAAACGGGCAGCCGCTCCCTTGAGCAAGTTAACGGCGCCGCATGGTGTGTACTTTGTGGCGGGAAACCACGAGCAATTTGGCGACGACAGCAAATACTTGCGGGCCGTTGAGGCCGCTGGAGTGCGCGTGCTCAGCAACGAGAAAGTGGAAGCGGACGGCTTGCAGATTATTGGCGTGCCTTACCGTCACGCAACGCATGACGCACATTTTGCGTCTGTGCTGGAGGGCGTCGGCGTGGATCGCGAACGCGCCAGCATTCTCTTGACGCATGCACCCGACCATCCACATGTTGCCGAGGCTGCAGGCGTTTCCCTGCAACTTTCCGGACATACACACGTTGGGCAGTTTATTCCGTGGAGCTGGATGGCGCGGCGGATTTACCGCCAGTTTGTTTACGGCTTGAGCCGGATCGGGAAGATGCAAGTATTCACGTCGAGCGGAGCCGGCACATGGGGACCGCCTCTGCGGCTTGGTTCGAACCCCGAGATCGTTGTGCTGCAGTTCGAATGAAGCACTCGAGAACCGGCAAAGGGCCGTAGGGGCACGGCATGCCGTGCCCGATGTAAAAAAGAAAGCACTCCGCCAGCCGTGTGCAAACGTCAAAGAGACAGTAGAAAAGTAAGCAGAGCTTTCTTTTCCGCAGGTGTCAGCTTTTCGAATTCATCCGTGACCTGCGCGGCTTCGCCGCGGTGGCGCCGAATGGCGTCAGAGAGCGTGGTGGACGCTCCGTCGTGCATCAGGCGCGAATGGAGTCGAACGCCCCACAGCGGCGCGGTGCGGACCTTGTTGGCGCTGCTCTGGAATTTGGGGAATGTTGAGCTCATCAAGTCGGGATGCCCGGCAATTCTTTTGCCGTAGTGCTCGGGAATGGCCTGAACGATACCGTCGCCGGTACCGACGTTATGCAGAAGGAAGTCCCCGTAAGGATGAAACGTCTTATCGCCGAGCGCAGCTGGAATCGTAAAGTTGCCGCCGTTAATGGGGGTGCCGGCGGCAGCAGTCGTAAGCGTAATCACATGACATGTGGCGCAGCCGATTTTTTCGAAGACGGCTTCGCCATTTTTGGCCTCGGGCGTTTGGGAGAGCGTCACGTCGCGAGCGGGAGCTTCCGAGGCACGCATGAATCGCGCGAAGTGATCGATATCGGAGAGGCCGTCAGCGCCGGGCGTATCGTTGGGTTCGGTGGCCGTGTTGCAAAGATTGGTGACTTCATCAGGCTGCAGGCGATTGGTTATTCCCATCTCGTTGAGATAGGCGTCAGCTGAAAAAGACAAAAGACTGGCGTGCTGATCTTTCCAGCCGAAGCGGCCGACAGCGGTTTTGCCCGGGACCTCCACGATGGGGACGTAAAGTGCCTGACCGCAAATCTTGCCGTGGCTCTTTTTGCACTGGTCTTTGGCGAGGTCGAGCAGGGTTTGGTCTGAGAGCGCTTCGACGAAACCATCGCCGAGAACATTTAGAGAAACGCGGAACGTTCGAATCTTCTCGGTGTCAGGAACATGCTCCTGAATTTCGGTGCTGGGGAAAGCACCGCTGGGACAGATGGCCCGGTCGTTGATCAAAGAGCGGCCTTTGATAATTTCTGCGCCGTGATTGATGGGAACTTCCGGATTTTGGAACACACCCTGAGCGTTATTGTGGCCGACGCGCAATTCGCTAACCTGACTGGAGCCGCCAGACGTGGGGTTTTGATGGCACTCGCGGCAAGACTGCGCGTTGTACAGCGGCCCGAGGCCGTCGCTGAGGGCCTCCACTTCTTCGAATTTGGCCTGGTCGGCGGTGTGCGTGGCGTCGTCGACGACACCGTTGCTTTTGTTGTCGAAGCCGGTAGGCGCTTCAGAAGCGGGCGGCGCAAATGAGAGAAGACCGAACGACAAGAAAACGAAAACACCGGCAAGCAGTTTCATGGGGACCTCGCAGGTGGCTGGTTGAAAAGGAATCTACTCCTCGCATAGAAGAAAGCCCAGTTAAAAAATCGATAAGCAGTGGCGGGAATTATGCGCCGGAGGAGCGTTAAACCGGGCGGCGAATACCCAGCTTGCGCATGCGCGCCTGGAGGGTGGTGCGTTTCATGCCGAGGATCGCGGCGGCGCCCTTCGAACCGGCGATTCGCCACTCGGTTTGCCGCAGTGCCCGGAGAATGTGCTGGCGCTCGGCGTCTTCGAGCGTGGAAATCGACGAACTAGAGGAAGTCGAGGAAGTTAAGGAGCTAGAGGATGAAGAAGAGTCCACGCCTACGGCGGAACTTCCCGCCAGACTTGAAACGTCACTAGATTTTAGTTCGCCCACGGGGACTCGGAGCTCTTTGCCCGGGGAAAGAAGAACGGCGCGCTCGATGAAATTCTCGAGCTCGCGAATATTGCCGGGCCAGGAATAACCCACTAGAGCGTCCATGGCCTCCGCGGGAACGTAGGCGACGGATTTGTTGAGGCGGCGGCTGAATTTCTGCACGAAATAGCGGACGAGCAGAGGGACATCTTCCGAGCGCTCGCGGAGCGCCGGTATGTGAATGGGAAAAACGTTTAGGCGGTAGTAAAGATCGCTCCGGAAAGTGCGCTCGGCAACGAGCTTTGCGAGATCTCCGTTCGTGGCCGCAACGATGCGGACATCGACACGCTGCGTGTGATTGCTGCCGAGACGCTCGAACTCCTGTTCTTGGAGAACTCGGAGTAGTTTGGGTTGCAGCTCAAGCGGCAAGTCCGCGACTTCGTCGAGAAAAAGGGTGCCGCGGTCGGCGAGTTCGAAGCGCCCGATTTTTTGCGCAAGAGCACCGGTAAAGGCGCCCCGTTCATGGCCGAAGAGCTCGGATTCGAGCAGCCCGCTGGGGATGGCGGCGCAATTGATTTTGACAAACGTGCGCTCGCGGCGCGGACTGAGGTTGTGAATGGCGCGGGCGATGAGCTCCTTGCCGGTTCCCGTTTCACCGGTGATGAGGACGGCGGTGCCGGCGGGAGCGACCACCTCCACCTGGGCCAGGGCACGCTTCAGCGCCGGACTGTCACCGATGATTTCTTCGAAATTGAATTCACTGCGAATTTCTTCCTCAAGATAAAGCTTTTCTTCGGCAAGTTTGTCCTTCAGGGCGTCAATTTGCTTGAAGGCCAGAGCGTTTTCCACGGCGATGGCGATTTGCGCGGCGACTTGTAGCAGAAGCTCGACGTCCTGGTGAGGGAACGCGTCTTCGCGGCGGCTGGCGAGATTGAGTGTGCCGAAAGTGTGGCCCTGCGAGATCAGTGGAACGCAGCAGATCGTTTGCACGCCTTCCGCCCGGAGCCTGCGAATGATTTCATTCGGAAACCTATCGATTTCGGCGCCGCGGGCGAGGAGCGGCTGCGCAGTAGTGAAGCAGATGCCGGAGGGCGAGGTGTCCAGAGGGACAGTGATTTCCAGGTCGAAGAGGGCGGGGCTGCTGGAGAAATCGAGCGCGTGAATTTTCAGCAGGCCCGAGGCGGAATCGCGAAGTGCGAGACTGGTGTAATCATGATGAATCACTTTTTCGAGAGAGCTGACGATGCCGCGAAAAAGTTCGCGGAGTTCGCGCGTCGAGACGAGAACGTTGTTGACGTCCAGAAGAACCTGCAGGCGATCTCGTTCGCGGGCAAGCTGGATTTGGTAGGCCTGGGAAGTTTGGAAATTGAGCGCGTTATCGACGGCCACGGCAACCTGGCTGCCAACGCGCTGCATGAATTGCAGTTCCGTATCCGTGATGACTTGCGGCACAAGCCTTCCGAAACCCATCGCCCCGAGGCGATGCTGCGCGGTGGTAAGAGGAACCATGGCTAAAGAGCGCACGCCCACTTCGCGCAGCCGATACAGGAAATCAGGGAAGCGGTGATCCTCTTCCGTGTCGGTGACGACAAACGGCTGCTGCGATTGCCAGACCCAGCCCGAAGGATGTCCTTCCACTGGCGATTCGCTGCCTGTCTTTACGGGAGTCGGCAGGCGAGTCTCTAGAATGTGCAAACGCATGACATTGCGGTCAGGGTCGTGAAGCACGAGCGTGAGGAAATCAAAATCAACGACGCAATGCAGACGCTCCGCGAGATCGTGAAAAAGAGCGGCAAGATCGCGATGCTGCGCAATCGATTCGGCCACTTCGAGCAAGGCTTCGAGCTGGCGCCGGGAATGTTCGAGCGGCGCTGCAGGAGTTAGTTCGGGCGGGGAGATAGCGGGATCCGCCATAGAAAGCAGAATAGCACCCGTCTTGGCAGAGGCTCAACCAACGTACCATATAGGCGTTGAGTCGGTTTCCGACTACACGTCTTGCTAAGCTTTAGGCCAAGCGTTAAAGCAAATCGGTCTGACTGTTGCTTCCCACTCCCCGGCAACTCGCCCAGAACCTCACCTTTACCCTTCCCTGAACTCCATTTAAGCAGGTATCGTGGACCGGGCCGGGCTCCTCTCGATAGGAGGATGGGATGCTTTTTCTAAGACGCCAACTGCTTCGAACCCCATCATTTGCTTTCGGGTCGAGTTTTATCTCGAGTCGGAACCAGCTTGGTATAGTGGCGCAGAAAGTCACACAGCCTCACACACAGCCAATGAATTCTCGTCCCCCTGCGGGGC
>DATDHE010000092.1:0-5676 GCA_036521695.1 Candidatus Acidiferrum sp. | reverse complement strand
TGTATGAAAGAACCTTGCCAACTAAGGTCGTCTCCCGGCTCGCATCGTAAGTTGTGTTGGCCTGTGCAACCGCTGTTTGTTGTTGCTGTGCGCCTGCGAAGGATACGGACAGTAGAGCCCCTGCCAATACTGCACTGCCCAAGGACAGCCGAATTTTTAATTTCATTACCCCTTCCCCACGTTCGAGAGATTCGCGAGGAATCCCTCTGGATAGCGTAACCGCGCTTAGATCGCGGCTCTACGCAGATGTACCACTCTTTGGATGTTCAATGACCGCAAACAGTTCCCCCTCGAGTACATTTTGTCCAAATCGACAACACTTTCGCTCGCAACAATCTCACCACAATCTTGCGCACACACATGCCCCTCGCAAAAAGCAAACCCGCTTCGCCCAAAAAAGTTTCGCGGCATACATATTTTTGCAACCCTGCTTCCCACTGCCTTTTCGTTCTAGTTCCCCTGTTTGAATTTACAAGTTCCCCTATTTTATTGGATTCGTTCTTCGATTTGACAGCCGTGCGCATTCCGATGATAATTATGCGTACGTCACTCCTGTGGAGGGCTGATAAGCTCGACGAACTGGGGAATCCCGGACGCGAGCTGCATGGATGGCGCCAAAATATATTTTTGTTACCGGCGGTGTTGTTTCCTCACTTGGAAAGGGAGTTGCAGCTTCCTCTATCGGTTGTCTCCTCGAAAGTCGCGGTTTCAAAGTCACCCTTCAGAAATGCGACCCGTACCTGAATGTAGATCCCGGTACGATGAGCCCATTTCAGCACGGTGAAGTCTTCGTGACCGAAGACGGCGCGGAGACGGACCTCGACCTCGGCCATTACGAGCGCTTCACCCACGCCAAACTTTCCCGCGACAACAACTGGACCACCGGCCGCATCTACGAAACCATCTTGACCAAGGAGCGCCGCGGTGACTATCTCGGCAAAACGGTCCAGGTCATCCCGCACGTCACCGACGAGATCAAAGCCACCATTAAAAAAGTTTCCGACGAAGTAGACGTCGTCATCGTCGAGATCGGCGGGACGGTCGGCGACATCGAATCGCTTCCCTTCCTCGAAGCCATCCGCCAAATGCGCCTCGATCTCGGCGCGGAGAACACGCTCTTCGTCCACGTTACGCTGGTCCCTTTCATCGCCGCCGCGGGCGAGCTGAAAACCAAGCCCACGCAGCACAGCGTAAAGGAAATGCTCGGCATTGGAATTCAACCCGACATTTTGCTTTGCCGCAGCGACCGCCACATTCCCGGCGACCTCAAGAAAAAAATTGCCCTCTTCTGCAACGTCGCCGAAGCCTGCGTCATTTCCATGGAAGATGTCGACACGATTTATGCCGTCCCCGTGGAACTTAGCCGCGAGGGTCTCGACGCCCAGATTCTTCGCCATTTGAAGTTGGAAGAGCGCCCTTCCGACATGCGCCCCTGGCTCGACCTTGTCTACCGCATGCACAATCCCGCTGGCGAAATTCGCATCGCCGTCGTGGGTAAATATGTTCAACTCGAAGACGCCTACAAAAGCCTCCGCGAAGCTCTCCTGCATGGCGGCCTGGCACACAATCACAAAACCGTTCTTGAGTGGATTGAAGCCGAAGAAATTGACTCGCCGGAAACCGCCGCAGCGCGCCTGTGTGGCTACGATGGCATCCTGGTCCCCGGTGGCTTCGGCAAGCGCGGCATCGCCGGAATGGTCCACACTATCCAATACGCTCGCGAAAATAAAATTCCGTTCTTCGGCATCTGCCTGGGCATGCAGTGCGCGACAATCGAATACGCTCGCGACGCTGCCGGCCTAAAACAAGCTGACAGCACCGAGTTCGACCCGCAGACGCCCCATCGCGTCATCTACAAACTGCGGGAACTCCTCGGCGTCGACGAAATGGGCGGCACGATGCGCCTCGGCGCATGGCCCTGCAAACTGGAACCCGGTTCCCTCGCGAATCGCGCTTACGGCAAAACCGAAATCAGCGAGCGCCACCGCCATCGCTACGAATTCAATCGCGACTACGAAAAAACCCTGACGAACGCCGGCCTCCGCATCACGGGCCGCACTCCCGACGAAAACTACGTCGAGATCATCGAAGCCCCCGAGCACCCGTGGTTCCTCGGCTGCCAGTTTCACCCGGAATTCAAGTCCAAGCCGCTCGAACCGCATCCGCTCTTCGCAGCCTTCATCGGCGCCGCGCTTGAACACAAGAAAATTCTGTCGCGCCCCGCAACAGGTCCCCAGCGCCCTCAGGCCCGCGGCGTTGCGCCGCACGCCAACGCTTAGTCAAAGCCTTTGTAGCGGCGCAGCACGTTTACCCTGCTTGCCCAGAGGAACGAAGGGAGCTTCGAACGCTGCGCCCCTTTTAAAGCACCCTCCGCACTCCGAGACTGTCTCGCCCCCTTCCGTCATTCCCGCAGGATGGTCGGCAGCGAAAATGTCCTTTTCGGATAGGGAGTCTCGGCTGTGCTCCAGGCCCTCTTGAGCATCTTGGTGTAGAAGAATCGCAGAACGGCAAGATATACCGTGACGGTGCTCGCTGCGTACTTCCGCTTGGTGAACAGTTCCGATTGGTATTCGCGAATGTGCTTGGGTCCCAGGTGGTCAGGAGAACGCTGGAAGAGTTGTGAAAAATCTTCCACTATGCGGATGTAACTGCCTATGGTAGTTTGAGCGCAATTACGACGCTGGAGTTCTTCCAGCATCATTTTTCTTAGATGGGTCACGGGGACCTCCTCGTGACCCAAATTTATCTCAGCGGACTGGCAACCACCGCACCGAGCGCCTCACGCGTAGCGTCGCCGCCGCAGGCGGCTTCGTCCAAGTCGCGTTACCGGAGACTGGCCCACTCAGGCAATCGAGCAATTCTCCAAATCAGTCCTGCGTGTATGCTATCTTCGTTAACTTCCATGGACACTGCTCGCAACATAGCTCTCGGCTCGCTGCGCCTCGGACTCGGCAACCCACTGTTTCTGATGGCCGGTCCTTGCGTCATTGAAAACGAAACCCACGCCCGCAAAATGGCGGAAAAAGTCGCCAAAATTGCCGCCGATTGCGGCGTCCCCTACATTTTCAAAGCCTCCTACGACAAGGCCAACCGCTCGTCCGTGAAAGCCTTCCGCGGGCCGGGCCTTGCCGAAGGCCTGCGCATTCTTGGCAAAATCAAATCCGATTTGAAGCTACCGATTCTGACCGACATTCACGAACCTTCCCATGCGCAACTGGCCGCCGAGGTTTGCGACGTTTTACAAATTCCAGCTTTCCTCGCCCGGCAGACCGATCTATTGCTCGCCGCCGGCAAAACCGGCCGCGTCGTTAACGTCAAGAAAGCGCAATTTTTATCGCCCTGGGACATGGCCAACGTCGTAGAAAAAATCGCTAGCACCGGCAACACCGATATCATCATTACGGAACGCGGCGTATCCTTCGGCTACCAGAATCTCGTCGTGGACATGCGTTCTTTTCCGACTCTCCAAAAGTTCGGCTATCCGGTTGTGTTCGACGTCACCCACTCCATCCAACTCCCCGGCGGCCAGGGCCACGCCAGCGGCGGCCAACCTGAATTCATCGAGCCGCTAGCCCGCGCAGGCGTAGCCGCAGGCGTTGACGGCATCTTCCTCGAAACTCACGACAACCCCGCCGAAGCCCTCTCCGACGGTGCCAATGCCCTCCCACTCTCGCAACTCCCCGCCCTGCTCAAGCGCCTCAAAGAACTCTCCACGGTCGTCCGCCGCTGGAGCGTCCAATGAACGCCTGTCCCCCGCGCCACAAACGCCCCCCCCCAGTGAACTTAAACCCTTTAGAAGCAACACTTACGATGTTGGCTGTAACGATTGCAAACAAAGGACTTATGAAAATCGTAAGTCCTTTAGATGCAATGCTTACGAAATACCAGGGAGGTGTCTGTTGAGTCTGGACACCGCCCGCCGCGTTCTGAAAATCGAAGCCCAAGCCATCCAAGACGTCTTCGCACGCCTCGATGCTTCCTTCGAAAAAGCCGTCGACATCCTGTTCGCCTGCGAAGGCCGCGTCGTCGTTACAGGTATGGGCAAATCAGGCCTCGTCGGCCGCAAAATCTCCGCTACACTCTCCAGCACCGGCACTCCATCCTTTTTTCTGCATCCCGCCGACGCCCTCCACGGCGATCTCGGCATGCTCGCTCGCGGCGATTCCGTGCTGGCCGTTTCCTACGGCGGCGAAACAGAGGAAATCATCCACCTACTGGAAGCCTTAAAGCGCCTCGAAGCCCCGATCGTCACGCTAACCGGAAAGATTCAATCGACTCTCGCCAAAGCGAGCGACGTTACCCTTGACGTCGCCGTCCGCGAAGAAGCCTGCTCGCTAAACCTCGCTCCAACTGCAAGCACCACAGTCGCTATGGCTGTAGGTGACGCGTTGGCCGTGTCGTTACTCGAACGACGCGGCTTCCAGCCGCAAGATTTCGCCGACCTTCATCCCGCCGGACGCCTGGGCACAAAACTTCTGCGCGTCGAGCACACGATGCATGCAGGCAACGCTCTGCCTCGCGTTGCGCTGGACGCTCCGATGCATGACGTCATCCACGAAATGAGCAGCAAAGGTCTCGGCATGACCACAGTGCTTGAAACAGACGGGCGCCTGGCTGGCATCGTCACCGACGGCGACCTTCGCCGCTTGATGGAAAAACACCGCGGCGCAACGCTCGAAATGTCGGCAGGCGCTGCGATGACGCGCAACCCACAAACGATCGGCCCCCACGTCCTTGCCAGCGAAGCGCTGAATCAAATGGAAAAACGCAAAATCACGAGTGTGGTCGTAGTCGATGAAGGAAATAAGGTCCTCGGCGTCGTTCACCTCCACGACCTCTGGACACTAGAGCTTATGTAGTTGCGGATCTTTAGTTCTGCGATTTGTTGCGATCTTTCTACCGGGAGCAAACCTTGGCAGAAGAAATGATCAAAATCCCCGCAAGCCTTGCGAAACGCGCAAAGCAAATCCAAGTCCTCCTCATGGACGTGGACGGCACGATGACGGATGGTTCCGTCATTTTACTTTCCCAGCCGGATGGCACGGCCCTCGAAATCAAAAACTTTGATGCTCACGACGGCCAGGGTCTGACGCTCGCGCACACCGCAGGCATCCGCACAGGAGTGATCACGGGGCGGGAAAGTCCCGCTCTTGTCCGCCGCGCCAACGAGATGAAAATGGAATTCATCTACCAAAAGCAGCCGACGAAAATTCCAGCGTTGGAGGAAATCCTCAAAACAACAGGTGTCCCCGAGTCCGCGGTTGCATACGTCGGCGACGATCTCCCAGACTTGCCCGTCATGCGCCGCGTCGGCCTTGCAGTCGCTGTCGGCGACGCCGTCCGCGAAGTGAAACTCGCGGCGCACTACGTCACCAGAGCGGTTGCCGGAAAAGGAGCCATCCGCGAAGCCGTCGAGCTCATACTGAAATCGAAAGGCATCTGGGACGAAATGCTTGAGAAGGCAAGAGCCTAGCCCCGCACCGCACTTGTATCGCGACTCCTCCCGTTGTATGGTCCATCCTCAAACCGGAGGCCTTCGTGGCCCAACCCGCGCGTTCTCGCGTTCAAGTTCTCACCTACCTCGTCATTGTTTCTGCGTTCAGCTCGTTTTTCTATTTCCTCATTATTCATTCCGGGAGTCTTGGATACGGTCGCGGCATGTATGTCTTCGGTCTC